>CAWJTH010000199.1:0-5949 GCA_963845495.1 uncultured Chitinophagaceae bacterium
TTGCATGGGAAGAAGGTATTGAAACAGCGAAAGACAGCATTAACGGAAAGGGTATTTATATTACAGACATTAGCAACGGCGATTATATTAAGGTGAGAAATGTAGATTTTAAGAAGGGTGCAAAAATGTTTCAAGCAAATGTGGCTTCGGCAAACGCCGCATCCATCGAAATCCATGTGGATGAACTTACAGGGCCATTGGTTAGGCACATGCGAAATAAAATCTACTGGGGGTTTACAAAATTGGGCTACACAATCTTTCAAGATAAATAAGGTGGATGGCTTGCACGACGTGTATTTCGTTTTTAAAGGTGGCGAGGGAGATTTGTTCCATTTCGATTGGTGGATGTTGAAAAATTAAAAATTTATATTATTTATAAACCATAATGAAAAAATTATTTTACCTGGTTATCCTGATTAGTCTTTCAGCTGCTGTGCATGCGCAAAGAGGGCGCTCGGTTTTGGATTTTGATCAAAACTGGACGTTCAACCTGGGCGACGTACCGAACGGCGAAAATGTTGATTTAAATAATGCCAGCTGGCGAAAATTAAATTTACCGCATGACTGGGGCATAGAGGGCGAATTCAAAAAAGAAAACCCGGCCACCGTGGAAGGCGGCGCTTTACCGGGCGGTATAGGCTGGTACCGTAAAACCTTTACCATCCCGCAGACTGATAAAGACAAATTAATCTATATCGCTTTCGATGGCGTTTATCAAAAAAGCAATGTTTGGATAAACGGCCATCATTTAGGTTATCGGCCAAACGGTTATATTAGTTTCATATATGAGCTTACGCCGTATATAAATTATGGCGGTAAAAATATAATAGCTGTAAAGGTTGATAATTCTTTACAGCCAAATACCCGCTGGTATTCCGGTTCGGGCATTTACCGCAATGTTTGGCTAATAAGCACTAACAAAATTGCTGTTGACCATTGGGGTACTTTTGTAACCACACCAAATGTAAGCGCCAGCCATGCCGATGTTAACCTGAGCGTTAGCATAAAAAATGCGGCAGGCAATACTAAACTTGCCACTGTTGTCAGCAGCATTTATGCCAATGGTAAAGTAGTAGCAAGCAAAACCCTTACAGGCGTTGGTTTAAAGGATACGGTTACTACTGTAAGCCAAAATTTCGGCATTAATAACCCGGTATTATGGTCGGTCGACAAACCCTTCCTGTATAAAGTACAAACTAAAATATTGGTGGATAATGTGGTGGTCGATCAGTATGAAACGCCGCTGGGTATCCGTTATTTTAATTTTGATGTGGATAAAGGCTTCAGCCTGAACGGTGTTCCCATGAAAATAAACGGCGTTTGCGAACACCATGACCTGGGCGCACTGGGCACGGCATTTAATGTGCATGCACTGGAAAGGCAGTTCAAGATATTAAAGGAAATGGGCGTTAATGCCATACGCACCTCGCACAATCCACCTGCACCGGAGTTTTTAGACCTCGCAGACCGCATGGGCCTAATTATTATGGACGAGGCATTTGACGTATGGCAGGTTCATAAAAGGCCTCAGTTTGACTCTCATCTTTTCTTTGATGAATGGCACGGGCGTGACCTTACAGATCAGATACTGCGGGACAGGAACCATCCTTCGGTGATGATATGGAGCATCGGTAATGAAATACCCGAGCAAAGGGATACCAGTGCTACACGTATAGCCCGTGAACTTGCCGGTATCATTCACAAACTGGATACCACGAGGCCGATCACTACAGCCAACAGCGAACCAGGCCCCGGCAATAAAATTGTTGAATCGGGCGCTGTTGACCTGGTAGGCTACAATTACCATAATGCGGAACTGGCCAACTTCCCCAAGGACTACCCCGGTAAAAAATTCATTGGTACCGAAACTGCCTCGGCGCTGGAAAGCCGCGGTGTTTACAATACTTCGCCCGATACTATTCAACGATGGCCGGGAGGAATGGTCGTTGATGGCAAAAGGGTGAGAAGGCCCATGAATGCCGATAATACCGTTAACGCTTATGATAATATTTCCGCACCCTGGGGTTTTACCCATGAGGAAACGTTGAAAATATATAAAAAACATGCTTTTCTATCGGGTCAGTTCGTTTGGACCGGGTTTGATTATATAGGCGAACCATGGCCTTACCAGTGGCCATCCCGCAGTTCCTACTTCGGGATAGTAGATCTGGCTGGTTTCCCCAAGGATGTTTATTATTTGTACCAGAGCGAATGGACCAATAAAGCAGTGCTACACTTATTACCACACTGGAACTGGGAAGCTGGTAAAGTGGTTGATGTTTGGGCCTATTACAATAATGCCGATGAGGTCGAGCTGTTTTTGAACGGCAAATCTTTAGGTACAAAATCAAAACAGTGCGACAGTCTGCACATTGCTTGGAAGGTAAACTATGAGCCGGGCACCTTGAAGGCCGTATCACGCAAAAATGGAAAAGTTGTGTTGACCACCGAGGTTAAAACCGCCGGCGCCCCAGCCAGGATAGAATTAAGTGCCGACAGGAGCAGCATACGTCCAAACGATCATGATCTTTCTTTTATCACCGTTAAAATTGTAGATAAGGACGGGATAATGGTGCCTAATGCTGATAATGATGTCAAATTCAAATTATTAGGGGCAGATAGTTATCTGGCCGGTGTTGATAATGGGAGCCAGACAAGCCACGAATCGTTCAAAGCCGATCATCGTAAAGCATTCAATGGCTTGACCCTGGCAATTATTGGCGCTAAAAATAAACCTGGTACGGTAACAATAACAGCATCAGCCGATGGCTTGACTTCTGCATCGTTGCCAATTACTATTAAATAAACCAATGAAAAACAACTACTTTACTAAACTATTTTTTGCAATTCCCTTGCTAGCCGTAGCAATCGTAAATGCGCAAAACCCAATCATCCAAACAAAATTTACAGCCGACCCCGCTCCTATGGTTTATCATGACACGATATTCCTGTACACCGGGCACGATGAAGACGATGCTTTTGGTTTCATCATGAAAAACTGGCTGCTGTATACTTCAACCGATATGGTAAACTGGACTGACCACGGTGAGGTAGCTTCATTGAAAAATTTTAAATGGGTAAATACCGACAATGGTGCATGGGCAACGCAATGCATCAATCGAAATGGCAAATTTTATATGTATTGCCCAGTGCCAAATGGTTTGGGCATTGGCGTGTTGGTTGGCGATAGTCCTTATGGCCCTTTCAAAGACCCAATTGGCAAGCCGCTTATTAAAAACAGTACGGACGATATTGACCCGACCGTGATGATTGACGATGATGGACAAGCTTATTTATATTGGGGGAATCCAAATTTATACTACGTGAAACTGAACGAGGATATGATTTCTTACTCAGGTGGTATTGTAAAAGACAGTTCCATCGCCAAAATTAAAGGACAGCCCGACCCTTTTCATTATCAAGAAGGCCCGTGGGCATACAAGCGCAACGGTCACTATTATATGGCTTATGCCTCCACCTGCTGTCCTGAAGGTATCGGTTACGCCATGAGCAATTCGCCAACTGGTCCATGGGTATATAAAGGCAGTATCATGGATGGCGACCAAAGATCTAGCGGTAATCACCCAGGCATCATTGATTATAAGGGAAATCCTTATGTATTCGGTTTCAATTATAACATCATGAAACAAACGGTATCCAAGCATTACGAAAGGCGTTCGATATCTATAGAAAAGCTAACATACAATGCGGATGGCACCATCCAAAAATTGCCATTTTGGTCAACCACTGGGGTTAAACAACTAGGCACGCTTAGCCCGTACGATACCATTCAAGCGGAAACCATCGCTTATAGCGAGGGTCTCAAAACCGACCAATCCACTGAATGGGAAAGACATAATCCTTGGAACAGGGGAAAAAAAATATTGGACCGCATATTTGTCACATCCATCAACAACGGTGATTACCTGAAGGTGCAGGGCGTTGATTTTTCGCAAGGCACTTCAACAATTGACGTAGGCGTTGCCGGCATACATGGCGGAAAAATGGAAATCCACATGGATAAAATCGACGGCCCTATAATTGGTGTCGTTGATGTGAAAACTTCGAGTGAAGGTGATGTTTGGAAAACAATTTCAACACCGGTAAAAAATACCAAGGGCGTCCACGACCTATTTTTTGTATTTAAAGGAGAAAAAGACCTTTTCAATTTCGACTGGTGGAAATTCAATTAATGAGTTCAGTTTCTGGGATTTCGTTTAAAAAGGTATTTTGAAATTTTTTGTTTTTAAAAGTGAAATCTCAGCTTCAATTATTAAAACCATCTACAACAAGTCATTAAAATGCATAGAAAAAGAAAAAATAAATTCAGCTTTCTTGTTGGCCTTTTCACGGCACTAAACTTAATGGCAACGAGCCAACTATTCGCCCAAACAGTTTGGCTAGACCAGTTAGACCTGAGTGCTGCAACGCAAGGTTATGGCGTACCCCGAAAAAACAAAACAGTTGATGGCAAGCCGTTAACCATTGGTGGAAAAGTATTCGAGCGGGGTTTTGGAACCCATGCTGAAAGTTCTTTGTTGATTAAATTAGATGGGAATGCAACCCTTTTTACGGCCCAGGTTGGGATTGATGATGAAATGAAAGACCACCAACCAGCGGTTGAATTTGTGTTGGTTGGCGATGGTAAAAAACTTTGGGCAAGTGGCATCATGCGGTTGGGCGATGCGGCCAAACCATGTTCCGTTCAATTAACGGGTATACAAAAACTTGAGTTGTTGGTAACCGATGGCGGCAACGGCAATTATTACGACCATGCTGATTGGGCCGATGCGAAATTTGAAACCAACGGTGTAACTACGCTGGCTACCATCAACCTAGTTTCCAGCGAGCCATACATTCTTACGCCGCTCCCATCCGACAAACCTAAAATTAATGGCGCCAGTGTTTTTGGTGTTCGTCCAGGTTCACCGTTTCAATTTCGTATTCCGGCTACTGGCGATAGGCCAATGACTTTTACAGCGACTGGACTTCCATCGGGTTTAATGCTTGATGCTAAAACCGGCATCATTACGGGAAAGATTTCTAAGCTGGAACATTTACCGTTGCCTTGGGCGCAAAAAATGCCAAAGGCAAAGCTGAAAAAAACTTAAAAATTGTTTGTGGCAATAAAATAGCACTTACGCCGCCGATGGGCTGGAATAGTTGGAATTGTTTTGCCAACGAAGTTTCTGCCGATAAAGTGAAACGGGCCGCCAATGCGATGGTAAATAGTGGGCTTATAAACCATGGTTGGACTTATATAAATGTGGATGATTTTTGGGAAAACAACCGCGACTCCAAAGACCCGACCTTGCGTGGCAAATTCCGTGACGATGCAGGCAACATTATGCCCAACGTCCGTTTTGGCGATATGAAAGCACTGGCTGATACGGTACATGGCCTGGGGTTAAAAATTGGTTTGTATTCCAGCCCCGGCCCATGGACTTGTGGTGGCTGTGTGGGCAGTTATGGCCACGAAAAACAAGACGCAGAAAGCTATGCAAAATGGGGTTTCGATTACCTGAAATACGATTGGTGCAGCTATGGCGGAGCGCTTGATGGCTTGCCAAATAACGACCCTTATAAAGTTGGTTCATTATCTTACAAAGGTGGCAATGTGTTGTCTACTGCCGTTAAACCCTTCAAATTAATGGGCGATTATTTGTCGCAACAACCCCGTGATATATATTTCAGCCTATGCCAATACGGAATGTCAGATGTTTGGAAGTGGGGTGACTCGGTTGGCGGCAATAGCTGGCGCACCACCAACGACATCACCGATACATGGGCTAGCGTAAAAGGTATCGCCTTGTCGCAGGATAAAGCCGCAGCGTATGTAAAACCAGGTAACTGGAGCGACCCAGATATGCTTGTATTAGGCACGGTAGGTTGGGGAAATCCACATCCCAGCAAGTTAAAACCTGATGAACAATACCTTCATTTCAGCTT
>CAWJTH010000200.1:0-15939 GCA_963845495.1 uncultured Chitinophagaceae bacterium
AATTTTATGCATATTAACTATATAAGTGTAATATCTTTGTAAGGCTAGCAAATGCAGGTGCATTGTTGCTTTAAACATATAAACAGCAAATAAATGTTTATATGTTTTTTCATGTAAAATGAATTATTACATTTATGCTTTATTTAAAAAAATATAGCTCTTCTAATTTTTTAAGGCATTTGTTAGGATGGGTCGTTTATTTATCCTATATCTATCTTATTGGGCTTCTAACCGATAAAAATTTAAAATTTTATAGTGTTATATTAATTAACACACCTTTAATTTTAGAATTTTATGCCAATTTATATTGGCTAAACTTTTTTACTAAACACAAGGTAATTTATAGCGTTATATTGTTTTTAAGCTTTTTGGCAGTATTGGGTTTAAGCGGTTACGTGCTTATACATAACTTACTGCCAAAGTTTGGAGTGGTACTATACACTGGCAGTTTTAAATTAGCATCCTTTTTACAAGAAGGTATTTTGGTTTATGTGAGATGTTTTATTTATGCGTTGCTTTTTTTCTTTATCCAAAAGTCAATAAAAGAAGAACGGGAATTAAGAAAACTACAGCAGGAAAAATTTACCTTAGAACAAGCTAACAAACAACAGGAACTTGAAACAGCCTTATTAAAACAAAACGAATTAAAATCACAACAAGAAAAACTACAATATGAATACGCTTTTTTACGTGCCCAAATAAACCCGCATTTTTTGTACAACACATTAAATGTGCTTTTTTCACAAGCATTAGCCTGTTCCCAAAGCTTGGCCGATAATATTCTTAAATTAAGCGATATGATGCGCTATTCTTTGGAAAGCCTCGAATATGAAAGCGGTAAAGTGTCGGTACAAAAAGAACTGGAACATCTTCAAACATTAATAGACATCAATAATATCCGCTTCTCAAATTCTAAAATGGTTGATTACAAAATAAAGGGAAAAGTAAACGGTCAAATGCTTCCGCCGCTCTCAATGATTACCATTGTAGAAAACGCTTTTAAATACGGAGAACTTAAAGATTTACAAAATCCTCTAAAAATCGAAGTAGTATTACAACCTAAGAAAATTTATTTTTTTTGCCGGAATAAAAAGAAAAAAAATAATTTTGAAATCTCTTCTAACAATATCGGCATATCAAACCTAAGCAGGCGGCTTGATGTTGCATTTAAAAACAAGTATGATATGAAAACGACAGACGAGGAAGATTTTTACACCTTTGAATTAACAATAAACGACTAATGAATGAAAAAATGTGTAATAATCGATGATGAGCAGCCAGCTATTGATGTTCTTGTGAATTACGTAAAACAAATGCCTGGCCTTGTTTTAGTTGGCACCGCCACAAACCCACTCGTAGGTATAGAAATGATAAAACGAAATAATGCGGATGTTGTTTTCCTAGATATCCAAATGGACGAAATGAGCGGAATCGATGTAATAAAAATCATCGGTTCAAGGGCAAAAGTAATTTTCTGCACCGCTTATTCTGAGTTTGCTGTGGCCAGTTACGACCTTGATGCAGTCGATTATTTAATGAAGCCCATCGCGTTTAGCCGATTTGTAAAAGCGGTACAACGCATTGTGGATGAACAACCTCCAGCTGAAAATCCACCGTTGGAAAATTCATCGAGTGATTACATTTTTGTAAAAACCGAGCAGAAAGGAAAGATGTTGAAGATTGATTTGGACGACATCGACTACATCGAAGCTATGAGCAACTACATCACTTTTCACCGCGGCAAGCAAAAAACCATGGCCTATTCCACCATGAAAGAATTGGAGGGCCGCTTACAATCTTATCGGTTTATGCGGGTTCACAAATCGTATATCGTTTCCATTAAAAAAATATCTGCTATTGAAAACGGCGATATTATTTTAAAAGACAGACCCGAAAGAATTCCGCTCAGCAACAGCTACAAAGAAGCTTTTATGGATTTGATGAAATATAAAATCATGAACAATCAAGTATAAATTGGCCATAGAGTTTATTGCCAGTAATTTTTTTGGGGCGCCTTTTCTGGCTGTCAAAAGAACACATAGCCATTGTCCTTCTCTTTTAGGAGAAGGCAACCGAAAGGTTGGGAGCGTAGCTCGGAATGCCGGATGAGGTACTCCGCACCGCCAATTCACTCAATAAAATTATCCATTATAAATTATTCAATTATCCATTCAACACGGCGCTTTACGGGATACTACTGCCCATTCGGGGTGCAGCGGTCACACCAGTCATTTGTTTTTGTCTACTATTCTTTTTACAAAGCTTTCAAAAACAAGCAATAATCAATTTCTTCAGAACACGGTTTTCAAATTGATTATTGAGTATAAATATTAATTATTTAATTATTTTTCCTTTCTCATTTCATTGCTTCCAGTTCTTTTTGTAACGTAAACATATTATCACGTAGCCTGGCCGCCTCAATAAAATCCATATCCCTTGCGGCTTTTTCCATTTCCTTTTTAGTTTTGGCAATCGCTTTTTCCATCTGTGGAATTGTTTTGTACTGTACCTGATCCTCTGCCGCAACACTCTGCACAATATCCTGGTCCCCGGCAATGGCGTAAGGTTTTGATGCATCAAAGCCTTTGATATCCAACACAGAAGTTTGTTGCATAATCTGGTCGATGCTTTTCTTTACCGTTTTTGGAATAATGCCATTTGCAATATTGAATGCAATCTGCTTTTCTCTACGGCGGTTGGTTTCTTCGATGGTAATCTGCATGCTTTCTGTCATTTTATCAGCATAAAAAATTACCAGCCCGTCTACGTTTCTGGCGGCACGGCCAGCGGTTTGGGTTAATGATTTTACGTTCCGCAAAAAGCCTTCTTTGTCTGCATCCAAAATGGCCACCAAAGCAACTTCGGGCAAATCCAAACCCTCCCGCAATAGGTTTACACCAACCAATACATCAATTTCACCCAACCTTAATTGGCGTAAAATTTCAATCCGTTCCAGCGTATCCACTTCGCTATGTATGTATTTGCTTTTAATATTAATACGCCCCAAATATTTATCCATTTCTTCGGCCATCCTTTTGGTTAGCGTTGTTACCAACACACGGTCGCCTTTTTGCACTGTTTTGTCTATTTCATCTAAAAGATCGTCTATTTGATTGATGCTTGGGCGTATTTGTATGGGCGGCTCCAATAATCCAGTTGGCCGCACTACTTGTTCAATTACTACGCCACCCGTTTGTTCCAGCTCGTAATCGCCCGGTGTAGCGCTTACGTAAACAATTTGGTTCATCATTTGCTCAAATTCCGGAAAGTTGAGCGGCCTGTTATCCAACGCCGAAGGCAAACGAAACCCATATTCAACCAACAATAATTTCCGGCTTCTGTCGCCGCCATACATGCCAGCCACCTGCGGGATTGTTTGGTGGCTTTCATCAATCATGCATATATAATCGCTAGGAAAATAATCTAATAAACAGAACGGTCGATGCCCTGGTAAACGCCTATCGAAAAATCTGGAATAGTTTTCAACCCCGTTACAATAGCCCAATTCACGGATCATTTCAAGGTCGTATTCCACCCTTTCTTTTAAGCGCTGCGCCTCAATAAATTTACCTGAGGATTTAAAATAATCCACTTGTGACATCATCTCGTCTTGTATTTCGGTCAGCACTTGTTGCATCATATCTTTCGGTGCCAAATACAAATTCGCCGGAAAAATAGCCGCGTCGATTACCGTGCCAAGCCGTTTATTGGTTTTAATATCAATCGTTTCGATGCTTTCGATTTCATCACCAAAAAAACTAATGCGGTAACCAAAATCAACATAGGGTAGGTTAATATCAATCGTGTCGCCCTTCACCCGAAAAGTACCACGGTTAAATTCAATGGATGTTCGGCTGTACAAACTATTTACCAAGGCATGCAAAAAACCTTGGCGAGAAATTACCTGCCCTTGTTTAATGCGGATAATTCCATTTTCAAATTCCGTTGGGTTGCCCATACCATAAATGCAGCTCACCGAAGCCACCACAATAATATCACGGCGGCCGCTCAGCAATTGAGAAGTAGCTTGCAGGCGAAGCTTATCCAATTCTTCATTGATAGCTAAATCTTTTTCAATGTAGGTATCACTTACGGGCATGTACGCTTCGGGTTGATAATAATCGTAATAACTTACAAAATATCCCACCGCATTATCGGGGAAAAACTGTTTGAATTCGCCATACAATTGTGCCACCAAGGTTTTGTTGTGCGTTAAAACCAGCGTTGGCCGCTGCACATTTTGAATAACATTAGCCATGGTAAACGTTTTACCGCTGCCCGTTACGCCCAATAAAATTTGGTGTCGTTCACCGTTCAAAATCCCTTCGGTGAGTTGGGCAATAGCTCCGGGTTGATCGCCGGCAGGTTTATATGGGGCATTTAATTGGAATGGCATATAATATCTTGTTGGTGAATATCTTTAAACGATTGGTTAAATATTATAAGATTCAATAAAGAAAAAAGAAATATAGGTGTGTGCTATACTAACTTGGAAAAAGGATTGCAATTTACTAAATTTTTGTGCATATTTGCTTTTATCAAATACAAATGCAAATAAGTTTTGAACACTTGATTTTTGTAAAAAAAATAATGCCTCGATCTAGGCAATAGCGCTTCAAAATCATTTTATAATACTTGTAAATCAGCAATTTAAAACATGGAAAATGAAAAAGTCAGGTTTTTGATTTACAGTACACCCAATGCTGATGTGCGGGTTGATGTTTTTTTGAAAGACGAAACAATTTGGCTCACACAGAAAGCTATTAGTGAATTATTTATAACAACGCCCCAAAACATTACAATCCATCTGAAAAATATTTACGAAATCGGTGAATTGGATGAAACTTCAACTTGTAAAGAATTCTTACAAATTCGAAAAGAGGGAGCAAGGGAAGTAGTGAGAAATCAAAAATATTATAATCTTGATGCCATCATTTCTGTTGGCTACCGCGTAAATTCTACAAAAGCTACCCAATTTAGGATTTGGGCCACCCAAGCCTTAAAAGAATATATTATTAAAGGTTTTATGTTAGATGATGACCGTTTAAAACAAGGACGAACAGTTTTTGATAAAGATTATTTTAAAGAACTTTTACAGCGAGTCCGCAGCAACGTGCCAGCGAACGCAGGATTTACCAACAAGTAACAGACATTTTTGTTGAATGTAGTATCGATTATGATAAAAACGCCGAAACCACGAAGCATTTTGATGCTACTGTACAAAACAAATTCCATTTTGCCATTACCGGCAAAGCTGCAGCGGAAATCATTTTTAATTCAGCTGATAGAGAAAAAGAAAACATGGGACTTACTTCTTGGAAAAATTCGCCAGAAGGTAGATTGTTAAAAAGCGATGTGATCGTTGCCAAAACTATTTGCAGGAAAACGAGATAAAACAATTGGAAAGGACAGTAACTGGTTATTTTGATTACATTGAGGGTTTAATAGAACGGGAAACTACCTTTACCATGAAACAATTATCAGCAAGCGAAAAAAAATTTTTATCTTTTAAGGATTATAAAATTTTAGATGGAAAAGGTAATATATCAAAGTTGCAAGCAGATAAAAAAGCAATTTCTGAATACAACGAGTTTAATAAAACCCAAAAAATTGTTTCAGATTTTGACAAGTCAATTAAAAAGCTGAAATGGTAAACAAAAAAGCCGCCAACAATGACGGCCTTTGTTTCAATAATCTTATTTTCTTACCCAACCATTTCCGCAAAAAACTTGTGGAAATAAGGAATGGTTTCGATGCCTTTGTAAAAATTCGCGATGTCGTATTTTTCGTTCGGGCTGTGCAAATTATCGCTGTCCAAACCAAAACCGAGGAACACCACTTTTACGCCCAGTGCTTTTTCAAACAAAGATGTGATGGGAATGCTGCCGCCGCCACGCACGGGAATCGGACTTTTACCAAAAGTTTGCTCGATGGCTTTTGCCGCCGCTTTATACGGAACGCTGTCAACCGGTGTTACATACGGCTCGCCGCCATGGTGTAAACTCGCTTCTAATGTTACCGTTTCAGGCGCCAAGCTTTTTAAGTAGTCAATTAATTTTTTCTCAATGTCATGACTATTTTGGTTAGGCACCAAACGGCAGCTTATTTTGGCAAATGCCTTGGATGGCAAAACCGTTTTTGCGCCTTCGCCAGTGTAGCCGCCCCAAATACCGTTTACTTCCAAAGTTGGCCGGATGCCGGTACGTTCGTTGGTTGAAAACCCGGCTTCGCCCCATTCCTTTGCAATGCCTAAATCTTCGTTAAATTCAGTTTGGTTAAATGGAGCTTTGGCCATTTCTGTTCTTTCTTCTGGACTGGCAACCAATACGTTATCATAAAAATTAGGGATGGTAATGTGGTTATTTTCATCGTGTAGCTTAGCAATAATTTGGCATAAAATCGTAATCGGGTTTGCCACCGCACCACCGTAAACACCGCTGTGCAAGTCGCGGTTTGGTCCGGTTACTTGCACTTCAATATAAGTCAATCCGCGAACGCCCACATCAATGCTTGGGTTTTCCAGGCTAATCATGGCCGTATCGCTGATTAAAATCACGTCGCATTGCAGCAATTCAGTATTTGCTTCTACAAATTTTGCCAAATTCGGGCTTCCAACCTCTTCTTCACCTTCAATTAAAAACTTTATGTTGGTTGGCAACTCGCCGCTGGCGTTCATGGTTTCCAGCGCTTTCACGTGCATGTACACTTGGCCTTTATCGTCGCAACTACCGCGGGCAAATATTTTTCCATCTTTAATCACCGGCTCAAAAGGTCCGCTGTGCCACAATTCTAGCGGATCGGCAGGCTGCACATCGTAATGGCCATACACCAAAACAGTTGGTTTTGAAGGGTCGGTAATTTTTTCGCCATACACAATCGGGTGGCCGTCGGTTGGGTAAATTTCTACAGTATCAGCACCGGCCGCCATCAGTTTTACCTTAAATGCGTCGGCACATTTGGCCATATCGTCTTTATGTTCGCTGCGGGCGCTGATGCTTGGTATGCGCAATAGTTCAAGCAATTCTTCTAAAAAACGTTCTTCATTTTTATCCTGATATTCTTTCCAATTCATGGTATAAAATATTTTGAAGACGAAGTTGAGGTTTTAATTGGGTTTACGAAAATTTTGATAATGGCAACAAATTAAAAGTCTGAATTTCCAAAATTTTCGATTCTCATCTTAATTTTCTGTGAATCTGTGGCAATATTAGCCGCTGCCGACTATTTTTATGGCGATGATAAAATTTACCGATTTTAAAAAACAATACAACGGCCAATTGGTGCTGGATATCCCATCGCTTGAAATACCACGGGGCATTTATTGGTTGAAAGGCATCAATGGAAGCGGTAAATCGACTTTGTTGCGTTCGCTATCGGGGTTGATTCCTTTTGAAGGAAGAATTATGATTGACGAAATCGACATTCAACAAAAAAAAATGCAACACCGGCGGATGGTGAATTACAGCGAAGCTGCGGCCGTTTACCCAAGTTTTTTAACCGGGCATGATTTAATCAATTTTTATGTAGAAACAAAAAAGGGAAACAAGCAAGAATGCCTTGAACATTGTGCGCAATTGCATTTAAGCAACGATATGTTGCGCAAACAAATAGGTGCTTATTCAAGCGGGATGCTTAAAAAATTATCGTTGGTATTGGCATTTGTTGGTCAACCAAAATGGATTTTATTGGATGAACCATTAATTACTTTGGATGTGGAATCGGTACAAACAATATTAAAAATAATTGAAGTAAAGTTAGAAAACCATATCGGATTTATTTTAACGTCACATCAAGATATGGATTTTCCAAATCATTATTTTCGGCTAAAAACATTTATCGTAAAAGATCAAACTATTAAAACAATACAGTAGTTGGTAGTTAGTAATTGGTAGTTAGAAAAAAACAAGTAATTTATATTCTTCATTTTAATCATTTAGTTTTTAATGAAATATACCGCTCAAATCTTATGGAAAGTATTGGCTAAACAATTCTATTCACGCAATGCCGGATTTTTTCTTTTTCTATTTGTGGTGTTGTTTGGCATAGTTGCGCAAAACCCAATGGCGGTACATTTTCAATTAATGAAGGGTATTGTTTCTTCAAACATCGGCCTTTTTGTTGCATTAATTCTTTTTACTTTATTTAATTTAAAATGCGTAGCATTTGTACTTTCCAAATTAAATGGTAAAGAAAATGCTTTGTTGTTTGAGACACAAGCATTACTTTTTAAATCACTTTTCCCACTTTTGTTTGTATTGGCATTTATTTTATTTGCACCAGTTTTTATTTATGCAATTATTACATTGTTGGTTGGCATCCATTTAGGTTATGTTGCTTCTTCACTTATTATTTTAATATATTTAATTGCCGTTTTATTGTTGACGGTTTACATTTATTACTTAGCTGTAATGAAGCGTGGTATTAGATTTCAGCTCCCGACGATAGATATAAATTTACCCAAAAAGTTCTTTGCTATTTTATTTTGGCATAGTTTATACAAAGGCAAGATTAAAATAACGATGGTTAAATTTTTTTCATTTACCATGTTATTTATACCGCTTGTTTGGAATGGTGGCCACTTTCCGCTAAGTGATTTTATTTTGTTTTATCAGGCTTGTATTATTGCAAATGCAATTATTGTTTACGATTATGTGCAATTTTTAGAACGTGATTTTTCAGCGTTACGGAACATGCCAATTCCTGTTTATAAAATATTTTTGTTGTATTTATTTATTTATCCAATTTTAATTTTACCGGAGTTTTTAATTTTATTAAGATATGCACCTTCGGTATTAGATGTTAGCCCGGTTTCCTTATGTGTTTATTTTTTAGGGCAATTGTTATTATTTACTTCAATTGCTTACGAAAAACAAATGAAGGTTGAAAACCATTTGGGAATAGTTAGTTTAATTAGCGCTTGTTTTTTATTTGTAACACCACTTGCGCCATTTTATGCCGTTGGTATTGCTTTAATAATTGTGGCGTTTATAATGTTTTGTATGCTATATTATAAATACGAAATTGGATTGTAAAAAAAGTAGTTGGTCATTAGTCGTTGGTCATTAGATTTTTAAAAATGACCTTTTTTTCTAAATACTGATTACCAACTACTTTTCTTACTGCCCCGTACATCTTGCAATACCCGATTTTGCTTTTTGGTCGAGCGAGTTTTTATAATCGTGGTCGGGCAAATCAAGGCATTGCTGGTAAAATGCAATGGCCATTTGTTTGTTTTTCTTTTGCGTTTCGTAAATCATGCCAGCTTCAAGGGCGGCACGGGCGGCAAAATATTCGGTGCGGTCGCGTCCTAATTTGATAGTGCTTAAATATGCATCAACGGCAATATCATAATGGCCCAGCTCTTCGTTAATCCTACCTACGCGATAAGCAAATTCCAACTTGTCGTCTATATTGGCAAAATCGGCCGTGCTTTTTCCTACCATTAATTGATAGGCTTCTTTTGTGTAACCACCATCTGTTAATAACCTCGCTTTTAACAACAACACGTTCGGCATTTTTCCGGCTTTCGCATCTTTCATGGCTTTTTTATCAGCATCGGTATCAGTATTGCCCTTCGTTTTTACCATTTCCATGCAGCGGTAATATTGCGGCAAATTATTTTGCAGCAAGTACGACCAGCCAAATTTTAGCCATGCGTCCTTTACATAAAACTTTCCTTTGAAATGCGTTAAAAAACGGTCGAAATATTGATTCGCATCTGGCTCCAAATGATATAATTTAGCATACGCCAACTCAAAATCCCAAATGGGTATTTGCAAATAATTGGCTGATGTGTTTCTGTTTAACACAAACGATTTTGTGTTGGCACTTTGCTGGTTGTTCAAGCTCAAGTTCGCCGCCATGTAAGTGAACAGCAGGTTATTCACCACATCCAAATGCTGCTGTTGGATAATTGCCAATGCGTCGTCTGGCTTATTTTCAATATAAAACTTTAAATAGCAGGTGTAAAAAACAGCCTCATCGTGAAAGGTGGTCGATAAAGCGTCTTTTCTGTTCATGAAACTAACCAAATCTTGCATGCCTTGGGCAATATTTCCCTTCAAGCCCATAATGCCACTAAGCCATTGATAACTTTTTGGGATAGTGCCCGATACCATTCGCAACGGGCCCAAAACCAAACTGTTAGGCGTAAAATTGGGAAAGTTTTTTTGGTTCTCTTTGATTAAGTCGTTAGCTGCTTTCATGCTCCAACCGGCAGCCCACTTTTCACCAAATTTAATATGGATGGCCGCCCATTGCAATTGCAAAATGGCTTGGGTAAAAAGCGTCCAAGGAGAATCTTTTGGGCCAAGTTTCATCACTTCTAAACGGGCCGTTTTGTAAATTGATTTTTTATCGAATTCATCTTCATCTTCATTAAAAAAAAGCGAGAAAAAGTCGGCGTAGTTGTCAAGAAAATAGGGGATGAGATTGTCGGGATGTGTCGCTTTTTCCTGTACTAATATTTTTTGGCCTTCGGCAACGCGAAGACTTAAAATAGCAGAATAAGCTTGCTGGCAAGCCGGGTTAAAATCAAAGTTTTTTTGTGCGTTCAATTTGCTAACACCGCATCCCAACAACAATAAAATGAATATTTGTTTTGCATATTTCATTAGGCAACAAAAATAGCTTTGTAAAATGAAAAGATTTGTTGAGAGAACCTTTTAGCCATAAGCATTTAAAAATCAAATACTTATAATAGGCCGTCATCTGCAAAGCTGTAATAAGCATCGCTGCTACCGCCAATAATAACATGGTCTAAAACCAAAATGTCGAGCAAACGAGCCGCTTGCCTTATTTTTTCGGTTAGGTCAACATCGGCTTTGCTTGGTTTTACGCTTCCTGAAGGATGGTTGTGCGACAGGATTAATCCCACCGCATTTTCTTCCAAAGCCCGCTTTAAAATAACCCTTGGATCGGCAACTGTTCCTGTCAATCCACCGTGGCTGGCCACAAAATGACCATTTATTTTATTGGCTCGGTTTAAAAATAGCACTATGAAAACTTCTTTTTGTTCATCGCCTAAAATACTGCGCAGGTATTGTGCCACCGCCTTGCTAGTATTGAATAATGGTTTTTCCAAAGCCTCAGTTCCTTGGCGCCTTCGGCCAAGTTCAAGCGCAGCGGCAATGGTTATTGCTTTCGCCGTGCCAATGCCTTTTACTTTTTGCAAATCTTTTAGCGATAATTTACCCAATTCATTCAGGTTGTCTTTTCCCAACCGTAATATTTCTTTGGCAAGATCAACCGCTGTTTTGTTTTTGGTGCCGTTGCCGATTAAAATGCCCAATAATTCGCTGTTGCTTAAAGCTACGCTTCCTTTTTGCATCAATTTTTCTCTTGGGCGGTCGTCTTCGGCCCAAGTTTTAATAGAATTCGACACTGTGTGTGAATTTTCCATGGTATGTTTTTTGCCCCTAAGCCGTAAAAGGGGATTAATTCGTAAAATTTACAATCTTTATTACTGAAACCATTTTAAACCTGTTCAATTTTTGCTAAATTTTGAAATGCACCCTATTGCAAAACCTATCTTCGCAGCAAATAAAAATCAATGTTACGTTGATTTCTATTTGCAACATTAAGTATTTTTTCAACTTCCAAATTTTACCGGATTATGAACGGCGACCATGCACGTATTTTTAGCGGTACAAAATCAACCTATTTGGCAGAAAAAATTGCCGAACGTTTTGGTACCAAGCTCGGCAATGTAAAAATCCAACATTTTAGCGATGGCGAGTTTGGCGTGGAATACATGGAAAGTATCCGCGGCGATTATGTTTTTTTGGTGCAAAGCACCTTTGCCCCAACAGACAATTTTATGGAATTGTTGTTGATGATCGACGCCGCAAAACGAGCGTCAGCCTATAAAGTAATTGCGGTGATGCCTTATTATGGCTTTAGCAGGCAAGACAAAAAGGACCGTCCGCGGATGGCGATCGGTTCAAAATTAGTGGCCAACATGCTAACCGCCGCAGGGGCTGACCGTGTGATAACCATGGATTTACACGCCCCACAAATACAAGGTTATTTTGATATTCCGGTCGACCATTTGGATAGTTCGGCCATGTTTATTCCATATATTGAAAAACTAAAGCTTAAAGATTTAATTTTTGCGGCGCCGGATGTGGGCAGCACCAACCGGGTTCGCGAGGTTGCCAGTTATTTTAGTGCCGAAATGGTTATTTGCGACAAACATCGCAAACGTGCCAACGAAATTGCGAGCATGACGGTGATCGGAGATGTAACCGGGAAAGACGTGGTGTTGATTGATGACATTTGCGACACTGCCGGCACTTTGTGCAAAGCTGCCGGTCTTTTGATGGACAAAGGCGCCGTTAGTGTTAGGGCATTGTGCACGCACCCCATTCTTAGTGGCAACGCCTATAACAACATACAAAACAGTGCGCTTACCGAGCTGGTAGTGTGCGATACCATTCCGCTAAAACAATATTCCGACAAAATAAAAGTACTTTCCGTTGCCGATCTGTTTGCGGTGGCCATCCGCAATGCGTTCGAGAACAAGAGTATTCATGGGTTGTTTATTCATTCGCACAATAGAAAATAAGAATTGATTGTTGATAAAACTATTTTTAAGGATTTTTTCATAAATTTAAATTATGAATACAAATACAGACATTAATACAAGTATTGTTGATGGTTATCTGCACTTGCTAGATAATTTATCGATGGATAGCAAGCTTGATTTAATTGCTAAATTGTCTTTATCTATTAAATCAGATATTTCTACAAAAAAAAACAAATTCAAGCAATCGTTTGGTGCTTTTAAATCTTCGCAAACCGCGGAAGAATTGATAGATGAAATTCGCTCCAGCAGAACATTTACACGAGAACAGCTTTTTAACTGGCGTTCAGATCTTGCCAATCATACAATCGCTTGATATTTTTGCGAAAGAAAAAGCCAGGCTCAGAAAAGCGGGAACAATTATAGATGATTTTGATCTTTTAATTGGTTCAACATCAATATTTTACAAATTGATAATGGTTACAAATAATACAAATCATTTGGAAAGAACCAAAGGAATAAAGCTTGAGGATTGGACGAAATAGTAAGCGTACTTACGGAGCTTCTCGCTCTTCGAGGCGTCCTCGCCTCGAAGCCTTATTCTATCGCCTCCGGCGATTTTAAAGCAACAACTTTCCTTCCACCATCACTTTCGTTATATTTGCGCCCTTCAAAATAACCACATTGGAAAAAGAAATTGTTTTGGGCGGCATTCGCCCCACGGGATTATTACACTTGGGAAACTACTTTGGTGCCATGCGCAACTTTGTACGTATGCAAGATGAATTTAACTGTTTTTTCTTTGTCGCCGATTGGCACAGCCTCACCACACATCTTGATACATCTGCGCTAAAAAACAGCGTTGCCCGTGTAATTGCCGAAAACGTGGCCTGCGGCCTCGACCCCAATAAAGTGGCCTTTTTTGTGCAGAGCGATGTACCCGAAATTGCCGAGCTCTATCTTTATTTAAACATGTTGGCTTACAAAGGCGAACTGGAAAAAACAGTTTCCTTTAAAGACAAAATAAGGCTGCAACCCGAAAATGTAAATGCCGGATTGCTGACTTATCCAGTTTTGCAGGCGGCGGATATTTTAATCCACCGTGCTACAAAAGTGCCGGTTGGAAAAGACCAAGAACAACATTTGGAAATGGCCCGCAACTTTGCGCAGCGTTTTAACCACCGCTACGGCGAAACGTTTCCAGAACCAAAGGCTTTTAATTATGGCGGCGAACTCGTAAAAATTTTAAGTTTGGATGGTGAGGGCAAAATGAGCAAAAGCGAAAACCAAATGAACACGCTGTATTTTGCAGATGAAGACGAAATGCTCCGCAAAAAAATTATGAAGGCCAAAACCGACAATGGACCAACCGAACCCAATAGCAAAAAGCCGGATTACATCGAAAATATTTTCACGTTGCTAAAATTGGTAAGCACCCCCGATGTGCTGGAAAAGTTTGAGGCCGATTTCAACAATTCTTCAACTGGCAATGTTATTATCCGTTACGGCGATTTGAAAAAGCAATTGGCCGAAGACATGGCAACGTTTATTGCACCCATCCGTGAAAGAGCTTCAGCCATTCAACACGACAAAATATTGCTAAAAAATATTATGGAAGAAGGAAAAGAAAAAGCCAGAAAAAGCGCTAAAGCAACGTTGCAATTGGTGCGTGAAGCAGTTGGGATAAATTATTATTAAACAAATCCCAAATAAAATTCCAAATCCCAACGGGTTTGGGCAAACATTTGGTATTTTGGCCTGCAAAAATTTTAGTGGTTTTAAGTTATAATAAAAAACCGCATTAATTGGAAATTTGGAATTTATTTATTTGGAATTTATCCCCTTATGTCTGCAAAAAAGCCCAAACACATTGCCATAGCCGGAAATATCGGAGCCGGTAAAACAACCCTTACCGAAATGCTGAGCAAGCATTATCGCTGGATCCCCCAATTTGAAGATGTGGACCACAACCCCTACCTCAACGATTTTTATGAGGAAATGCCACGTTGGAGTTTTAATCTTCAAATCTATTTTTTAAACAGCAGGCTTAAGCAACTGCTTGAAATTCAGCGTGGTACAGAAACCGTCATCCAAGACCGTACCATTTACGAAGATGCCAACATTTTTGCGCCCAATCTGCACGATATGGGCTTAATGAGCAAACGCGATTTCGAAAATTACTACCAATTTTTCGAAACGCTAAAAACCATGGTACAACCGCCTGACTTAATGATCTATTTAAAAGCATCGGTGCCTACGCTGGTTGGCAATATCCAAAAACGTGGCCGCGAATATGAAGAAAACATCCGCCTCGATTATCTAAAAAAACTGAATGAATATTATACCCGTTTTATAGAAAATTACAAAGAAGGACCCATTTTGATTATCGATGTCGACAAAAATAAATTCGCCAATAAAACAGAAGACCTCGGAGAAATCATCGCCAAAATAGACAGCCAGCTTTTTGGGTTGTTTTGAAAAACTTCTATCTAAAAAAGGATATCTCGAAAGGTGATATCCTTTTTTGTTACCATTTATACTTTTAGCCATGTTTGTTATACCTTTCGTTGCTAAAACAGAACGATTATGACCATTACCGAATTGATAATCGGCGAGATAAAACAAGAAGCTGCCACCACAAAAAAAATATTGCAATTGGTTCCGATGGAGAAAGCCGATTGGAAGCCCCACGATAAAAGCATGCCGCTTGGCAAATTGGCAAGGCACGTGGCGCAATTACCCGATTGGATTCCGATTATTATTTTACAAAACGAATTTGATTTTACCAATCAGCCTTTCCCAGCATCAACCGCAACAACCACCGATGAAATTTTGATGGTTTTTAACGAAACGATTGTCTCTGGTTTAGATGTTTTGGCCAACACCACCGACGATGCTTTGAGCCAACCTTGGACGTTTAGAAAAGGCGATCACATTTTTTTCGCCATGCCAAAAGCCGTTGCGTTGCGCAGTTTTGTGCTTAACCACACCGTTCACCACCGTGCACAATTAGGTGTTTATTTACGTTTGCTAAATATTCCGATTCCTGGAAGTTACGGCCCAAGTGCTGATGAGGTAATGGGCATGTAATTAGTGTTGAGTATTTTTTTGAACCAATAGCCAAAAATAATTTGGCTGTTAAAAATCCTTCCATTTACTTTGTATTTCAAAGCGCTTTTATGGACGAGCAAATACAATCCTTAGAAACCATTGCCGACATCAAAAAAATGATGGAGCGCAGTAGCCGTTTCATTAGTTTAAGCGGTTGGAGCGGTGTGTCGGCAGGTATTTGCGCCTTGGCTGGCGCTTTTATCGCAAACAAATTTATACATCCGCATGCCTACAGAATGTTTCAAAAAGACCCGTTGGAATGGGCGGACTTTTCAGTATATGTAACTCAACCAAGTAGAATGGCA
>CAWJTH010000201.1:0-6105 GCA_963845495.1 uncultured Chitinophagaceae bacterium
ATAAGGGCAGGTTTTCTATTAGCACAACACAAAAATTACCAATTACTTTATTAATTACTTCTGTTGGGTTTACTGCACAACAAATTGTAGTAACAAATACTAATCGGGAAGTAACTGCATTACTTGTACCTTCTACGGCTTTAGGGCAAGAAGTTGTTATTTCAGCAAGCCGTACACCAGAGAGAATTTTAGAAAGCCCTGTAACTATTGAAAGAATAGGACAAGCCGCCATACGTAATTCACCTTCTGCCAGTTATTATGATATCACAAAATCATTAAAAGGTGTAGATGTAACAAATTCAAGCCTTACGTTTACTTCTGTAACTACCCGGGGTTTTAATGGTAGCGGTAATTTAAGGTTCAATCAGTTTGTTGATGGTATGGATAACCAAGCGCCGGGTTTAAATTTTTCGGTTGGTTCGGTTGTAGGCTTAACAGAATTGGATGTGGACAATGTGGAACTGCTGCCGGGCGCATCTTCTGCCTTGTACGGTTCAGGTGGTATGAATGGAACATTGTTGATCAGTTCTAAAGATCCGTTTAAATACCAAGGCATAAGTTTTCAAGTAAAACAAGGCATAAGCCATATAGGAGGCGGCAATAATCATGACCCAGTCAGCGCTTCTCCATTTTATGATTGGAGCCTTCGCTGGGGGAAAAAGGTAAGCGACAAATTTGCATTTAAAATTGGTGCGCAATTGATTCAAGCTAAAGATTGGGTAGGAAATGATACTAGTAATTATACCCAAACTTCTGGCACCGGAGCCGCTAATCATATTATAGGAGGAACGCGTTATTATGACCCAAACTATAATGGTGTAAATGTATATGGCGACGAAACTTTTTTAAATATTAATGGTGCATCAACTCCTTTTATAAGGGGAGCGGCGGCACAAATTGCTGCTGCAAATCCAGCGGCTGCCCCAGCGTTAAATGCATTAGTTGGTAGCCTTGGCACTTTCAACGTTTCTAGAACTGGATATAAAGAATATGAATTTATAGATAATAATACGGTCGATTTTAAATTAAGTGGTGGATTGTATTATAAATTATCGTCAAGAACTGAAATGTCGTTAATTGGCAATTTTGGCACAGGTAATACTGTTTATACCGGAAGCGACCGGTATTCTTTAAAAAACTTAAAAATAGGCCAGTATAAATTTGAGATTAAAAGCGAAAACTGGTTCCTGAAAGCATATACTACGCAAGAAAATTCTGGCGATGCTTTTAATGCTACTGTTACCGCACAGTTATTCAATGAAGCATGGAAATCAAGTTATAACCCCGCAAACGCTGCTGGCAGTTGGTTTCCACAATATGCTGGGCAATATTTGTTGAGCCGGCTTGGCGGCGCAAGTGACCTAGTAGCAAACAACGCTGCCCGTGCAGTGGCAGACCAAGGTCGCCCTGCTCCTGGCTCAGATCAGTTTAAGTCAATCCAAGGGCAAGTAGCGGGTATTCCTATCCCAAAAGGAGGCGGCTTTTTGGATAGAACAAATCTATACCATTTTGAAGGCCAATATGACTTAACGAAAGCTGTAAAATTTGCTGAGGTTTTGGTTGGAGCGAGCTACCGTCTTTACACGCTTAATTCAAAAGGAACTTTATTTGCGGACAGTGCCGGAGCGATCAATACCAAAGAATATGGCGCATATATTCAGATTTCAAAGAAGTTTATTAACGACAAATTGAAATTGACAGCTTCCGGCCGCTATGATAAAAACGAAAATTTTGATGGTAAATTCACGCCAAGGCTTTCGGCCGTACTTACAGTTGCACCAGACCAAAACATTCGGGCTTCTTACCAAAATGCTTATCGCTTTCCATCTAACCAAAACCAATGGATTAATTTAAACACCGGCGCAGGTATATTAATCGGTGGGTTGCCACAATTGCGTGATTTTTATCATTTTAATACAAATCCTGTAGTTAATCCTACAACAGGCCAATTACAAACTTTTGGCACTTATAAACCAGAAACAGTTAATTCTTATGAATTGGGCTATAAAGGTTTATTTGGAAAAAGATTTTTGATAGATATTTATGGTTATTATTCTAATTACAAAGACTTTATTGGTAGGGTTAGCGTAGCACAGGCGAAAAGCGGAAACCCTGCAACAATCAACCCTGCCGACCCTTCTACATACACCGGTTATTCAGTTTCTGTAAATAGCGCCAACAAAGTAAATACTTACGGTTACGGCATCGGTATCAACTATTTGTTGCCTAAAAACTTCTCAATTGATGCCAACCTTTCTTCCGATATGATCGATAATCCCGATCCTAATTTTGCTACTTATTGGAACACACCACGCTACCGTGCAAACTTTGGTTTATCCAATTCTGGGTTTGGTTACAATAAGCTATTTGGATTCAGCATTCAAGCACGTTGGCAAGATTCTTTTTATACAGAGGCTGATTTTAGACAAGGTAATGTTACAGACTTTGGAACATTTGATGCCCAAATTAGTTATAAGTTGGTTGAGCAAAAATCTATAATCAAACTTGGCGCTAACAACCTTACCAATCATTATTATAAAACCTTGTTCGGCAATCCTGCTATTGGCGGTTTATATTATATCAGCTTTGCTTATAATGTCTTCTAAAATAATCTTTTATAATGAAAATGCCTCCATCAAAAAAGTGGAGGCATTTTCATTTTCTTATAATAATATTATCCTTCTAAAGTCATTATTTGCTCAAAAATCTGCTCGTATTCTGCCTGTAATTTGGCATGTTGATTAGCAGCCTGTTGATAATCCTTTTCTGCTTGCTGGTATTTATCTTTATTGGAATAAATAGCTGGATCGCCCAATTTAGCTTCCAATGTTTTTTTCTTTTCGGTTAAAATACCAAGTTCAGCTTCCAGCTTTTCAAATTGCTTTTTTACTTTAGTCAATTCGTTTTTATTCACATCAGCTTGGGGCTTCTGACTTACAGCTTGTGGCTTTGGGGCGATAACAACTTGTGCCTTGTTATTTGCTCCTTGTTCTTTGTTTTCCTCTTTTGCTTTTGCTGCCATCCGCTCGTTCCAATCAATCCACTCAGCGTAGCTGCCCTTAAACTCTTTTACTTGGTGGTCAACAATTTCCCAAATTTTATTAGCCACTTTTGAAATAAAATAACGGTCGTGACTTACCAAAATAATACTGCCCTCGTATTTGTTCAATGCATCGGCCAATAACTCAACCGAATGGATATCCAAGTGGTTCGTCGGCTCATCCAACAGCAGCACATTTCCTTTGCTTACAATGGTTTTAGCTAACGCCACACGGGCTTTTTCGCCACCACTTAAAACGCGTATTTTTTTGTCAACATCATCGCCGCCAAACAAAAAGCCACCCAGCAAATTGCGATACTCTTGTTCGGTTTTACCGGCACCGCTGCCCATCATTTCTTCAATCAAGGTATTGTTGATATCCAGCGCTTCCAATTGGTGCTGAGCATAAAAACTTTCCACCACGTTATGGCCCCAAACCCTTTCGCCTTCAAATTTTTCGTTGCCTACAATCATGCGAAGCAAAGTTGATTTTCCTTTTCCGTTTGCACCTATCAAGGCAATTTTATCACCACGGTCTACCTCAAGATTGGTGTTTTTCAAAATCACATTATCACCAAAGCTTTTGCTGGCATTTTTTAGCGTAGCTATAATTTTACCAGGCTGGTGGTTTACGCTAAAATTGATACGGATATTTGGCCGCTCCAATTCAACGCTTTCAATCCGCTCCAATTTGTCTAAACGTTTTACCACACTTTGCGCCAAAGCAGCCTTACTGGCTTTCGCTTTAAAACGGTCAACAAAACGTTCTTGCTGGCGAATATAATCTTGCTGGTTTTCGTAAGCTTTTTGCTGCATATCGATGCGCAAAGCTTTCTCCGTTTCATAATAACTGTAATTGCCGCTATAAATATGCAATTCTTGTTGGTAAACCTCTACGATTTTGGTTACCATCTTATCCAAGAAAAATTTATCGTGGCTCACAATAATCACGCTGCCTTGGTAACGGATCAAATATTTTTCCAACCATTCAATACTTGGTAAATCCAAGTGGTTGGTGGGTTCATCCAGCAATAACACATCTGGGTTTTGCAAAATCATTTTGGCCAACAATACCCGCATACGCCAGCCACCGCTAAATTGTTTGTAAGGTTTTGACAATTGTTCATCCGTAAAGCCCAGTCCGTGCAATACTTCTTCGGTGCGGTGTTCAATGGTATAGCCGTCCAGCACATCAATTTCATGCAAAATATCGGTGTAGCGGATCAGCAAAGCTTCGCTTTCATTCGTCTCTAAAGTTTTTTCCAATTCAGCCTGTTCTTTTTGCAAAGCCATTACTTTATCGAAAGCGTGCAAAGCCACATCACGGATGCTGTCGTTGGTATCAAAACTCAATAAATCTTGGTGAAGATAACCGATGGTGGTTTCTTTGCCTTTTTCAACCGTGCCAATACTGGGCGAGTATTCTTGTACCAATACTTTTAAAAGCGTACTTTTTCCGGTACCGTTGTAACCAATCAAGCCGATTCGTTCGTTTGGGTGTACATGCCATGTGGCATCGCGTACGATGGTTCTTGCACCAAATTCAAAAGTCACATTGTTCAATCCTATCAACATAAAAAAAGGGATACTAATTTAGAAATTGCGGCGAATTTACGAAACGTAGGTTGCATGTACGGAAACGTTTCTTGCACAACGTGAAAAGACAGTTTGAAACAAAAGAAGAATAATCGTTTAAATCATTTCAATCATCCAAATCATGGTTCACACAAATGCCTATTTTTGGAGAAATTCTACACAAAAAAATGAAAAAGATTATACGCTTGCTAGTAGTGATAGCAATATGTTTTGGCGTTTATTGGGTGTTTTTTCATAAAGAAAACAAAAAAAGTGAACCAAAGCAAGAAGCACTTGCTGTAAAAAGCGCTGATAACGCATTTGATAGCAGTATGCAATTTATGATGGATAATTATTATGCGTTTAAAAGTGCTTATGTAAAAGACGACAGTGTTTTGATTGACAAAACGTCTGTTGGTTTTTTTGGTGCATTGAAAGCGATAAATTTTAAAGGTGTAAAAGCAGATACTGCCATTATAGAAACCGCAAAAGGTTTGGTTGATTCTATTGCAAACGTAGCTAGCAATGTTCCAAAAGTAAAAGGCATGGAAGAAAAACGCCACTCGTTGCAAATAATTTCTGACGTATTGTACGATATGGTGCGTACCGTAAAATATAACAAGGATACGATTTACCAGATCCATTGCCCGATGGCTTTTAACAGTGCTGGTGCCAATTGGCTAAGCAGGGATACATTTGTTGTAAATCCATATTTCAATCCGTCGGAAAAAATGGTGGATTGCGGTGGAGTACAAGATAGTTATCCGAATAAGTAGGAAGGCAAGAAGCAAGAAGGCAAGAAGCGAGAAGGTAAGAAGACGATAAAACAAGAGGGACAAAAGACATGAGGAACAAGAAGATAAGAAGCCAGAAACGAAAATAACAATGCCAGAATTTATTATATAAACGAACACCATGTAAACAAATGGACTGCCTTTGAAAATTCACAAGAAGTGAAACAGGGGCACCTTTCTCCACTTGTGGAGGGAGGCCGGGAGTGAGGTTTAAATTTGCCATTATGAATTTACAATTAAATGAAGAACAATTAACTGTTCGCCAAGCAGCCCGAGATTTTGCGCAGCAAGAATGTTTGCCCGGCGTAATCGAGCGGGATGAACTGCAAAAATTCCCAAAAGAACAGATTAAAAAATTGGCAGCACTTGGTTTTATGGGCATGATGGTAGACCCAAAATATGGCGGTAGCGGCATGGATACCATTAGCTATGTGTTGGCCATGGAAGAAATTTCAAAAATAGATGCCAGTGTAAGTGTGTGCGTAAGCGTAAACAACAGCTTGGTTTGCTATGGTTTACAAGCTTACGGCAGCGAAGAACAAAAAAACAATTATTTAACACCGCTGGCGCATGGCATGAAAGATGGCGAATTATACATCGGCGCTTTTTTGTTGAGTGAACCAGAAGCCGGTAGCGATGCCACTTCGCAGCGCACTACGGCCGAAGACAAAGGCGATTACTATTTATTAAACGGCA
>CAWJTH010000202.1:0-82846 GCA_963845495.1 uncultured Chitinophagaceae bacterium
GAGTCGAGTCCGACCACATCAAAGTTTTCGGCCAGCAATCGATTGGCTAAATGAAACCCAACAAAACCCGCCGTACCGGTAATCAAAATCTTCATACGTTATGCAAATATAGATGACGGACGACAGACGACAGACTATGGACAATAGGCATCAGGCTTTCGACCATAATTTCTCCATTTGCAATCAATTATAACATGCATTTAAGATTAGTTTAGAATTATAGCCCATCTCTCTTGCTTATCATTTGTGGCCTGTCGTCCGTCGTCCATCGTCTGTCGTCTATTCCTTATCTTTAGCCCACAAAACTTTTTATTCCTTTGAAAGAACGCTATTATTCCCTCGATGTATTTCGGGGTGCAACTGTTGCATTGATGATATTAGTGAACAACCCAGGTAGCTGGGTCCATATTTATGCGCCGCTCGACCATTCTGAATGGCACGGTTGTACGCCAACCGATTTGGTTTTCCCCTTCTTTTTATTTGCCGTTGGCAATGCAATGTCTTTTGTAATTCCTAAATTGCAGCAAAGGGGCGATGCGTCTGTGTTTTGGAAAAAGGTGTTAAGGCGATTTATACTTATTTTTTTAATCGGCCTTTTTTTGAACTGGAGCCCGTTTTGTTATTGGCTTCAAGGGCATCTTCATTTTAAAGGCTGGGAAAATCCCAATTTTGATGACGATGGCAATCCGATTGTAACAGGCATTCGGGTACTCGGCGTGTTGCAGCGTATTTCCATTTGTTATTTATTTGCCAGCATTATTGCTTATTATACCAAACCAAAAGCTACGCTTTGGATTGGTGTTGCCATACTTTTATTTTATTGGTTGATATCCTATTTATTGGGTAAGCCCGGCGACCCGTACAGTATGATGGGCTTTTGGGGAACACATATTGATATTGATGTTTTTGGTGCCAAACACGTTTATCATGGCGAAGGCGTGCCGTTCGATCCTGAAGGTTTGGCCAGTGCCATTGCGGCAATTGTACAGCCGTTACTTGGTTATTTAACCGGTTTATACATCCAAAAAAAGGGAAAAACGTACGAAATGTTGTCCAACTTATTTGTTGCCGGGGCTATTTTAATTTTTATAGGCTTCGTATGGGATATGGTTTTCCCCATCAACAAAAAAATATGGACCAGCAGCTTTGTGGTTTATACAACCGGCTTGGCTTTAATGGTGATCGGCGTATTTATTTATTTGTTAGAATTTAAAGGCAAGGCTGGCTTTTGGAGCCGCTTTTTTGATGTGTTTGGAAAAAACCCGTTGTTTATTTTCTTTATAAGTGGATTTTTGCCACGTATTCAAGGTTTAATAAGAATTCCGGGAAGCGTGCAACCCAATGGAAGTATTAGTCATCTTGCTCCGTTCAGTTGGTTTTATGAGCATATTTGTAAAAATATTGTGGCTAGCGATTTGCGGGTCGGTTCCTTATTTTATGCCATTTGTTCGATAGCCATGTATTGGTTTTTTGCATGGATAATGGATAAAAACAAGATTTATGTGAAAGTATAAAATCAATTCCCAAAAGGGAAATTTCAAATTCCAACACATCGAAATTTATTTGGCCGCTTTTAAATAACAACTTGCCAAATTAATTATGGATGTTTAGACTTTCACGGTTTTGTCTAAATACTATTATTAATGTCTAAGTACTAAACATGGCTCCAGTTTGGCTTATCAATTTCATTAAAAGAACATATAGCAGTTTAGGTGCTGATGTAAACCCGCGACATGTGTTTACCGCGTTGGATGATTTGTACCAAAAAACATTTGACGAAAATTATGAAAAAGCAAAAAAAATAACCTTTCATCCGCAACAAGATAAGTTTGTTTTATTAAGCGACCACCACCGCGGCAACGGCGATAATGCGGACGATTTCCGTACATCGGCCAGCAATTTTGATGCGGCTTTAAATTATTATCGCGACAATAATTACACCTACGTAAATATGGGTGATAGTGAAGAATGTTGGAAAAATCCTTCGCAAATAGTAATTGATACATATCATGGCCAATTACAAAAAGAAGCCACATTCCAAACCCAGAACAAGATGTATCGGCTTTGGGGAAACCACGACAATAATTGGAGTAAAGATGAGTTGGTAAAACAATATCTGCAACCAATTTATGGCAATGATTTATTGGTGCTAGATTCGTTGATGTTGACCACTGAAATGAACGGTAAGCCATTTCAAATTTTTTTGGCACACGGCCATCAAGGTGATGATACCAACGATAAAAATTATAGATGGACCAAATGGAAAGTGCGTTTTATTTGGGCACCCATTGAAAGATGGATAAGATTTAACCCCAATAAACCTTCCAATAATTATGGCTTAAAAGATAGGCACAACCATATTATGTACGAATGGAGCAAAACAAAAGCAAACACTATTTTTATTTCAGGGCATACACACGTAGCAGTTTTTCAATCGCTAAGTTTATTGGAAAGATTAAATAAACAATTAAAAAAAGCAACGGATAATAATAACGATGCCCAAGTTGGCGCCATAAAAGATGCAATTATAAAAGAAGAAGTAAAAGCAAAGGCCAACGCTAAAAAATCAGCAACACCCAATTATCGAAAACCATCTTATTACAACACAGGCTGCTGTTGCTTTTCAGACGGTGACATTACGGGGATTGAAATAGAAAACGGCTGTATCCGTTTAATAAAATGGGAATTTAAAAATGGTGTACACAACCGTAAAGTTCAAGAAGAAGCTTCGCTTGAAAACATTGCTTCGCAGCTGTAAATAGTAGTTAGATGTTAGTAATTAGTAATTAGACAGAACCGATAAAATCGATTTTTAACTTTTGTTCTAAGTATTTTAATTACTATTTATTCAATTTTTTTATTATTAAATCATCGCAAGTCTAACTACTAGCATCCAACTACCAGCTACTTTTATGGAAAAACATTATAATAAACTTTTTCCCAATCTTCATTTTTTTGCAATGCATTTTTTACATAAACCGATTCGGTAATTGATTTTATAATGGCCTTATTTATTTTGGTGGCAAATTTTGAATACGGGCGTTCTGTGTCAATTAATAATACTACCCTAATTCCGTCCGAATTGTTCCAAACCTCATGCACATAAGTGTCATCAAAAAAAACAGCTTTGCCGTTTTGCCAGTAAACGGTTTCTTTTCCTACCCGCATGCGCAGGTCGTCGGGCTGTTTGGTTTTAGGAACAATCAAGCCTAAATGTGTGCGTACAATTCCTTTAAAAATACCACGGTGCGGCGGTATGTGCTTGCTTGGGTAAAGTATTGAAAAGAAGCCGGTTAGCATGCCTGGTATTTGCTCCAACACCCTTGCAGTTTCGGGGCACCGTTCACAGTTTTTATCGGCCTTTAAACCAAAACCATACAAGAAAAATGTTTTCCAATTATTATCGGTGGTAAGTGCCGATTCCGCTGGTTGAATATCTTGGATGTTAGGTAAGTGTTGGCTGGTCTTCAATACTGCCGCAGCTTCGGTTCGTATTTTTTCGGCATTTTCTTCTAACAGTTTTGCCCAAGGAAATTCAGCCTTGTCTAAAACCGGGTTGCCACTAACTTTAGAAAAGGGTTGAATTAAAAAGCCAATTGCCACCAATACCCTGTTCATTATTTTAAATGTGATAAAGTTTGTTATCGCAGCGCCTATTTTATTTGCCATAACGGTTAATTTTAAATATTGTATTTGTCCAGTCTATCGTTTAATTCAAATTTTCGGGTGCTAATTAACTATAAAAAATTTAAATTTTAAACAGTTTTGTTAAAAAATATATTTAAATACTCGTCATTATTTAATTTAATGTTTAAATATAATTAATAAAAAAGCCGAAAAACAATAAACGCCAATGGTTTGGGGCTTATCGTTTTCCAGCTATATATGTATTAAATATTGCAAGAATTATAATCCAGCTTCATATTTTTCTTCCGCCTCCTTTGCTTTTTCAAAATCAAGCACAACTCCATTTATGCAATAACGCAATCCTGTTGGTTTCGGTCCATCTTCAAACACGTGGCCTAAATGCGCTTTGCAACGGCCACATTGCACTTCGGTACGGCGCATGCCATGCGTATTATCAGGTGTGTAAATAACTGATGATTTTGAAATGGGCTGATAAAAACTTGGCCAACCACAACCGCTTTCAAATTTGGTATCGCTTTGAAACAATGGATTGCCGCAAGCTGCGCAATAATAGGTGCCAATTTCATTCGACTCTTCAAAAGGGCTGGTGCCTGGGCGTTCGGTGCCTTTTTGCCGGGCCACATAATATTGTTGTGGTGTCAGTACTTTTTTCCATTCTTCTTCCGGCAACTCAACCTTTCCAGTATCCGTTTTACTATAAATAGGATTATTATTTTTATTCTCCATGCAATATTTTTAATTAATAATTACATTGAAAACGATAAAATGTTTAAAGAAAAATAAGTTTTAAATAGCATTAAAATTATTTTTTATGGATTATCTTTTTAATTGAATCTCTAAAAGTTACAATTAAAATTGCCATTTTGAAAAAGCTTTATTATTTGTTTACTTTTATAGTTGTTGCTTGCGGAGCAAAACATGCTGAGAAAGATTTTTTTGATGCTGTTGCTGCAAATGACGTACCGCTGGAACAACCAAAACCAACAGAATGGCTGTACGAACACCACGAACTTGGACAAACGTTTGATGCGTATAAAAATACGGAACCGCTCAATATTACCACTTATCGAGATGCTATTTTTATAAAGCCTTTGGGAAATTTTACGCCTCAACAAAACAAAATATTACAATATACCGTTGATTATCTAGCTATATTTTTTCAGACAAAAGCCATGCTATTACCAACAAGTTCCGATAGCATCATTCCCAATACAGCCAGGCGGATGCGTACTGGCGGCAACGAACAATTGTTAGCCTCTTACATTTTAAACCCTATTTTAAAAAATAGTTTTCCCAAGCACGGTGTTGTGTACATGGCCATCACCGCAAAAGATTTATACCCAAGCCCTGATTGGAACTTTGTTTTTGGATTGGCTTCTTACGAGGATAAATTGGGCGTTTCGTCTATTAAAAGGCTGAATAGTAATGTAAAAGACTCGGGCGATTACCGCATTTGTTTACGAAGATTGATCCAGGTTGCTTCGCACGAAATCGGGCACATGTTTTCTTTACACCATTGCATACACGCCAAATGTGTAATGAACGGTAGCAATACTTTGCCGGAAACCGACGGGCAACCCAATAGACTTTGCTCAGAGTGTCTTAAAAAATTGTCGTGGAATTTACAATTCGACAACAAAAAACGGTTGATGTCACTTCGTAATTATTTTTTACAACATCATCTTCAGTTTGATTATCAAATTAATTAATGCTGATTATGAAGTGGTAATTAAATAAAGGTTTTTTAGCTTTGGATGCGAACCTTGATTTTTTTCCAGTATGCTTTTTAAAATTCCAGCTATAGGTAATTCCAGTAAATATTAAACGGCGTCTTATCTTCACGGCGTTTTTTAAATACGTTTTCATGCAACAATCGTTGTCGAAGGGTTATTCAGGCTGGGCGCAAGTGGGTATTTTGGTTGGGCTGGTTTTTGCTGCATTTTTTGTGGCCGGCATTGCTAGCATTATAATTTGGACTGTCATGGCACACGGTTCTATTTTTAACATGCAAAACGATATGTTCAAGCCCGAAAACTTGAACGCCATTTTGGTAATGCAATGCGTTTCCACCTTTATTATTTTTTTTCTACCTGCCTATTTTTTTGCAAAAATTTGTTACACCAACAGTATGGGCTTTTTAGGGTTTAACGGAAAAATTACCCCTAAACAATTAGGCATTGTTGTACTGTTGGTAGTTGCAAGCTTACCACTGATTGATGCGTTGGCAACACTAAACAAGATGATTCCACTTTCGAAAAATTTAAGGGCAAGTATGGATGCGGCCGAAAAAGCTTACAACGACCAAGTTGCTGTGATGGCGCAAATAAAAACTTGGCCGCAGTACTTGGTAAGCCTTTTTGTAATTGCTTTTTTGCCTGCTATTTTTGAAGAAACTCTTTTCCGCGGAGGTATTCAGCAAATGCTAACCCGTTGGTGGCAAAAGCCTTGGCTGTCTATTTTGTTTACTTCGTTGCTTTTTAGCGCCATCCATTTTAGTTGGTACGGCTTCTTTGCACGGGCTGCTTTGGGCGGAGTTTTGGGCTTGGTTTTTTATTACGGGCAAAGTATTTGGTTAAATATTACGCTGCATTTTTTAAACAACGGATTTGTGATAACCAGCATGTTTGTGATGTTTAAACAAGGAAAGCCAATTGATATGGAAGATGGTGGAACCGTACCGTTGTGGGCCGGGGTTATTGGCTTGGTGTTGGTAATTGGTTTAATAAAATGGTTAAAGCAAAGCTCGCCACCAATTGTTGATACGGAATATCCTGATTTTGATTTTGACAATCCATTTAAAAAAGATGAAATTGGGCTTAATAAAAGTTAAAAAAACTCTTTTATTATTTAGATTTTCATTTACCGTTCAATATGATGAATAAAAATTGGTATCTTATTTACACTACCAACATGTACACCAGTGCTGCTATTGTAAAAGGCAAATTGGAGGGAAACCACATCCCAGTAAAAATGTTGAACAAGCAAGACAGCATGTATTTGGTTTTTGGGCAGATTGAGTTATACGTGCCGATACATTTAAAAGATGTGGCAGCAAATGTTTTGAATGAAGCGTTAAAAAACTGATGGTGAGTGGTGAATAGTGAGTGGTGGGTAGGTTCCTCATTATTTATCTTTATCAACCAATAATAACAACGTAATTAAACCAAAAATTGTAGTGGGATATTGAGTTAACCGATCTACTCACTATTCACCACTCACCACTCACCATTATGGCTTTAAATAAAGAAGTTTTTAGAACCCGGGCGTTAAGCGCCGTGGTATTTGCAATAGTAATGTTGGCTGGTTTGCTTTGGAACCATTGGAGCTTTTTGTTGCTGTTTAGCATTATCCATTTCGGCTGTTGGTGGGAATATCTTAAAATGATTGAATTGATACAACGGGTTAGTTTCCATCGGTTTATAAAATTCGGTTTTATGTTGATGGGCTTTTCCATCATGATATCTTTTTGCGGATTGGCTTATCAAATAAAGGGTTATGGATTGAGAGAAAACCTTTGTCTGCCGTTGTCTTTAGCAGGGTTTATTTTATTGGTGATCGGCATCTTCCAAAAAAATATTTTTAAGCTGAAAGCCTTTGGTGCAGCGGCTTTGGGCTGGCTATATATTTCTTTAAGCTGGGGAATGATGCTTGGCTTGCGGCAAGATTGGATGACGTTTCAAGGAACGCACTTACTGTTTGATTTTGGCCGATATTTTCCAATCGCCTTAATCGTATCTATTTGGATAAATGATACCATGGCTTATATCGTTGGTAGCTTTATCGGCAAAACGCCCTTTTCAAAAATTTCACCCAAAAAAACATGGGAAGGCACCATTGGCGGTGCGCTGCTTTGCGTGCTGGTTATGAGTTTGGCTACACATTTTGGGTTTAAATTTAGTTGGGGTTTATCAATAGGCATCCCGTTAATTGCTGCCGTTATCGGCACATTGGGCGATTTATTGGAAAGTAAAATAAAACGCATGGCCAATGTAAAAGATAGCGGCAACATGATGCCAGGCCATGGTGGTTTTTTGGATAGATTCGATAGTTTGCTGTTGGCGACACCGTTTGTATGGGTTTTGGTGCAATTGGTTGCTTAAAAAAATACATAACTTTACAAAAATTTATTTATGACACTTCAAAATACTTATGAAGTAAATGCTGCAGGTCAATTAATAATAGATTTACCAAAAGAATTACAAGGCAAAAAAAAATTGCGGGTTATTTTGGAAGATGTGTCAATGGACCGAAAAACTAAAATGGGATTGATGTCTAAAGCTGCCAATGATCCTTTATACATCCAGGATATGAAAGAAATAGAAAAGGATTTTTCAGATATAGGTTTAGAGAATGAATAGAATTTATAAATGGGAAATATATCATGCAAACTTAGATCCTGTTGTTGGCTCAGAACAAGGGAAGTCAAGGCCTGTATTAGTTTTTAGTGAAAGTGATATCAACAATCTTATAAATACAGTAAATGTTTTGCCCTTGACTTCCCGAAAAATTAATCGTAATATTTATCCAAATGAAGTGCTTATAAATGCTGGTTTTTTTGGTCTTAAAAATGAATCAATTGTTTTGTGTCAACAAATAAGAACACTTGATAAAACAAGATTAGGATTTAAATATGGAGAGATTACCGACCAAATTATTCGATTAGAAATAACTAAAGCTTTTTGTTTTCAGATGGGAATAGATTTTTAGTTAGCTTACCACTTATTTTTGCCGTCCATTTATTGTGTTATTTATGACGCTTCACAAAGAAGGCTACGCATCCATTGCTATTGCCACATTGGTTTTTGGGCTGATAAACGCCGCATCGTTTTGGTTTTTAAGCCCAAACCTGCCTTGGTTGGCCGGATTGATTTTTTTGGCCAGCTTTGTTTGCTGGTGCATTGTGGTTTGGTTTTTTCGCGTACCAAACCGTATGCATACGCTTCATAATGAAAAAATAGTGGCACCTGCCGACGGCAAGGTGGTGGTAATGGAAGAAATTACCGATGTGGAATATTTTAAAGACCGCCGATTGCAGATCAGTATTTTTATGAGCCCGCTAAATGTGCATTTGCAACGCAACGCGGTTGATGGGCAAGTGGTTTACAGTCAATACCATAAAGGCAAATATCTAGTTGCGTGGAACCCTAAATCCTCTACCGAAAATGAGCGCCATAGCGTTGTTTACCGTTTGCCAAATGGAAAAGAAATTTTAGTAAAGCAAATTGCAGGCGCTTTGGCTAAAAGAATCGTGAATTTCTTAAAAGTTGGCACCGCCGTAAAACAAGGCGATGAGATGGGCTTTATAAAATTTGGTAGCCGGGTGGATTTATTGCTGCCGATTGGAACCAAAATAAACGTAAAATTGAACGAGATTGTTACCGGTGGCGTTACGGTAATTGCCGAATGGTAATTGCCACAGATTTATAGATTAGAAAGAATATTGCCACAGATTCACAGATAAAGCACAGAAGTAAAAAAAAGGATTATTCGTTTGATGTCACGGATTTACAGAAAGCACAGAGATAAATTAACAGTGCAAAATCTGTGAATCTGTAGCAATAGTTATCAGCGGGGATTCTGTTTTGGTACCACAGATTCACAGATAAAGCACAGAAATATCAAGATTCACAGAAAGCACAGAGATAAATTAACAGTGAAAAATCTGTGAATCTGTGGCAATATAAAAGTTTAACTCCCCACTTTGCGGTTGGTGGGGAGTTCTTTTTTGGCCAATTTTTCCTTTTCTGCTGCATCAACCACTATCTTTTTTTCTTTTGTTTCTTGGTCGGTCAATGCGCCTTCGTTTAGTACTTCTACCTGATCGAACCAAACAGAGTATTGATTAGGGTAAATTAATTTACCTGTAAGTTTTGCATAAGCCCGTGTAAATTCAGCACCAAAATAAAGGATGATGGCAGAATAATAAACCCACGTTAGAATGATAATGATAGAGCCTGCCGCACCATAAGTATTGGCAATTTTGGCGTGGCCTAAATAAAAACTGATGCCAAATTTGCCAAGCATAAAAAGCACCGCAGTGGTTATCGAGCCAACAGCAACATCTTTCCAACTAATTTTTGCATCGGGCAGCATCCTGAAAATCAATGAAAAAAGTAACGTAGTGATGCCCAGCGTCAACAATATGTTCACCACATAAATTACGTAAAATGCAATGCCAGGCAAGTGATTAGTGAGGTAGTTACTAAATGCATCGATTACGGTGTTTATCACCAAAGAAACCAACAACAAAAAGCCCATGCTTAAAATCATCGAAAAACTCAATAATCTATTCAATAAAAATTTTCCAAAACCAGTGGAAGGCTTTGCTTTTAAACGCCAAATGGTATTGATGGAATCTTGAATTTCGGTAAAAACCCCGGTGGCTGCAAAAATTAACGAAGCCACACCTATAATAGAAGCCCAGCCAAAGGATGGCGAAATTGTTGCACTTTTTATAATGTCCTGTATTTGTAACGCCGCATCGCTTCCTACGAAACCTTTTATTTGGCCATAAACGGAACCCTGTACGGCATCTTTACCAAAAAAAATATCTGATACATAAATAACAATCATTAAAATAGGAGCCAAGGAGAAAACAGTGTAATATGCCAATGCTGCACTCATTTTAAACACTTTGTCGTTGGAAGAATCAACCGCTGCAGTTTTAAAAATTTTTAAATATGATTTGATTCCTATCTTCATAATTATCATTTTAGTTTATCATTATCCAAATGCCGGGTAGCATCTCGGATGTTCTTTTTTTCAAAGTTTTTTTGCAATGCCTCCGTTAAATTGGTTCCTGTTTGGTTGGCTATTGCAAAAACCACCCATAAAATATCTGCCAATTCATCGGGCAAATTTTTTCCAAGGTCGTTTTTTTTGAAAGATTGGTCGCCGTAGGTGCGTGCCATAATGCGAGCCAATTCGCCCACTTCCTCGGTAAGGATGGCCATATTAGTCAATTCACTAAAATATCGTACCCCAACGGTGGTTATCCACTCATCAACGTTTACTTGTGCTTGTTCGATTGTCATAACAAAAGTTTCAAAAAAACAGTAAAAATAAAAATTCCAAATTCCAACCACTCAAAGCTAATTTTTGCATTTGAATGTTGTTGGAATTTGGAATTTCTTTTTGGTATTTGGCTTAAGCCAATTCAATATCAAATTGAACTAAATTTACAAACTGCCGGATGCGGGCATCAATGTCAGCCTTGGTAATTTCTTGCAAACGCTGCGGCCCAAATTTTTCAACACAAAAACTGGCCATGGCACTGCCTACAATAATTGCCCTTTTCATGTTTTCAAAACTTATATCGCCCGATTTTGCCAAATAACCAATAAAACCACCGGCAAATGTATCGCCAGCACCAGTTGGGTCAAATACTTCTTCCAATGGCAAGGCCGGAGCAAAAAATACTTGCTGTTCATGAAAAAGTAGTGCGCCGTGTTCACCTTTTTTGATGATCAAAAATTTGGGACCCATCGCTATAATTTTTTGCGCTGCCTTCACCAAAGAAAACTCTCCGCTTAACTGACGGGCTTCACTATCGTTTACCATCAACACATCTACCTTACTTAAAACAATTTTCAAATCATCCAAAGCAATATCCATCCAAAGGTTCATCGTGTCTAACACAATCAATTTTGGGCGGGTTTTCATTTGTTCAATTACAGAAATTTGTACGCTCGGGGTTAAATTACCCAGCATCAAAAAGTCGGCGCCTTGGTAACTATCCGGAACGACGGGCTTAAAATCGGCCAACACGTTTAGGTCGGTAACCAATGTATCACGGGTGTTCATGTCCAAGTGATATTTGCCGCTCCAAAAAAATGAAGGCCTATCTTTCACCATTTCCACGCCATCCATTTCTGCACCGCGGCTTTTAAGGTCTTCTAATATGGAATCCTCAAAATCGTTACCCACTACACCAACCATTTGTACGGGCTTTACAAAGTTGGATGCAGCATAAGCTATATAAATATTTGCCCCACCAACAATTTTATCGATTTTCCCAAATGGGGTTTCAATGGCATCAAAGGCCATAGAGCCAACGGTAACTACTGACATAAGTTTAAGGAAGTTAATTTTCGGTCGCAAACTTAATGAATTTAAGGCAAATTGCCCCTGTAATGCAATGTTTACGAAACATTTGGCAGGTAAACTTTACGGAAATTTCCTGAAATAACTGTAACGCAAAATGCTTTCCAAAAATAGCAACAGCAAAGCGGCTATTAACCAAGGTTGAAAATGTTCGGTACGTTTATGGAAAGTGCTACTTTCAATTTTTGATTTTTCCAAACGGTCGATAGAAGCATAAATTTCACCAAGCTTCTGGCGGTCAGTGGCTCTATAATATTGGCCGTTTGTTTCTTTGGCAATTTGCTTTAGCAGATCTTCATCAATCGTCACTTTTTCTTGTTGCGTAACTTTGCCAAGCGGTGTTTCCATATCAATAGGTGCATAACCCTGCGTACCAACGCCAATTGTGTACACCCGAATGCCAAACGTTTTGGCAAGTTCTTTGGCGGTTTGTGGATCGATCAATCCACCATTGTCCACGCCATCGGTTAATAAAATGATGACTTTACTTTTGGCGGTGCTATTTTTAAGCCTGTCAACGCCGGTGGCCAAGCCGCTACCAAGCGAAGTTCCATCCTTCAAAACGCCGCTTCTTGCGCCAGCCAATTGGTTTTGTAACATGGCTTTATCGGTTGTTAGCGGACTAAGCGTAAAACTTTCACCGCTAAAAATGACCAGCCCGATACGGTCGCCCTTGCGTTGCGCAATAAAGTTGCTTGCCATTTCGCGGGATGCATCTAAACGGGTGGGCGTTAAATCTTTAGCGGCCATGCTTCCGCTTACATCTAAACAAAGCACAATGTCAATGCCTTGGCCGTCGGTTATCTCAATGTCGTTTTTCTCCTGCGGGCGGGCAAGCGCAACAATGCAACAGCCAAAGGCCAATAAACGTAATATTAAAGGAATATTCCGTAACCGTACTTTCCATGTTTTTTCAATCGGCAACATCTGCACGTCAGAAAAAAGCAAGGTGGAAGTACTATTGGTTTCTTTGCTTTTTACATACCAATAAATAAACGGCAACACCACTAGTGCTGCAAGTAAAAAGGGATATGCGAACGTAAAAGGAAACATTTTTAGTGTCAATAGTCAATGGTCAATAGTGAAACGTGAGACGTGAAATGTGAGACGTGAAATGTGAGACGTGAAACGTGAAACGTGAGACGTGAGACGTGAAATGTGAGGCATGAATCGTGAATCGTGAAATGTGAATCGTGAGGCATGAAACGTAAGTGAGTCGTTGCGGAATTAGTGAACCCGCTCACGACTCACGTCTGACGATTCACGATTTTATTTGTCGGGGCATGTATTGTCTGTTTGCTTCGCCACGATTTATTGTTTCAATTGCATCTTTAATAATAGCTAAACTGCTTCGCCATTCTGTTTTTGGCGGATTATATTTAGCAAATTTTGCAGCATCTGCCAGCCTAATTGTATTGGCAAATTGGTAAAACAATTCATGGTTTAAAATTGGTTTTGCTTGCAAAATCAATTCATCGCCGGTTTGCTGCAAACTACGCCAGTTGCGGCTTTCGGCTAAATAACGGCGATAAATATCTATAAGTTGTGTAAAAAAAATGGCCGGTTTTTGTGTCGAAATTTTAGTTTCCAATTCGCTTAATGCCTGCATGGCATTATCAAAAGGGTTGCCCACCGGAACAAATTGTTTTTTTATTTCTTTTGTAATCTTTGTTTTTTTAATGAAACGATAGACCCCAACAATTGAAAGAACCGCAATTAAACCAATGCCTAAAATGTAGGGCCATTGCGGCACTGGCGGTACCTCAATAATATCTTTGATGTCGTGGTAATCTTTTAACGAATCAACGTTTACGGGTTGCACATCAATGATAAACGAATTGGTGTGAACGGTGGCTTTTGCACCCATAATTTTTAATTCGGGAAATACAAACTGGCCCGAATCGTAACTGGTAATGGTGATATTTTGTACCAAGGTGTCGCCATTGCGTTGTGGTTGGCTGCGGCTCCAAATGTCAAAATGCGGTATGGAATCGGGGATAATAAATGCATCGTTGTTGCTTGGCGCAATGGAAATCAATTGTACGTGGATAGGCTCCGCAGTGCGGATGGAGGACCTATCGGGTGTGGCGTTTTGCTGTGCGTTGGCAAAGTGAAAAGTAAAAAGTAAAAAGGATAAAGTAAAAAACCGCATCATTTTACCTGCGCCAAAATAAAAGCGTTTCAAGGTTTGACTTATCGTATTAAATTGTGTTTTATCTAAAATCATCATTTTTTCAATCATTAGCACATTAGCTAATCAGCACATTGTCACATTTATTTTCATCGTCCCCTGCTCAAAAAAAACCGTTGTAAGGGTTGCACAAAATCTTCGTCTGTTTTAAATTCCAAGCTTTCGGCGCCTGCTTTTTTAATCGTTTGTTTTAATTGTGCCCATTGGTGTAGCTGGCGGTTTTTATAAAATTGCCGATGGTGTTTGTTGCTGCTATCGATCCAAAAAACTTTACCCGTTTCGGCATCCATCAGCGGCAATAAACCTACAGATGGCAGCTGCGTTTCCATTTCGTCGAAAATGCGGATGCACACCAAATCATGCTTGATAGAGGTAACTTTCATCGGTTTTTCAAAACCTACATCGGCAAAATCACTGCACAAAAAGGCGATTGATTTTTGGTGAACGGTATGGTTAAAAAAATGTAAGGCTGCTTCAATATGTGTGCCTGGGTTTTGCGGTTCAATGGTAAGCATGGTGCGGACAATATACAATACATGATCGCGGCCTTTTTTTGGGGCGATGTATTTTTCAACCCGATCGCTAAAAAAGATGGCGCCCACTTTATCGTTGTTGTTAATGGCACTGAAAGCCAGTACTGCACTTATTTCCGTAATTAACTGCTGTTTTGTGCGCTGCTTGGTGCCAATTAAATTGCTGGCGCTAATGTCGATTAACAGCATTACGGTCAGTTCCCTTTCTTCTTCAAACAATTTGCTAAAAGGATGACCAAAACGGGCACTCGTATTCCAATCGATGAAGCGGATGTCATCGCCATGGGCATATTCCCGAACTTCCTTAAAAGTCATGCCGCGGCCTTTAAAAGCAGAATGGTACTCGCCGCTAAAAATATTTGCGGAAAGCCGTTTGCTTTTAATTTCCAAAGCCCGGACCTGGGATAATATTTCTTGAATAGTCATAAAAGAGATGGCGGATGGCAGTTGATGGATGGCAGAATTGGAATTTGGAGGTGCTTATTTTATTTTAATTATTTACTAATGATGACGGTGGGTGGCTGCGATATGAAAATTTAGAAATTCGTTCTGTTATTTTAAATCGTTTGTAGCTAATTTGTAATGATTTATTAAACCATTTAAAAGGCGTAAACACTTCTCGAGTAATATGATTTTTTTAAACAAAAAGTAAAGACTATAATTTCAACTCCGCCATCCGCCAACTACCTACTGCCATCTTCACCTACGGCACTTGCACTGCTTTCAAAATATCGCTTACTACGTTTTCAACCGTAATATCCTCAGCTTCAGCCTCATACGATAAGCCAATGCGGTGGCGTAATACATCGTGTGCTATGCTGCGTACATCATCGGGAATAACATAAGCCCGCTTATTTAAAAATGCCTGGGCTTTTGCACCCAAGGCCAAATTGATGCTGGCACGGGGCGAACCGCCATAGCTAATTAGGTTGGCCAATTTACTCAGGCCAAAATCTTTTGGTTTGCGGGTGGCAAAAACAATATCCAGAATATAGTTTTCTATTTTTTCATCCATGTAAATTTTCCGGGTCAGGTTCCGTGCATTTACAATTTCTTCTCCGCTTACCACTGGTTGGATAACAGGCAAAGCTTCACCAGAAATTTGCTGACGAACGATTTGTTGCTCCTCGATTTTTGATGGGTAACCAACAATCACTTTCATCATAAACCTATCTTGTTGCGCCTCGGGCAACGGATAAGTGCCTTCTTGTTCCAACGGGTTTTGGGTAGCCAATACCAAAAATGGATCGTCTAGTTTAAACGTGTGTTCACCAATGGTTACTTGGCGCTCCTGCATGGCTTCCAACAAGGCGCTTTGCACTTTTGCGGGGGCACGGTTTATTTCGTCGGCCAAAATAAAGTTGGCGAAAATGGGGCCCCTACGAACCACAAAATCACCTTTTTGTTGGTTGTAGATCATGGTACCAATTACATCGGCAGGCAACAAATCGGGTGTAAACTGTATCCGGCTAAAAGCTACGCTAATGGCTTGCGATAAACTTTTGATAGTTAATGTTTTAGCCAAGCCAGGCACACCTTCTAGCAAAATATGGCCGTTGCAAAGCAAGCCGGTTAGCAAACGGTCTATCATGCTTTGTTGGCCTATAATATGTTTGTGCAATTGGTTATTAATGCGCTCGGTAAAAGAGGAAGCTTGTATAATTCGTTCCTGCAATAATTTTATGTCTTCGGCAGATTGCATGTTTAAAAAAATATTAATCGGGTGAAAATAGGAGAAAATTAAAAAATAAAAAGTAAAAATTAAAAAGTACCTACTTGATTAAAAATATTGTGCTATTTCAATTATCCTTTGACATTTGCAATAGGCTTTTAATTTTTACTTTTTAATTTAATACCATGGATACTTCAATGATAACAACCTCCAACCAATTGGAAGGTTTTACAATAACCAAGCATTTAGGCGTAGTTCGTGGCATCACCGTACGCAGCCGTAGCGTGTTGGGCAATTTGGCTGGTGTTTTGCAAAGCGCCTTTGGTGGCAAACTTTCTATTTATGTGGAACTCTGCGAAAAGGCTCGTGAAGAAGCTTTTCAATTAATGCAGCAACATGCAGACCAGCATGGTGCCAATGCCATTATAAACATGCGGTACGATGCCAATGAGGTGATGGATGGCATAACCGAAGTGCTGGCTTATGGAACCGCGGTAGTGGTGGAGAAAATATGATTACTCGAATTTGTTTTTAATTGGGTCTTGCCGGGTATCAAAAATTTTTAGCAATTCAATCATATTTTCCGTTACTTGATAATAGAGCTTGTTATGCTTTGTTATCAATAACATTCGCGTTTCTCCATCTTTTGATAAACGCCCAATAAAAGGCTGTTTACTTAATGAATCAAGCTTAAATTATATAATTTCAATAAAATCGCTCGTAACTTTATCGTTCCAATGTTCACGTAGGTAAAAAAGGACACTTAAATAATTTTCCCAAGCTACGGAAGTCCAAACTATTTCATAAACCATTCTCTTGTCAGCTTTTTAACTTCTTCATGACTTATTACTTTTCCTTCTTTTGCCTGTTGTTTTGCCAATTTTAATCTTTCAAGTTGCTCAGGGTTCAATTCGTCCAAAATATCTATTGAATCTTCTTGTAAAATGTCATTTAATAACACATTTATTTCATTCAACTTATAAGGTTCTTCTACGCTGTCTATTTTTTTGTGGATGCTAGCTTTTAATTCTGATATGTCCATAATCAATATTTATTTAAAGATACTTGTAAAACTTCTCAACTCAAATATTTCCCCACAATCGGCACCCTTCTGCCAACACCAAACGCTTTTGGCGAAACGCGGATAATGGGACAAAACTGGTTACGCTTGTATTCGTTCAAATTGACCATCCTCAAAATGCGATCCACCAATTTAGCCTCGAAACCCATGGCTTTTATCTCGTTCGGGCCTTGGCGGCGTTCAATATATTGGTAAAGGATCGGATCTAAAATATCATATTCCGGTAAACTGTCACTGTCTTTTTGGTCGGGCCGAAGTTCGGCGCTGGGTGGTTTGGTAATAATGTTTTCAGGGATGATTTCACCATTTCGATTAATGTATTTGGCCAGCTCAAACACTTGTAATTTATAGCAATCGCCCAACACACCAAGCCCGCCGGCCATATCGCCGTATAAAGTGCCGTAACCGGTTGAAAGTTCGCTTTTATTGCTGGTATTCAACAATATATAATTGAATTTATTGGCAATAGCCATTACCAAATTACCACGTATCCTACTTTGTATATTTTCTTCCGCTACATTAAACGGTAAATCTTTAAAAATGGGTTTTAAGTCCGTTTCAAATTGGTCGAAGATGTTTTTGATGGGTACGATATCGTAAGCGTTATCTAAGTTTTGGCTTAATTTTTCCGCATCACTTACTGAATGGCCCGTCGAAAACTGGGATGGCATTAAAATAGCACGTACATTTTCTTTACCCAATGCCGCCACGGCCAATGCTAAAGTTACAGCGCTGTCTATGCCGCCGCTACTGGCAATAATGGCTTGTTTAAAACCCATTTTACCAAAATAATCTTTTATTCCCAATACCAAAGCGTCGTATACCTGATCAACGTTCAATAATGCATTCAGCTGGCTGGCATCGGGCGCATGTGCGGGCAATGTTTCTTTAACGGCTGTTGTTCCACCGGTAACAGACCCGTCTTCATGCAGGTCAAATACTTGCAAGTTTTCATCAAACATGGGCATTTGGCCACAAAGGTTTCCATTTTTGTCGTACACCATCGAAGCGCCATCAAACACAATTTCGGTTTGGCTGCCAACCGCGTTACAATAAAACATCGGCAGCTTATATTTCTTTACATTGGATAAGATTACTGCTTTGCGGTCGTCAAAATGCATGTAATCAAAAGGTGAAGCGCTTAAATTCAACATTAAATCGGGCTGTTGGTCCATCAAATAATCCATAGGGCAAATACGGTACAATGGATTGTCGCCAACGTTCCAAATGTCTTCGCAAATGGTAACAGCCAATTTTTTTCCCTTAAAATTAATAACGCTCCAGCCATAAGCGGGCTCAAAATAGCGGTATTCATCAAATACATCATACGTGGGTAAAAGTGTTTTATGAACCGTTCCCTGCACTTCCTTTTCGTATAAAAAATAGGCCGCGTTAAATAAATCCTTTCCTTCTTTTATGGGGTTGTGTTCCGGTGCGCCAACCAGCACGGCAATTGTGTCAGCATATTGTTTTATCTCATCGATTGCTTTATTGCAGCGTTGTATAAAATCATCAAATTCCAAAAAATCTCTCGGCGGATAACCGCAAATGCACAATTCGCTAAACAAAACCAAATCTGCACCCAAAGATTTTGCCTCTTTTATAGCCGAAATTATTTTTGCCGTGTTCCCTTCAAAATTCCCAACATGATAGTTCTGTTGTGCCAGTGCTATTTTCATGCGGCAAAATTACGATGGAATTTCTTTTGGTTATTGAATCAATAAGTCGTCGGAGGTCATTTGTAGAAATTTACAAATAGCCTATTCACTTCATCCTTTAAAAGCATAAACGTAGCTTGTTTTCAGTTGTATTTTGTAAGAGATATATTTGTATAACAAATTTTTTTATGGAATTAGATAGTGTTAAGCCGCAATTTTTATTGCCTTCTTCCACTGAGACAGGCAAAATAAATATTATGCACCTAAAACGGTTCTGGTCAAAATCGGCAGCAAAAAGAGAAGGAAATAAACACCATCATATACCAGACGAATGGGTACTTGATACCACACTTTTAAGTGCATTGGGCCTGGGAATTGAACAAACAATGCGGTATCTGTATCTAGAAAATCCTGATTTTGATACGTTTGAAGATTGGATATTGGAAATAAACGGCCAGTCTATTACGGAAGAAAAAATAGAAAGATTCAACAACCAGATCACCAATAATCCGCCGCAGGCTGCGGGTAACATACAACCCACATTGAACGGGGAACAGATGGATTTTTGGAATGAGAACGGTTATATCATCCTGCGCAACGCCGTGCCTAAAACCGATTGTGATGCCACCGTTCAATTAATTTGCGATTTTTTGACAGTTGATATTAACGACCCGGCCACTTGGTACAATCTGCACCCCGCTAAACAAGGCATTATGGTACAATTGTTTCAGCACCCTTTGTTGCAAAAAAACCGGGATTCCCCAATTATTAAGGCCGCTTACGAGCAATTATGGCGTAGAAAAGATATTTGGGTAAATACCGATCGGGTAGGTTTTAATCCGCCAGAAACAGAAACTTATCATTTTTCAGGGCCGCATCTACATTGGGATGTTAGCATTGCGCAGCCCATCCCTTTTGGGTTGCAGGGAATTTTATACCTAACAGATACAAAAGCCAACCAAGGCGCATTTACATTGGTACCCGGTTTTCAAAACCGCATCGCTGCCTGGATGGATAACTTGCCAACAGGAACCAATCCCAGAACGCAAAACATGCATGCATTGGGTTCAAAACCTATTGCCGCCAATGCCGGCGATTTTATTATATGGCACCATGCATTGCCGCACGGCAGCAGCCCCAACACTTCTATCGTTCCGCGTTTTGTTCAATACATCAATTATGCTCCTTTAGACCCTGAAATGAAAAGGATTTGGATATAAATGGACGTTAATAAAATTTTCCGTTCGAAGAATTGCAAATAGGCTAAATGGCATTATCTGCAAAACCATCCATCTATTCTTTACTTTACCGCTAAATGTCCGTTTTATCAAGCTTTGTTTGCAACTCTTTATTCTTTTTGATTAATCCACCACCCATCAAATTAATTTGCCCATCCCGCAATTTCAAGTCAACTTTAGCGCAATCAATCTTTTCAATAAAAACTTATGAGAAAATCCCTTGCCGCATTTGTTGCTTTGTATTGTTGCACCATCAATTTATCTGCCCAGAAATCAGTTGAAATGGCGTTGACCGCCAAGCCTGAAAAGCCCGTGGTGATGAACCGCATGGTAAATGTCGACTCATCTGTTACCACCAAAAACGAAGTAACCATCAAAGGCATTCGGGTTCCGTACACCGCCACCGCTGGCACGTTGCCGGTTTGGGATGAAGACGGCAAGGCCATCGCCTCCGTTTTTTATACTTATTACGAACGCACCGATGTAAAAGACCGGGCATCGCGGCCACTGGTTATTTCTTTCAACGGTGGTCCAGGAACACCGTCTGTTTGGATGGAAATCGGTTACACCGGGCCTCGCATTTTAAATATCGATGAGGAAGGTTACCCAATTCAACCGTACGGTGTGCACGAAAACCAGAATTCGATTTTAGATGTGGCTGATATCGTGTACGTGGATCCGGTAAACACAGGTTTTTCACGTCCGGTAAATAAAGATGTACCCACTAAAACTTTTTACGGTGTAAATGCCGACATAAAATATTTGGCTGAATGGCTAAACACATTTGTAACCCGCAAAAACCGCTGGGCTTCACCAAAATATTTAATCGGCGAAAGTTATGGTACCACAAGGGTTTCGGGCTTAGCGCTGGAATTACAAAACGCTCAATGGATGTATTTAAACGGTGTGATTTTGGTTTCACCAACCGAATTGGGGATCGAAAGAAATGGGCCTGTTGCTGAAGCATTGATGTTGCCATATTATTCGGCTACGGCTTGGTACCACAAGGCATTGGGCGCCGATTTGTTGCAAAAAGATTTGACCGATATGTTGCCCGAAGTGGAAGATTTTACTATCAACCAATTGATACCGGCCATGGCAAAAGGTAGCAATTTGCCCGATGACCAAAAGCAACAAATTGCAGCCAAAATGGCCAAATATTGCGGCTTGTCTGAAAAAACAATTTTGCAACATAATTTAGATATTGAGCCAGACTTTTTTTGGAAAGAATTGCTGCGTGACAAGGGTTTTACCATTGGCCGCTTAGATTCGCGTTATCGCGGTATCGACAAGCAATCGGCCGGCGAAGGCCCTGATTACAATGCCGAATTAACGGCTTGGCTGCATGCGTTTACGCCGGCCATCAATATTTATTTGCGGGAGGATTTAAATTTTAAGACTGATTTAAAATACAATATGTTCGGCAATGTGTGGCCTTGGGATAACACGCATAACCAAACGGGCGAAAACCTGCGTCAAGCAATGGCGCAAAACCCTTATTTACATTTAATGGTACAATCTGGTTATTACGATGGTGCCTGCGATTATTTCAATGCCAAATACAGCATGTGGCAATTGGATCCGAGCGGTAAATTAAAAGATAGGATGACTTGGAAAGGTTTCCGTAGCGGCCACATGATGTACCTACGCAAAAACGATTTGGTAAACGCTAACGAGCAGCTTCGGGAATTTATAAAAACTTCATTTAAGGCGGGTGAGCCGGCCAAGTTTTAGTTGGGCCGTGTCAGACGCCTTTGTATTTTGGGCGTCTGACACATGGACGTGGATGAATATTTGCCTAGAAGGATGGAAACACGGATGGGACAGATCGAAGGGATTTTCACGGATTTATTGTTTGGATGATTTAATCCTATCCAAGCAATAAATCCGTTTTTTTCTGTTCCATCTGTTCCATCCGTGTTTCCATCCTTCTAGTTACCGATCCTGCATTTCCACATTTTCAAAATAAATTTTATAAAATTTTCGGCCGTCGCTTTCCACGCCTTGCTGAATCAATTCGCGGTTACCGTGAATGTAAACATGGAAGTTTTTATCCAATTTCAACACATTCTTAAACATTTTAGCTTGCTTTTTTACTGCTTGCCCATTAATTTCAAATTGGTCATCTAATTCAATTCCATTCTTTTCTCTATATTTTTCATCAAAATCTTGAAAAGATTCGATGAGATTGGCATGATGGAAAACTTCGTTCTCAAATTCTGATTTTTCGAATTGCTCGTGGGTTTTAAAATATTCGACAGAGCGGTTTAGCAAGTCAATCTGGTCGGTTTTGGTGAGGCTAAATTCTTCCGAAACTTGTTGTGTTACAAAATTTTTGGTGATGGCCATCATATCTTTTGTAAAATGATAAGCATCGCTGCAAGGTTTTATTTGCAAGAACAATTCTTTCCAATATTGCGCTTCTTGTTGTTTGTTCGATTTGTCGATGACACAAACTTTATAGCCGTTTTCCTTGTCGGTGTTCAAAATAATGCATCCTTTATCTAACTTGTCGATGTTGATGCCGTCTTCAAATTTGATGGAAAATTCGCCCGACTCGTTACCTACTTTTAAAAAAGATTGCTTGTTTTCCGATTTAAAAATACCGATGGCATCCATTGGTTGGTCATCAATACCCAAATTAGAAAAATAGGCTACAAATACATCGCCCGGTTTTATATTGGGATGAGTGGAAACTTCATATAAGTGTTTGGCAATATCAACCGAAGTTGGCTGCAACGTGTTATGATCCTCAAAAACCTGCGAAGCAAAATGAAAAAGCGGGTTCAAATTAAAATCGCCGTTGCTAAAAGTAAAATTGTAAAATTCTGCGGTGGCAAAAGGCGGAATAAAAAATTTAAATAGCAATTCTTTGGTATTATCTTCCTCAATATCCATCAAATTGGTAGAAAGGTATATTTCTTCGCCATTCGTTTTGTTGCCTACGTGATGCAGGGCAACCTGTTCTAATTTGGCCGCGGTAAAATCGAGCATGGTAAAAAGTTGGCGGCAAAAATATGAAGCTCGAACGTGTCAGCCACCTTTGTATTTTGGGCGTCGGACACATGGCCTGTTTAGGGCGTGTTAGAAGCCCAGCAAAGATGGGAACGCGGATGACACAGATTTGACGGAAAAGAATAGATTTAAAACCTTGCGGCTTTGAAAATAAGCTAGCCAATAATAAATCCGTGCAAATCCTTCTGATCCGTGTCATCCGTGTTCCCATCCAATCTTAGCCAAGTATCTTTGCCAGCTAATGCGAAAAATCATTAACGATCCCGTTTATGGGTTTATTACCATCGATAAACCAATTATCCAGCACGTGGTGGCGCACCCGTTTTACCAGCGGCTTCGCCGCATTCACCAAATGGCATTGGCAAGTATGGTTTATCCGGGTGCCGTACATACAAGGCTGCATCACAGTTTGGGTGCATACCATTTAATGTGTTTGGCATTAACAGAGCTAAAAAGAAAAGGTAACGATATAACCGAAGAAGAAGATACCGCCGCAAAAATTGCCATCTTGCTGCACGATGCAGGCCACGGCCCATACAGCCATGCATTGGAAGGAACATTGTTGCAAAACGTTCATCATGAATCGATTAGCTTGCAAATCATGCATCAGCTAAACCAAGAAATGGACGGTCAATTGCAAATGGCCATCGATATTTTTACAGATAACTATCCAAAAAAATATCTACATCAATTAATAAGTGGCCAATTGGATGTGGACCGTATGGATTATTTAACAAGAGACAGCTTTTTTACCGGCGTAAGCGAAGGCGTAATTGGTTACGACCGCATTATTAGCATGCTTACCGTGCACAATGGGCAATTAATGGTGGAAGAAAAAGCCATTTATTCCATCGAAAAGTTTTTGGTGGCACGTCGATTGATGTACTGGCAAGTGTACTTGCACAAAACGGTGCTGGTGGCAGAGCAAATGTTGGTGCGCACAATTAGGCGGGCTAAAGAAATAAATGCAGAGGCCCAAGGTTCTTTGGGTTATTTTTTACAGCATGCCAATTTAGATTTGGCTTCGCCAGAATTGTTGCAGAAGTTTTGTCAATTAGATGATGTGGATGTGATGATGGCCATTAAAAATTGGCAACACCACCCAGATATTGTACTCGCAACGCTTTGTAACGGGTTGTTAAACAGGAAGTTATTTAAAATAAAATTTTACAACGAGGCAGTAAATGCTGAATTGTTGGAACAAAGGAAAGAAGAATTGAAAGCCACTTATGGTTTGGATGATGAATCAGTAAATTATTTTGTATTTACCGGCGAAGTGAAAAACACTACTTACGACAGCACCGATGAACGCATCAATATTTTATTTAAGGATAAAACAGTGAAAGATATTTCTGAAGTGGACAATGCTTTGATTTTGAAAGGGCTAGCAGCCACAGCTAGGAAATTCTATATTTGCTCAATTAGATAAAAGCGGTGAGCTATTAGCTGTTAGCTTTGAGCTATCAAAATAGATAGTTTTATCAAGGCTCAAAGCTCATAGCTCACAGCTCAAAGCTCAATTTATGACATTCACCGCAGCACAAATAGCCATGATGATTGGCGGACAGGTAGAGGGAAATATGGACGCCGCTGTTGGCTCCTTTGGGAAGATTGAAGAGGCGCATGCTGGACAATTATCGTTTTTGGCTAACCCAAAATACGAAGAATTTTTATATACCACCAAGGCTAGCGTGGTAATCGTTAACCAAAGTTTGGAACTAAAACAGATGGTGTCCACTTCCATCATAAGGGTGCCAGATGCTTATTCGGCTTTTGCCGCTTTGCTTGAAAAATACCAACAGCTTCAAACACAACAACTTACGGGCATTGAGCAGCCTTCGCATATTGATACCAGTGCCAAACTAGGGGAAAATGTTTTTATTGGCGCATTTGCATATATCAGTAAAAATGTAAGCATCGGCAATAATGTAAAAATTTTCCCACAGGTTTTTTTGGGTGAAAACGTGATGGTTGATGATGACTGTATTTTAATGCCTGGCGTAAAAGTTTACCACGATTGTGTTCTCGGTAAAAGCGTAACTATCCATTCTAACGCAGTAATTGGCAGCGATGGGTTTGGTTTTGCTCCGCAAACAGACGGTAGCTATAAAAAAATTCCACAGATTGGAAATGTAATATTAGAAGATAATGTTGAAATTGGTAGCAATGCTTCCATCGACAGGGCTACAATGGGCAGCACCATTATTAGAAGCGGTGCAAAAATTGATAATCTGGTGCAAATAGCCCATAATGTTGAAGTGGGCAGCCATACCGTTATTGCTGCGCAAGCCGGCATTAGTGGCAGCACAAAGGTTGGAAGTAATGCTATGATTGGCGGCCAAGCTGGCGTAGTTGGGCACCTAATAATTGCTGATGGCGCTAAAGTTGCAGCACAAAGTGGCGTATCTAAGTCAATAAAAGCCGGAAAAGCAGTAACTGGCTCGCCGGCTTATGATAATTTATTGGCACTTCGCAGCCAAGCAGCAACCCGCAGGTTACCAGAACTGGAAAAGAAAGTGTTGGCTTTGGAAAAGATAATTGTAGAGTTGAAGGAAGCGTTCGTTGTTAAATCATAAGCAATTTTCATTTGGTTGTAACAATTGGAAAGCCAAAACCGCACAATTTTCCAAGCTTAAAAATTTTTTTAAAAAGAAATTATTTTTGCCAATAGAGCAAAAGCATGGGCCTTTGTGAGCCATAATTAATGGTATTGTTAAGTGAATGATGCCGTGGAAAACCATTGTTCAACGGAGCTCCTCGATGCCTCAGGATAAACTTTGCCACAAATGCTCCTACATTGCTTCCAAAGCTGGTCACCAAAAAACCTTTTGTACCCATACTTTTGCAACAATAAACAATTAGAAATTTTTATCTAAGAATGGTGTAATTATTCACCATTCACTATTTACCATTCACGATATGGACTACGATTTCAGGAAAATTGAGCAGGCTTGGCAAGAAAAATGGAAGGCAACCCAAGCTTACAAAACCACCAACGACACCACAAAACCAAAGTGTTATGTGCTGGATATGTTTCCTTACCCAAGTGGTGCGGGACTGCATGTGGGTCATCCGTTGGGCTACATTTCAAGCGATATTTATAGCCGATATAAAAGGCTGAAAGGTTTTAACGTGCTGCACCCCATGGGTTATGATGCTTTTGGTTTGCCGGCCGAACAATATGCCATTGAAAAAGGTGTGCATCCTGCCGTTTCAACCGAAGAAAATATTGCCAATTTCCGCAAGCAGTTAGACAATATTGGCTTCAGCTACGATTGGGACCGTGAAGTTCGTACCAGCGAAGCCAGCTATTATAAATGGACGCAATGGATTTTTCTGCAATTGTTCCATAGCTTTTTTAATCGTATCGATAACCGGGCCGAACATTTGTCGGTATTGATCGAATCGTTTGAAAATGAAGGAAGTTTGGTACATGAGATTCCAAATACGAAATACGAAATACGAGAAACGGGCAAAAACTCTTTTACCGCCGAAGAATGGAATGGCTTCGACGAAAAAACCAAACACGATATTTTAATGGAATACCGCCTGGCGTTTTGTGGCTATGGCGAAGTGAATTGGTGCGAAGCACTGGGCACCGTTTTGGCCAACGACGAAGTGGTGAACGGCGTAAGCGAACGTGGCGGTTATCCGGTAGAAAAAAAACGCCTCCGCCAATGGTATTTGCGCATTACCGAATATGCTGATCGCTTGCTGAAAGGTTTAGAAACCGTTGATTTTAGCGAGGCAATGAAAGAAATGCAAAGCAATTGGATCGGAAAAAGTTATGGGGCGGAAATTGAGTTCAACCTCACCCCCGGCCCCTCTCCACAAGTGGCGAGGGGTGCCTCTGTGCAAGTGTCATCACAGTCGGAAAATCCGGGTTCAAAAAATTCAGTCGTTCCTAAGTATTCAATCGTATCTATTAAGCAGTTCGAGCTAGCAAGAGAAAATAGAAAAGGTCATACAGAGGCAGAAGCAATTTTATGGAAAGAATTACGTGGAAATAACTTGGGTGAAAAATTTAGGCGCCAACACCCAATTGATGCCTATATCGTCGATTTTGTTTCTCTTCAAAACAAATTGATAATTGAAATTGATGGCGGTTATCATGAAACGGAAGACCAAAAAATTTATGACGATGCCCGTAGCAGTGTGTTAAATCAAATTGGTTTTAAAGTAATCCGATTTACTAACGAAGAGGTGATCAATCACACAAAAGAAACAATAAAAAGAATAAAAGAAGCACTCGCGGAAGAACAGCAAGAAGCCACAAATATTCACGAACCCGCAATTGGCAAACAGTCAGCCAGCTTCACAGAGGCACCCCTCGCCACGAGTGGAGAGGGGACGGGGGTGAGGTCTTTAGTCGTTTACACAACCCGCCCCGACACCATTTTTGGTGTTGATTTTATGGTTATTGCGCCGGAACTGGATTGGATTCCAAGCATTGTTTCGGAAGCACAAAAAGAAGAAGTTGAAAATTATATTGCTTACGTAAAAAGCCGTAGCGAACGGGAGCGCCAAGCGGAGAAAAAGATAAGTGGTTGTTTTACAGGTGCTTATGCCATCAATCCGTTTAACGGAAAAGAAATTCCGATTTGGATAAGCGAATATGTTTTAGCTGGTTATGGCACAGGTGCTATTATGGCCGTGCCTTGCGGCGATGACCGTGATTTTAAGTTTGCGCAGCATTTCAATATTCCCATCACTAATATTTTGGGCGATGCGTTTAATGGAAATGAAGCTAATCCAACTAAAGATGCGAAGCTAACTAATAGTGGTTTTTTAGACGGCGTGGTAATGCGGGATGCCATCCAAATTGTAAATGCCAAGCTGGAAGAAATGGGCATTGGCAAGGCCAAAGTAAATTACCGGATGCGGGATGCGGCGTTTAGCAGGCAGCGCTATTGGGGCGAGCCATTCCCGATTGTTTGGAAAAACGGTATTGCTTATGCATTGGATGAAAGCGAATTGCCACTGGAACTGCCCAAAGTAGATGGTTATGGCCCGGGACCAGATGGCGAAGGTCCGCTAGCAAATATTTTAGAATGGACGGCACAAAACTTGGAAACGAACACCATGCCTGGTTATGCCGGTTCATCGTGGTACTTTTTAAGGTATATGGATCCGCACAACGACCAAGTTTTTTGCGACCGCAAAGCCAGCGATTATTGGAACCAAGTAGATATTTACATCGGCGGCACCGAACATGCCGTTGGCCATTTATTGTATAGTCGCTTGTGGACCAAGGTTTTATACGATCTTGGGTTTATTGGTTTTGATGAACCGTTCAAGAAATTGGTGAACCAAGGGATGATTCAGGGAAGTTCGAGGTTTGTGTATAGAATTGTTGGAACCAATCAGTTTGTTTCCGCCGGCAAAAAAAATGAATACAACGTAACCCCTTTGCACGTAGACGTGAATCTTGTTGATGGCTATGAACTTGATATTGAAGCATTTAAAAAATGGAAACCAGAATTTGCCGATGCTGAGTTTGTATTTGAAGACGGTACTCTTTCTTTTTCTTGCACTATTGGTACCGCAAAAGATATGAAATATATCTGCGGCTCTGAGGTTGAAAAAATGAGTAAAAGGTATTACAACACTGTTAATCCTAACGATATATGTGAAAAATACGGTGCTGATACTTTCCGCATGTACGAAATGTTCTTGGGGCCGGTGGAAGCGTCTAAACCTTGGGAAACCAAAGGCATTGAAGGCGTTCATCGTTTTCTTAAAAAATTGTGGCGCTTATTTTTTACGGATACTACTTTTTCAAATGGAAAAGCAGTGCAAGGCAAACCAGTTTGGAACGACCAACCCGCTACACCGCAAGAATTGAAAGTGTTGCACAAAACTATCCGCAAAATTGATGATGACACGGAAAAATTCAGTTACAATACAGCCGTAAGCGCTTTTATGGTTTGCGTAAACGAATTAACGGATTTGAAATGCAATAAAAAATCGGTGTTGGAACAATTGCTGGTGTTATTGTCGCCTTATGCGCCGCATGTAACGGAAGAATTATGGCATCAGTTGGGCAACACAACCAGTATTTTAGATGCAGCTTATCCGGTGTTCGAACAAAAATATGTGGTGGAGTCGTCCAAAGAATATCCAGTTAGCATCAATGGTAAATTAAGAACCACTATGGATTTTGCCCTTGATGCAATGGAGGCGGATGTAAAAAGCGAAGTATTGACCAACGAAATTGTGCAAAAATGGTTGGAAGGCAAAGAGCCGAAGAAAATTGTTTTTGTAAAAGGAAAAATGATAAATGTGGTGGTGTAAAAAATAAGAACGTGGACAATTCCATAGAAATAAATATTTACAAAGAAGCAAGTTTTTCTAAAAAGGAAGAGCCATTTGCAATACTGTGTGAAGGAAACTTAAGAAAAGAAATGGTTGTCACAAGAAGATGATATTTGGGACGAATGGGTTATTGAGCAAATGAAAACGAAAAATCTATGACTGAACAAGATTTCAACCAACATCTGCAACACCTTGTAAATGAGGCGCTAAGGGAGGATATCGGTGATGGTGATCATAGCACATTGAGCTGCATTCCGTCAGGCAAAATGGGGAAAGCCGTATTGAAAATTAAACAAGACGGCTTGCTGGCAGGCGTGCAAGCAGCGTACCAAATATTCCATTTGGTTGAGCCATCCGCAAAAATGACCATCTACAAAAATGATGGCGAAGCCATGGTTTTTGGTGAAGTAGCTTTTGATGTAGAAGCATCCATTCAAACAATTTTATCATGCGAAAGATTGGTTTTAAACACTATGCAACGCATGAGTGGCATTGCAACGCTTACCAAAACGTATGTTGATAAACTAGCTGGCTATCATACTAAAATTTTGGATACCCGTAAAACCACCCCCAATTTTAGGCTGCTGGAAAAAGCAGCGGTTAAAATTGGCGGCGCAGTCAATCACCGTTTTGCATTGTATGATATGATTATGTTGAAAGATAATCACATTGACTATTGTGGCGGCATTGAGCCAGCCATTGAAAAAGCATGGCAATACGTGCAGGAGAAAAAGCCAGGACTAAAAATTGAGGTGGAAACCAGAAATTTGGCAGATGTAAGAAAGGTGATAAATGTTGGCAAAGGCAAAGTATTTCGTATTATGTTGGATAATTTTACGCCAGCACAATTAAAAGAAGCATTACAACTAGTTGATAATCAATTTGAAACAGAAGCAAGTGGGGGAATTAACCTCTATACGATCCAAAGCTTTGCTGAAACAGGCGTAGATTATGTAAGCGTGGGTGCGCTTATCCATCAAGCAAAAAGCTTAGATTTAAGTTTGAAGGCGGTGATTTTGTGATAAATTACAGACCTCAAATAACGGACGACAGAAGCGCAGTTCAAAAGCAAGTAAAAGCAACTTTATTTTTTTTATCTAACTACTAATATCTAAGTACTATTGGTTATGGCTAAAAATAAGAATATTGGTTTGGGTGGTTTGGTTTATAGCACCGACCCAAATTTCAAAATAGAATCGGACGAGACGCCACAGGAAACGCTTGCACCTGCCCAACAAATTTTAAGAATCAAACTAGAAACCAAGCACCGTGCGGGTAAAACCGTTACTGCTATTTATGGTTTTGTAGGAACCGAGGAGGATTTGGAAAAACTAGGCAAACAATTAAAAAACCATTGTGGAACCGGCGGTAGCGCAAAAGACAGAGAAATAATCGTTCAAGGCGACCATCGGGAAAAGGTATTGCAATGGCTTATAAAAAATGGTTTTTCTAAAACCAAAAGAATGGGCTAATATGCATAATCATGCTGCATACGCAAGCTTTTTATACTTTTTTATCTTTTATGCTAGCTCCGTCTGCGGCCGCAACCGGTTACGGCTTTTTTACTTGGTACCAAGCTGAACAAAATGGCGATGAACGGGCCATTCGCCGGGGAAAATTTTTAGTAATGTTCGGTTTTATTGGCTTAGCCATTTTTGGCATCGTTACTTATTTCACTTATTTATTTATTACTCATTCATTTTAATATATGTTTGGATTGTTTCTTATTATTTGGGTGCCTATTCTTTTAGGCATTATCGTTTTCATCCCATCTTTTATTAAATGGCAGCGGGGTCGTGCAGAAAAAGACCAACTTTCTATGCAAACAGGGCGTACTTTATCGCTTATCAGCTTCACCGTTGTAGTTGTACTCCTAATAATTTGGTGGGCAATATCAAACCCAACCTAAATAAAACAAAAGATCCTGCAAGCGCAGGATCTTTGGGAGTTTCTCATAGAATAAATAAGTTTCGGCCGTTTATTATTTAAAACTTGCTGCTTTACAAAAGCTAATGCAAGTATATTTTTGCTTTGTTTTAACAAAAGTAGAAATATTTCTGTAATAATAATTTTGTTACGTTAAAACGGATTACTATTTAGTACCTAATCTAAAAAAAAATTTATATCTCCTAAAACTGAAAAATCATAGGTTATTAAATATCAATGTATTACAAAATATTTGTTGAAGTAATTACAACGCAATCGATTGCGTAAATAAATATATTTTCGTTAAAAAATTTGAAAAGGTTTGCACTTCTACTATTTAAATGGAAAAGCTTATCAGATATTATTTAAATAACAAATAGAAAAATATTTATAAAAAATATTGTGGAATTTAAGGCGTAAAATTGGGTGAAAAACTTTTTTCATTAGTTTGTTAAGTCATTATTCTCCAAAATATTGTAAAAGCATGCTTACGTTTTTCAAAGTATTTTATTGGCGCCAAAACATTCCCGTTACATTCCAATTTCCCTATGGTGCTTTTTTGTATTTTCGCCCACTTACATCCAAACATGCAAATTTATTTTTATGGGCATAAAGTGGATTCACAAGATTATAGAACTATTTAAAAATCAAATCAATGGATGCGACAGCATTGTCAATTATTTTAGGGGTCGTGGGGGTGGCCGTAGGTATAATTATTGGTAAGGTCATTTTTGCAAAAGATACAAGAAAACAGGTGGAGGAAGCGGAAAAAAAATTGCAAGACGCCGAACACCAAGCGCAACGCATTAATGCAGACGCCATAAGCAAAGCGGAAAGCTTAAAAAGGGAAAAGTTGTTGGAGGCAAAGGAAAAATTTGTCCAGATGCAGGCCGATCACGACAAACAAGTAAATGAACGCAACCGCAAAATTGCTGAATCGGAAGCTAAGGCACGAAGTTTAGAGCAAAGTATGGTTGCAAAAAACACCAACCTCGACAAACAAATAAAAGAAAATGAGGCGATTAAAGAAACGCTGAACAAACAAGTAGAAGTAGTAAACCAAAAACGTAGCGAATTAGAAAAACATCAAGAAGAACATATTCGCCGGTTGGAAAAAATTGCGGGTTTAACTTCTGACGAAGCAAAAGCGCAATTGGTGGAAACACTTACCGCGGGTGCACATGCGCAAGCTTTGGGCATGCAACAAGAAATTATTGACAATGCCAAACAAACAGCTAACAAAGAAGCACGCAAAATAATCATTCAAACCATCCAGCGTACTGCTTCTGAGCAGGCTATTGAAAATGCCATCACCGTTTTTCAATTGGAAAGCGATGAGATAAAAGGACAAATTATTGGCCGGGAAGGTCGTAACATCCGTGCTTTGGAAGCCGCAACCGGTGTTGATTTAATTGTGGATGATACACCTGAGGCTATCGTACTTTCCTCTTTCGATCCCCTTCGCCGTGAAATTGCCCGACTTAGCTTGCAGCGTTTGGTAAGCGATGGCCGCATCCATCCAGCCCGTATCGAAGAAGTGGTTGAAAAAACACGCCGCCAAATTGAAGACCAAATTTTAGAGATTGGTGAGCGTACAGTAATAGAATTGGGTATCCATGGTTTACATAAAGATTTGGTACGCATCGTTGGTAAAATGCGTTTTCGCAGTTCTTATGGCCAAAACTTGTTGATGCACAGCCGCGAGGTAGCCAACATGTGCGGCATTATGGCCAGTGAAATGGGTTTAAACCCTAAATTAGCCAAACGTGCGGGTTTATTGCACGATATTGGTAAAGTACCGGATGAGGAAACAGAATTGAGCCATGCATTGTTGGGCGCAAAATTGGCAGAAAAATATGGTGAACACCCAAGCGTGGTAAATGCCATTGGTGCCCACCACGATGAAATGGAAATGCAATATGTTATTAGCCCAATCGTTCAGGCTTGCGATAGTATCAGCGGCGCAAGGCCAGGTGCACGCAGGGAAATAATGCAACAATATCTGCAGCGGATTAAAGACTTGGAATCCTTAGCTATGGGCTATCCCGGTGTTGAAAAATCTTACGCCATCCAAGCCGGCCGTGAACTTCGGGTGATTGTGGAAGCCGACAAGGTAACGGATGGCGACAGCGATAAACTAAGCTTCGAAATTGCCCAAAAAATCCAGACAGAAATGACATATCCGGGTCAAATAAAAGTGACCGTTATCCGCGAAAAAAGAGCGGTAAACGTGGCGAGATAAATTATTGAGACAATTTTATCTACCTATTTTAAAATAAAAAGCGACCGATTGCCGGTCGCTTTTATTTTGTAATTAATGCCTGTTCAGATTTAAACAAATAAAAAACCAGCCACAAAGACTGGTTTCTATTAATAATCTGACGAATTCTACATTTTGAACATACTCACGACTGACGATTCACGCCTCATGATTATGCCATTGCACCAACTGATTTAGATTCCCTTTTGCGGGTTTCTTCATCCAAGTTGTTTTTGCGTAGGCGGATTGCTTTAGGCGTTACTTCGATGCACTCATCACCTTGGATATACTCCATACATTCTTCCAAAGTCATTTGGATTTTAGGCGTAATGCGAACGCTATCATCGCTACCGCTTGCACGGTGGTTAGTTAGTTTTTTAGGTTCAGTAGCATTTACTACCAAATCGCCTGGTTTAATATGTTCGGCTATAATTTGGCCGGTGTAAACTTCTTCACCAGGTTCAATAAAGAAAGAACCGCGGTCTTGTAATTTATCGATTGAATATGCAGTTGTGGTTGCGCCATTCTTGGAGATTAACACACCGTTGCTACGGCCAGGAATTGGGCCTTTCCAAGGTTTGTATTCGTTAAAACGGTGCGCCATTACAGCTTCGCCGGCAGTGTTGGTAAGCATTTGCGAACGCATACCAATCAATCCACGTGAAGGGATTTCAAATTCCAGATGTTGCATTTCGCCTTTGCTTTCCATTACCAACATTTCGCCTTTGCGTTGCGTAGCAAGGTCAATAGCTTTTCCGCTGAATTCGGCAGGAACATCGATTACCAATGTTTCATAAGGCTCGCATTTTTTACCGTCGATTACTTTTATAATAACCTGCGGTTGGCCAACGGTCAATTCAAAACCTTCGCGACGCATGGTTTCAACCAAAACGCCCAGGTGCAAAATACCACGTCCAAATACCAAGAAGCTATCAGCGCTATCCGTATCTTCAACACGCATAGCTAGGTTCTTTTCAGTTTCCTTCATCAAACGGTCACGCAAGTGGCGGCTGGTAACAAACTTACCTTCCTTACCAAAAAATGGTGAGTTGTTGATGCTGAACAGCATATTCATGGTTGGTTCATCAACGTGTGTAATTGGCAAAGCTTCAGGATTTTCAAAATCGGCAATGGTATCGCCAATATCAAAACCTTCCAATCCAACAACAGCGCAAATATCACCGCCAAAACTTCGGTAGCTTTCTTTTTGCCCATACCCTCAAAAGTATATAGTTCTTTTATTTTGATCCTTTTTATTTTGCCGTCGGCCTGCATCAAAGCAACTGTTTGGCCTTCTTTAATTGAACCGCGGGTAATCCTTCCCACGGCAATACGGCCAAGGAAAGAAGAATAGTCCAAAGAGGTAATTTGCAATTGCAAGTTTCCTTCAGGCACCACATATTCAGGCACGTATTTCAAAATACCATCCATTAACGGAGTAATATCTTCGGAAGGCGTTAGGCTATCGTTAAACCAACCGTTTTTGCCGCTACCATAAAAAGTGGGGAAATTTAATTGTTCCTCGGTAGCATCCAAGTTGAAGAACAATTCAAAAACCGCGTCGTGTACTTCATCGGGGCGGCAGTTCGGCTTGTCTACTTTATTGATGATTACGATTGGTTTTAAGTTCAATTGCAAAGCTTTTTGCAACACAAAACGGGTTTGTGGCATTGGTCCTTCAAAAGCATCTACCAACAATAAAACGCCGTCGGCCATTTTCAAAACCCTTTCTACCTCGCCGCCAAAGTCACTGTGACCTGGGGTATCTATTACATTGATTTTGAAGCCTTTATATTCAACCGAAATATTTTTGCTGAGAATGGTAATACCACGTTCCCTTTCAAGATCGTTGTTGTCCATAATCAACTCACCGGTTTCCTGGTTGTCACGAAATACCTTCGTGGCATGTAAAATTTTATCTACCAATGTTGTTTTGCCATGGTCAACGTGAGCGATAATGGCGATGTTGCGAATATTCATAAATTGTACTTTTTACCTTTTGCCTATACAAAAACACCCAAGTATTGGGATAGGTTTGCAGCAAAAGGCATGGAATTGTTTTTTGAGGCTGCAAAGGTAAGGATTTATAGCGGGATGGCCTTGTGAAATTTAGGTGAACTGATTAGTGAAAATAATAAGGCAAATAATAAGGACTGGCGGCAAACATTTTGGGACTGGGCGGCAATTGATAAACACGTGGTTGATAACCATTTATAATATAACTATGGCGGTAGAAATCTTTACTCCAAAATGCGCCTTGCTTAGAATATAGCGCTATTTTACCCGGCTCCATTTCATCGGGCAGAACATTAGAAAGGGAAGGTGACAATACTTTTATGGCGGCAATATCCGATAATTTAAGGTTGCCTAAATCCAATATGTTGGTTGGTTTTTCATCTACAAAAAAAACAAATTTATAACCTCTGGCATGCGCAGTGGGTATTTGTTTAATGTCAGCTACTTCATCCATTTTAAAACCAGTAAAATATTTTGCCAAAAAAGCTTCTAAACTCACCGATTTCACTAGTTCTGAATCGCCCAAGCAATCAAACGATTGCATGGCATTTTTATAAGCATTAGATACATAAATGCTATCAAACTTTTTTGCGGCAGACATATTACCAAGCATAGTTGTTTGATAAAATGGGTCAAAATATGCTATCCAATTATCGATTTTTTTATTTTTCATGATAGTATCTTCACCCATGCCAATTGTAATCTCTTTTGAAATGGCAGCAGCAGGCTCAAAAGCTGAATCTAACAAGACTTCAACAGAAATGGCAGGTACAATCTTCTCTTTTATAGGAACATTTAAACGTAAGATGGCAGAATTTTCAAAATAAAGTGGGCTGATCTTAAATTCACCGTTTTCAACTGGTAACACAAATTCTTTGGAACCAACAGATAGTGAGTATATTGTAGCATTTAAGGTTTTGATATTCGGCGGATATAAAATGCGGCCGTTTATCTGAAAAAACCGCGGTTCTACGGCAAAGTATAGTGTATAATCCCCAGTTGGCATGCTTGATGGTAAAACAAGTTTTGCTTTTGTATAACCATCAATCATTGGCCAGCGCATCTGCCAAATGCCATCGCCATTGTTCTCTTTCATCACCAATGCCAAGGTTGCCGGTGGTAAGTTTTTTTCACCAAGTGTGTAAGTACCAATAAAGCTTAATGTATCTTTCGCCTGAAAACGGTCGTTATTGAGCAGTATTTTCAATTTTGCTTTTTGGGCATTTGTAACTTGTAAGCAAAACAACGATAATGCAATGGAAAGATAGGAGAGGAAATGAATTCGCTTCATTAGTAACAAGCAATTTTTTAGGTAGGCCAATGAACTGGAAAATTAATTCGGGAAGATGGTCGTTTAGTAAATCAATACAAATAATAGGGACTACTGGCAAACATTTTTGGACTTGACGGAAGCTGGTAAACCGGTGGTTGGTAACCGTTTATAATGTATTTGTAACGATAATAGTCCTGTCCCCAAAACGGACCCTTTTTTGTAAAGAGGGCAATAATGCAACTTGCTATTTTGGATGGAGCGGTAACCGAAGCAATTGGCGGCAATATTTTTATGGTGGCAATATCAGACAATTTAATATTGCCTAAAGTTGAAAAAGTTGCTTGGTTTCCATCTAGGTAAAAGATAAAGTCGTACCCTTTTGAATGTGCTGTAGGAACTTGTTCTTCGTCATAAGCTGGGTTCATTTTAAATCCGGGATAATGTTTGGTTAAAAAAGCTTCCAGGCTGCTCGATTTCATCAATGCCGAATCTCCAAGACAATCAAATTTTTGAAGTGTGTTTTTAAATGATGTTGGCACATAAATACTGTCGAATTTTTGCGCCGCAGGCAAGTTGCCCAATATAGTTGCTTGGTAAAATGGATCAAAATAAGCCATCCAATTATCTACCTTTTTGTTTTCCATGATGCTTTGTTGACCCATACCGATGGTTATTTCCTTTGAAATGGCCGCTGCAGGTTCAAATGCTGAATCGAGCCAAGCTTCAATGGCAATAGCCGGCAATTTTTTCTTTTGCTCATCAATATCCAATTCTAGAACGGCTGTATTTTCAAACAAAAACTTATCTATTTTAAACCTGTCGTTCTCAACAGAGATGTCTAGTTCTTTAAGTTTAGTAAACGGTGAATAAATAGTTCCGGTTAATTTTTTAACGCCTGGGGGATATAAAACCTGGCCGTTAACTTGAAAAAAACGTGCCTGTACGGCAAAATATAAGGTATAATTACCCCGCTTTATGTCTGGCGGAAAAATTAGCGACCCTTCCGCATGACCATTAAGCATAGGCCACCGCATCTGCCAAATACCATCCCCGTTATTTTCCTTCATTACCAAGGCTAACGTTGCCGGCGGCAATTTTTTCTCGCCCAATAAATATGTAGCCACAAAATCCAGGGTATCGTTCAGTTTCAAACGGTCGTTGCTAATTTGTATGACCAGTCTAGATTTTTGGGCACTTGCCGTAGCGTAAAAAATAAGTAAGAATAAGGCAAGATTAATATATGGGAAGCGGAAATGCATTGAAAATGATTTGGTAAGGTGTAAGCGAATTTGCGACAAAAAGCAATTTTAACCAAAGATGATGTGTAAAGATTTGACATACAATTTTTGAAGAATGGCAAACAACCACATTTCTTTTTTTTGATTACACGAAATAACAATATTGTAAAAAAACAAATGGAAGCGAAAAGTATTTAAATAATTAGCAATATTAGAACAAGGTTTTTGCCTATTTTTATGGTTCATCCGTTCCTAAACAAAAACAAATCATATGTCGTTATTAAACAATCATTTAAAAGGGAAAGATAAAAAAAAGGCAACAGGTAAACCAGGGTTTGCCGCCAATCCTAAAGTAAAAGTAAATACCAAAGCGGCGCATGCGGCACCAAAACAAACAGGCGGCTCGCAACGTGGATCGTAAAATTGAATTATTAAAAAACTGCAAACCCTAAAAGTTTGCAGTTTTTTTGGAAATGCTTTTCGGCTAACTTATATATTATTTTTGGTATAACAACAGTGGCAGAGAAAGAATAGCGATAGTTGGTAAAAAAGATTCACCAAGACTCTACTAATAATTTTTCTATTTCGGTAAAATGATTATCGTTAGTTGCAAATATAGTATCATGTTCAAGTGCAACAGCTGCAATCCCAATATCGTTTTCTGGGATCATTTTACCCTTTGTTTTCAAGTCTGCTTTTATCTTTCCATAAACATTAGCAGTCGTCTCATTAATATAGGTAATGGAACATTGGCTCAAAAAATCTAAAATCTTCTGTTTGTTTTTGGCCTGTGGTGTAGAGTTGTACGCACCATAAAATAATTCCCCAACTACAATGGATGAAACATAGGTTGTTAGGAAAGAATCAAGTTTTCGGCTATTGAAATATTACCATTCAACAAATGAATAACTATATTGGTATCTAAAAAGCGGCTACCAGTTTTCATTATCAATCTTTTCACATCCATCTTCAATTGCGTCAATCATTTCCTTTGCATCTTCTTGAGAAATTATTCCCACAAAATCTCTAAAACTCCTTTTATTAGTCATTGTAGAAGTTTTGGAATACAATAAATTCCCCAATTGAAACATTGTTTGTTCGTCTTCCAATTGGAGGTATTCTTGAATAAATTTTATTTTTCGCGACGGAACATCAATGGTATTCATAACATTTTGTTTAAAAGCGAATTTACCACTTTTCTTTAAAATCTTTTATCCTTCCAATTCCATCTTCAAAAACCTTGCGGTATGACTTACTTTATTGTTAATCATTTCTTCCGGCGTTCCTTCAAATAAAATTTCGCCGCCACCATCGCCGCCTTCCAAGCCAAGGTCAATAATATGATCAGCAACTTTTATCACATCCATATTGTGTTCAATAACCAAAACAGAATTGCCGCGATCAACCAACTTATTTACCACTTCTAATAAATGTTGGATGTCCTGAAAATGTAATCCTGTTGTTGGTTCGTCTAAAATATAAAACGTTTTGCCGGTGTCTTTTTTACCTAATTCTGTACTCAATTTCACACGCTGTGCTTCGCCACCACTAAGTGTCACGGAACTTTGGCCAAGGGTAATGTAGCCCAAACCAACATCTTGCAGCACCTTTATTTTTCTGTACATCCAAGGTATGGCCTGAAAAAATTCCACGGCATCGTCCACCGTCATGTCCAACACATCGCTGATGCTTTTGCCTTTGTAGCGTATTTCCAGCGTTTCGCGGTTGTAGCGTTTGCCTTGGCATTTTTCGCACGGCACGTAAACATCAGGCAAAAAATTCATTTCAATTACCCGCATGCCGCCGCCTTCGCATACATCGCAACGGCCGCCTTTTACGTTAAAAGAAAAACGGCCAGGCAAATAACCCCTAATTTTTGCTTCAGGAACGGAAGCGAATAATTGCCTTATCTCTGTAAAAAATCCACAATAAGTAGCTGGATTACTGCGTGGTGTGCGGCCAATCGGGCTTTGGTCAATCTCAATTACTTTATCAATAAAATCCAAGCCTTTGATGCGCTTGTAAGGCATTGCCACCATTTTGCTAGCCAAAAAACTATGGCGACTTAAAATGGGATAAAGTGTTTCGTTTATTAATGTTGACTTGCCGCTGCCGCTTACGCCAGTTACCACAATCAATTGCCCTAAAGGAAATTTTACCGAAACATTTTTAAGCGTATTTCCCGTGGCACCTTGCAATTCTAAAAATTTGCCATTGCCTTTGCGGCGTTCTTTGGGTATTTCAATTTTCTTTTCGCCATTTAAATATTGGGCGGTTTCACTATGCGTAGCCAACACTTCGGCGGGTGTTCCCATGGCTACAATATTGCCGCCATGGCGGCCGGCTTTGGGGCCGATATCCACCAAAAAATCAGACGCCATCATGATGTCTTTGTCGTGTTCCACCACTAAAACACTATTGCCGATGTCGCGTAAATGGCGCAACGCATCAATCAACCGCTGGTTGTCGCGTTGGTGCAAACCAATGGAAGGTTCATCTAAAATATAGGTGATGCCCTGCAGTTGTGAACCAATTTGTGTAGCCAAGCGAATCCGCTGGCTTTCGCCACCACTCAGTGTTTTAGAAGAACGGTCGATGGTGAGATAATTCAACCCAACATCCAACAAAAATTGTAGGCGTTCCCTAATTTCCTTCAATACATCTTTCGAAATCAGTAATTGTTTTTTGCTGATACGATCCTCGATGCCATCGAACCAACGCATTAGTTTATCAAGGTTTAGGTGGCTGAGTTCCGCAATATTTTTTCCATCTACCATAAAATAAAGGCTTTCTTTTTTAAGCCTTGCGCCTTGGCACGATGGGCAAGTTTGCAAAGACATAAAACCCTCAGCCCAATCGCGGATGGCATCGCTGTTGCTGCCATTGAACCAGCGTTTTACCATATTTATCACACCCTCAAACTCGTCAGTCGTGAATCGTGAGTCGTGAGTTGGGCCGCTGCTATCTGGTGAATTGCTTACCACTGACGCCTCACCACTTACCAAATCCCCCATCATTTCCAAATCATTTTCATCCGGCGTTTCTTTACCGTAAAAAATAATATTTTTTTGCGCTTCCGTTAATTCGCTAATTGGTTTTGAAAGGTTGAATTTATTTTTTCTAGCCAATGCTTCTACTTGCTTAAAAATCCAAGCTTCGCGTTTTTCGCCCAGCGGCGCAATGCCACCGTCGTTTATGCTAACAGATGGATCGGGGATAACCGACGCCATATCAATTTGGTAAACTGTTCCTAAGCCTTTACAAACTGGGCAAGCACCATAAGGGCTGTTAAATGAAAACGAATTGGGCGAAGGCTCGTCGTAACTGATGCCGGTGTCTTCGCACATTAAGGCTTTGGAATATTGAACCAGCAAAGACGACGGACGATTGACGACGGACGACTTGCCACCCGTGGTCTTTCGTCCGTCGTCAATCGTCGGTTCTACCTGGATCTGCATGATATCCTTTCCCAACTTTAACGCTTGTTGCACGCTCTGGCTTAAGCGCAGCTTCATATCTGGCGTTGCGGGCAGGCGGTCAACCACCAATTCAATGTCGTGAATTTTATATCGGTCGACCTGCATTTTAGGCACCAAGTCTTTAATTTCACCATCAATCCGCACTTTTAAATAACCTTTTTTGCGTAGGTCTTCAAATAGTTCGCGGTAGTGGCCTTTTCTGCCCCTAATTATAGGTGCTAAAATGGATAATTTGCCATTTGCAAAGCGGCTGAAAATATTTTCGACGATTTCTTCTTCGCTCCATTTTACCATTTTTTTACCTGTATTGTAACTTATGGCATCGCTGCCACGAGCGTACAACAAACGCATAAAATCGTAAATTTCGGTGATGGTGCCAACGGTGCTACGCGGATTTTTATTGGTGGTTTTTTGTTCGATGGAAATAACAGGCGAAAGGCCGGTTATTTTATCTACATCGGGCCGTTCCATATCGCCCATAAATTGGCGGGCATAAGCGCTGAAGCTTTCCATGTAGCGGCGCTGGCCTTCGTTGTAAATGGTATCGAAAGCCAAAGATGATTTACCGCTTCCGCTAACACCTGTAAAAACCACCAGTTTATTTTTGGGTATGGAAATGTCGATGTTTTTGAGGTTGTGTTCGCGGGCACCAAAAACTTCGATCACCTCACCCTCCGGCTCCCTCTCCACAAGTGGCGAGGGAGTGCCCCTATTTGAGCTTTGATTAATTTTTTTGGGCTTTACCGTTGTTTTTTCAATTGTTTCCTTTGCCATATTTGTTTCTTGCGGAATATCGAAAATACAAACAAGTAGTGGAAGGAAAGGTTTTATGCGAAAAAAATTAGTTTTTCTTGATTAAGATGGCATCATGTTATTTAAAATTCATTTATAGAGCGATTTAAAAAAGCAAACGGAAACCTTAAATGAAATAAATGAGCCTTTATAGGGGCACTCCCTCGCCACTTGTGGAGAGGGAGCCGGAGGGTGAGGTTTTACTCCCTTTGTATCATTTCAAACAACTGCACTACGGCATCTTTCCGTTGTGGCGAAACGGGCAATTCATCGTTGTTGTCCATTACCACATAACCGCCTTCGCTGCGGCTATATTTTTTTAGGAACGCTGGATTGATTAAGTGCGATTGATGGATGCGTAAAAATCCCCGCTTGCTTAAAATTTTCTCCACTTCTTTCAAGGTGCGGCAAATAAGTAGGTTTTCTTTGGTGTTCAAGATAAAATGCGTGTAATTATCTTGGCTTTGGCAGCGGATAATATTTTGGATGGGAATAAATTGGTAACCATCGGTTGTGGGTAAAGCTACTTTTTGGGAAGTAGCGTTAGCCATTTGGTAAGCTTGGAAAAAATTATCAAACTGGTCTTTTTGCAAAACCTGTTGTTGTTTTTGCTCCCAAGTGCCGATAGCAGCTAACAATTCAGCGTCTTCAACAGGTTTTAAGCAATAGCTGATAGCGCTATATTTAAAAGCTTCCACCGCATATTGGTTGTATGCAGTTACAAACACAATATCAAAATGGAACGGGTACAATTTGGTCAACAGTTCAAAACCGCTGAGCCGAGGCATTTCAATATCCAAAAAAAGCAGGTTGAATTGCAGTTTGGGAATTTCGGCCAAAGCAATTTGGCTATCGTTAAAAACGGCCACCACTTCAATATCGCGGCGTAATTTTTTCAATTGCAATTGCAGGGTTTCTGTGGCGAGTTTTTCATCATCCACCAATACAACTTTTATCATAAGTTAGTTATTTTTAAGGGTTAGTGGGTAGTGGTAAGTAGCCAGTAGGCTTACAAGTGAGTAGTGGTTAAACAATCTCGAGAGGGTAAATATTTCGGCCTGCTAGCCATTTTCTACTCCCCACTTGCCAGCCTCAGGTTTCCATCAAAATATTTACGGTGGTGCCGGTTGGGTTTCTGTCTAAATCTTCATTGTCTTTAATTGCTACGGAAAGTTTGCCGGCATTTACTTGGTTATAAAGATCGATGCGTTCATCTGTTATTTTTATGCCGTAGCTTTCCATTTTATTCATTTTGTTTTCTTTATAAATAGCTGCTGCTTTTCTGCCAACACCGTTATCAATAATCTGTATCAACACATGGCCGTTGATTTTCCTTATTTCGATGGCGCATTTTTTATCTGTGGTATCGCTATTGGCCAAGCCGTGCCAAATAGCATTTTCTACAAACGGTTGCAATAATAACGGCGGAATATGGATATTTTGTGGCACCACGTTTTCATCCACATGAATATGGTAATGAAAAGATTGGTCGAAACGCAAACTTTCAATATCAAGATAAAGGTTTAAGGCATCTAATTCTTGTTGTAAGGTAATAGTTTCGTGGCTGGTATAATCAAGGATGAGACGCAACAACCGAGAAAATTTGTTGAGATAAAAAGCGGCGGTGTCGTTATCGTTTTTGAGGATAAAATATTTAATGCTGTTGAGGCTGTTGAACAAAAAATGGGGATTCATACGGCTGCGCAAGGCAAGCATTCTTGTTTCGCTAATTTGCCTTTCGTACGAAGAGCGGGTTTCTTGTAATTTTACTTCTTCCATTTCTTTTGCCTGTTGTTTCATTTGTTTGGTTCGTTCCAATACTTTTTGCTCCAGCTTTTGGTTGTTTTCTATCATCAATTGTTCGTTCAATTTCATTTGTTCAATCAATTGTGCATTCGATTTGTCTTTTTCTTCCCGCATTTCTTTTATACGTATGCCAAGTGCAAAAGCGAAAAAAAAGCACTCGCACAAAATGCCCATATCGTACCAGTTGGTATCGCTTAAACGTAAAATATATCCGGTAAAACCAACATCGCCCCTAATAATAGACATAATCGAAAATGCTAAAAAAAGTCCTGAACCGGCTATAAAATACGTTTTTATTGTACTTTTTATTTTTATGGCTACCGTTATAATGATTGTTAAACTAATAACTATTAATATATAGTGTAAAACAATGTTTAGCAAGCTTCTATATTTAAACGTTGGCCAATTGTAACTTACAAACCACTGTAGCAAACTATAAGCCCATAAACTATAAGCCAGCCATTTTAAAAACAGATATAAGCGCTTGTATTGGGTTTTCAACCCCAATAATGTGTTGGTGAAAATGAGGTAAGCACCTATTGCTGAAAGTACCAAAGGCTCGTCCAGCGTAAACACCAGCAATGGATTGCGTAGCGTAATAGAACCTACCAGCGTGTTTGATTCCAATTCAAAAAAACTGCATAATAATTGCAGCGCTAGGTAAAAAGCATAAATACCATACAATTGTTGTTTGCTTGTTGTGTACATGAACAAGAAAAACGACAACATTAAAAACATGGCACCTAAAAAAAAGATCATCAGGTATTCGTGTGTATCGGTAAGCGGCTCGTTGTCTTTATAAAATTTATAGTACGCCTCCGGCGAAAAAATGGCAGCTCGCATGTTTGGCTTCCCGCTTAAAAAACCTTGCATGTTTACCTGCACAAAAGCCTTGGTGTTTTTTTTTATGGCCAACGGCAAAAAGCCTTCACCGTCGTTACCAAAACGGTGGTTAATGGGAATATAGTTGCCGGTTTGTTGGATGGTTTTTTTGCCTGTTGCACTGTCGGTAATAATAAGTGTGGTGATGCCGTTTCCTTTGTTTCTAAAGTAAAAGGCGGTGTCTACACCGAAATCATTTTTTATTTCAAAAGAAATATGTCCAACTCCTTTATTGTCAAGTATTTCCCCATTTTTTAAATCTATTTTGTTGTGAAGTGTAGAAAAATTGACCATACTTTTTTGCCCTTGGCCAAAAGCACCAAAGAAAATGGTTAGAAAAAAGATAATATAACTTATCCTGTGTATGATGGCAGTCTGTTTTAAGGATTGGGCATAGTTAAGCTTTTGAAGAGATTTGGGTATAGTTGTTAGCCATGCAATCAATAAAAGCGGTTGCATTTGTTTGCTTGTTCTATAAAAATGAATTTAAGTCTAAGGTCATATAAACTTAATTTTTTTATTTAATAATTACATTCCGAATGTAGCAAAGCCCCTAAATGATGGAGCAGTTCTAAATATTTGGTTAGCATGTTTACTTCTGTTGTTTGCATATTGCTGTTTTAATAAAAATTTCTTGCCAGCGCAATGTTTTATTTCCGCCTAAATTCTTCGCCTGTTCCAATGTTAAGGTCATACAGCCAAAACATTGCAGTTACGTCTTATCTTTGAAGCCATTTATGGAACAATTGCTGGAACAAATAAATGCGCTGCGTCAAGAGATTGCAAGCGCCAAAACCGAGGATAGCACTGCATTGGAAACTTTCCGCATTAAATACCTTGGTACAAAAGGTTTGGTAAAAAGCTTGATGGGCGAAATGAAAAATGTGCCTGTTGAACAAAAAAAAGAATTCGGCCAGTTACTAAACGAGTTCAAACAATTTGCTGAAAACAAGTTTGAGGAACTAAGCCAATCCATTGCCGGCGGCACAGAAACGGCGACAGATAAAATTGATTATACTTTGCCTGGAACGCCGTTGCCACTGGGCAGCCGGCACCCCATTAGCATTGTGCGCAACCAAATTGTTTCTATCTTCCGCCGGCTTGGTTTTGCCGTAGCCGAAGGGCCGGAAATTGAGGATGATTGGCACAACTTTGGCGCATTAAACTTGCCCGAAGACCACCCTGCCCGTGATATGCAGGATACATTTTATATTAACAATGATCCCGCTTGGGTGTTGCGTACGCATACCAGCAGCGTGCAGGTGCGAGAAATGCAAAAAGGCAAATTGCCTATCCGCATGATTATGCCTGGCCGTGTGTACCGCAACGAAACCATCAGTGCAAGGGCGCATTGCTTTTTTCATCAAATTGAAGGTTTGTATATTGCCGAAAATGTAAGTTTTGCCGACTTGAAACAAACGCTTTACTTTTTTGTACAGGAATTGTTTGGCAACACTGTAAAAATCCGTTTTCGCCCCAGCTATTTTCCTTTTACCGAGCCTAGCGCCGAAATGGACATCACCTGTCTAATTTGTGGCGGCACGGGCTGTAATGTGTGCAAACATACCGGCTGGGTTGAAATTTTGGGTTGTGGCATGGTACATCCAAATGTGTTGACGAATTGCGGCATCGACGCAAATAAATATACCGGGTTTGCCTTTGGCATGGGCATGGAACGCATTACCATGTTGAAATACCAGATAAAAGATTTGCGGCTTTTCTCGCAGAACGATGTGCGGTTTTTGAAGCAGTTTACAAATGCGGTATAATTTGGTAATTAAGTAATTGGATAAAGAAATTTGTAAATTTGATAAAACTTTTTTATGCCCAATATTGAATTAAGAAATAAAATCCTGCACGAAGTTTCAACACTTCCAGAAGATGCATTGGTTAAGCTTGATGATTTTATCAATGATTTAAATAAAAAAGGAAATGAGCAGGTAAATCCAATAATGCAGCTAGCTGGCATTTGGAATAATATGGACACAGAAAGTTTAGATTTTTTAACAACACAATTATCGGAAAGGCGCAGTAACAACCGAAGAAATAACCATGAGTGATTATCTTTTTGATACAGATATTATTTCTTACTTTTTGAAGGGTAATGAAATGGTTATCAAGAATATGGCTGCGTATTTAAAACGCTTTAATTCCAATTCACTTAAAATTAGTTTAATAACTTATTATGAGATTTTAAGTGGCTTGCGCCTTAAAAAGGCAAGTAGCCAATTATCAAAATTTATGGCAAATAAATCCATGTTCGAAATTTTGGTCCTCACAGAAAAAACAATCGACGCTTCTGCAAATTTTTATGCCGAAACCAAACAACTTGGCAAATCGGTTGATGATATTGATTTGTTAATTGCCGGAGTTGCGAAAGCGAATGGTTTGATTTTAGTAACAAATAATGAAAAGCATTTTGGGCAAATACCATCTTTTGTTTCGCAAAACTGGTCAACTAATTTCTATTTTTAAGGCATGCCTATTCCCCATTTTCAACAATGATCCTCATTACCGGCGGTACCGGCTTACTTGGCCAACAACTAATTGCACATTTGCACCAAAAAGGCATTCAAGACATTGTTGCTCCATACCGAAGTTCAATTCCCATTGGTTTTGAACAAAAAGCCCGTTGGGTAAAAGGCGATATTTTGGATGTTATTTTTTTGGAAGAAATAATGCGAGGCATTACGGAAGTATATCATTGCGCTGGTTATGTTTCTTTTAGCCCAAAACATAAGGCAGAATTATATCAAGTAAATGTTGATGGAACCGCAAATGTAGTAAATGCTAGTTTGGATGCCGGCGTACGAAAACTGGTACATGTAAGCAGCGTAGCGGCATTGGGCCGCTACCACCAAGGCAAGGTTATTTCCGAAAAAATGGAATGGACCGAAAAATCGAATAATAGCGAATACGGCAAAACAAAATACTTGGGCGAGATGGAAGTGTGGCGTGGCATTGGCGAAGGGTTGGATGCGGTCATCGTAAACCCAACTATTATTATAAGCCAATATGGCGATTGGACAAAAGGCTCGATGGCCATTTTCAAAAATATTTACAATGGTTTTCCTTGGTATAGCACGGGCAGTGCAGGCTTTGTAAGTGCATTAGATGTTGCCGAAGCCATGTACCAATTAATGCAAAGCGATATTTCTGCGCAGCGTTTTATTGTAAACGCCGAAAACAAAACATTTAAAGATTTATTTTTTATGATTGCCGATGCCTTTGGCAAAAAAAGACCATCAAAAGCCGTAACGCCTTTTTTAGCGGCCATTGTTTGGCGAGTAGAGAAAATAAAAAGTTTCTTCACCAAAAAAGATCCGATGGTAACAAAAGAAACGGCGGATTCGGCTCTGTCAACCGTGCAATTTGACAATACGGCCTTGCTGAAAGCCTTGCCCAGCTTTACTTACACGCCCATACAAAAAAGCGTGGAAGAAATTTGCAAGCAATTGAAAGCGAAAACCGTGAATAGTGAATAGTGAGTGGTGAATAAGTTTCAGATAGTAATTATTTCCTGATAATTACAAGAATTAAAAACAAAAAAATTAATCAGTTACAGGGAAAGCTCAAATTTAGTGAGCCAACTCACGACTGACCACTCACGATTCACGCTTCCATTACCTTTTTCCAAAGCTCCGGAATGCGTTTTATCCAAACCAATTCTTTGCGTTTTATGCCAGCTTCTTCGGCCGGAAAGCCCATATAAACCTTGCCGCCTTCGATGCTTTTGGTTACTGCGGTTTGGCCCATAATTACAGCATTGTCGCCAATGCTCAATGTTTTATTTACACCAACTTGTCCCCAAATAGTTACACCGTCGCCCACGGTTGTGGCACCTGCAATGCCCACTTGCGAAGCAATAATGCAGTTGCGGCCAATCACCACATCGTGGCCCAACTGGATTAAATTATCCAGCTTCGTTCCCTGCATAATCCTGGTGTCGTTTGTTACGCCTTTGTCGATGCAACAATTGGCACCAATTTCCACATCGTCTTCAATTACCACGCGGCCGCAACTGGCCATTTTTTTATACCAATTCTCCCGGTTTTTTTTGGTGTTGTAATAAAAAGCATCGGCCCCAATTACAGTACCAGCATGTATTGTAACGTTATTGCCAATTACACAATCGCTGTAAATGGTAACGTTTGGATGAATGACACAACCATTGCCAATCACTACATTTTCGCCAATAAATGCATTGGGCGCAATATGTGTTCCATGGCCGATAATGGCTGTTTCTGCCAGCATTTTTGTAGCTGGTTTTAACGGTCTAAAATGTTGCACAATTTTTAAATAACCTTCAAACGGTTGTTCCATGAAAAGCAAGGTTTTGCCTGGCGGAACGGTAACATCTTTTGAATTAATAATGATGAATTTGGCAGGGCTGTTCAAGCAAGTTCCATAATATTTTGGGTGATCCACAAATACCATATCATTATGCTGCACTTTATGTATTTCGTTGATGCCCGGAACCGGTGCATTGGCATCACCAATTATTTCTGCCCCAATTAATTGCGCAATCGTGCTGGCTGTTGTGCCTTCAGGAAAAATCATCTGTTCAATTTTTTACAAATGTAGCGCAAGCGGCAATTTGGCCATTAAGTCATTTGGTCATCAAAGCATTGAAAATTTATTCAATAGGCCAATTGGATTGTTTTATTTCTCGTCCTTTTATTTCTTGTCCTTGTTTTCTTGCCCTTCTGGTTCTTGTTTTCTTGCCTCCTTGCCTCCTTGTTTCTTGTCTCCTTGTTTTCTTGCCTTCTTGTAGCCTCGTCCTCTTGTCTCTTTATTCCTATATTTTCAATATTTATTGAAAATATAGGAATAAAGACTTTATCTTGCAGCCTTAAATCAATCGATCATGAACCGCCATTTTGATAAAGCATTATTGTACGACGATAATTGTCCGCTTTGCGTAGCATATACCAGTGCCTTCGTAAAAACAGGAATGTTGGACGCCGATAAAAGGATTTCATTTTCACAAATAAATACTGCCGATTATGCCATTGATTATAATAAAGCAAGGCACGAAATACCGCTGGTTGATTTTAAAAATGGCGAGATAAAATATGGTGTTGATGCCTTGGCAGAAATTTTAAACCAGCGGTTTTGTTTTGTAAAACCGATACTAAAAATCGGTTTCATTAATTTGTTTTTTAGAAAATTATATCGCGTCATTTCTTACAACCGAAAAATAATTGTGGCAAAACCAAGTACCCCAAAAACATGCTTCGATTGTTCGCCGGATTATAGTGTTCGGCACCGTTTTTATCTTGCTCTTTTCACTTGGCTATCTACCAATTTTTTACTGGCAAATGCAGTGGCAGAAAGCTTACAAAAAGTATCAGCAGGGTTTAAGCCGTGGTGGTTTTTTTGCTGGATGTTGGTTGCTATTTCAATGATGATAAACAAAACAAAAAAACAAGCATTGGATATTGCTGTGCATACAGGTATAATTATGATGGTTGCAACAATTATTTATGCGTTGTTATTGCAATTTTTTTCAATTGTTATTCACATTTCACTTAATTTTTTATTTAGTGATTTTATTACCTTCTTTGCTTTGGATGATGTGGCAAACAAAGCGCCGCATTACTTTTCACCGCCAACAACATGCTAGCTGAAACGTAGTATTGGCAATGGTTTCAGGTATTCGAAGCTGTATGAGGGGCATAGTTTTAGCATTCGTTTTTCCGCAAAATATTATCCGTTTTTTTGTAAATAAAAAAGCACTATTTGAGAAACACACAATTAAATTGAAAAAATGTGAATAAAATAATTGCATGATTTTTTTTTAATCGAATAAATGTTTTTTAATATTGTGGAGGGAAATTTATTCCCAGGTACTTACTAACCCATTTATATAAATATCCCCCCGCAAAAAACGGGGGGATATTGTTTGTTAAAAGTTTACAAAAGCAAGCGTTAGGGTGGCAAGCTTTGCAGACAAACGGCTTCCTTTTTCGTGTGTTTTCCGATCCAAAAAACGTGGCTTTATTGAATGTTTTTTATCTTCATTCCCTTCACTATTTTATAATCATTTTTGTACCATTTTTTTGATTGATATGCCACAACATTCTTACTTCGTTATTTACAAACCTTACCAAGTAATGTCGCAATTTTCCCCTTCGGGTGATAAAAAAACATTAAAAGATTATTTTGATGTGCCGAAAGATGTGTACCCTGTTGGGCGGTTAGATTTTGATAGCGAAGGCTTATTGATTTTAACCAACGACACGTCATTAAACCATCAATTGTTGCATCCCCAAAACGAACACGAAAGGGAATATTGGGCACAGGTAGATTATGCTGTTTTACCATCATCCATCCAACAAATACAACAAGGTGTTGCCATCAATATCGATGGAAAAATGTACCAAACAAAGCCATGCCAAGCATCCCTTATTTTGCCCGAACCGCAAGTGCCAGATCGGTTTCCACCCATCCGTTTTAGAAAAGAAATACCAACCACATGGCTACAATTAATTTTAAAGGAGGGGAAAAATAGACAGGTAAGAAAAATGACCGCTGCAATCGGGCACCCAACTTTGCGGTTAATCCGTTACAGAATAGAACAAATAAAATTGGGCACCATGCAACCCAGCGATATGATTGAAATGGATGAATCAACCATTAAAAAAGCATTATTTAAAAATGGAAAACGATAATTATCAAAAAGACGGATTTATTATTTCAACCGATAAGTCTTTGCTGGATATAAATTACATCCATCATTATTTGTCGACGGAAAGTTATTGGGCGCAAGGCATACCTTACGAAACCGTTAAACGCTCCATCGAGAATTCTTTTTGTTTTGGTATGTATAAAAATGGAAAACAAATTGGTTTTGCGAGGGTAATTACAGATTTTGCCACTTTTGCGTGGCTCTGCGATGTGTTTGTGAATGAAGATTTCAGAGGATTAAGCTTGGGGAAATGGTTGATGGAAACAATCCACAGCCATCCAACATTGCAAGGTTTTCGGGCGTGGATGTTGGGTACAAAAGACGCCCACGGATTGTATGCCCAATTTGGTTACGGCCCGCTTCCCGAACCGCATCGGATAATGCGGAGGACCGGAAAAATTCCAAAATAAAAAAAATCCAAATCCCAACAAATTAGACATTCACCTGATTATTCTAACTTTTATGTACGATGATTTTAAAGTGGAAATTTTAAAATAGACTCGCAAGTCCCACTAGTTGAAATTTGGAATTTTCCCTTTTGGAATTTGTACATCCTACATTTGCAGCAATTAAACGCATCGTATGAATTCTAATTTTTCAGAGCGCATCGGAAAAGAATTAGCGGAAATTGAAGCCGCTGGGTTATATAAAAAAGAACGCATCATTACCAGCGAGCAAGGCCCCGAAATTGTAGTGAACGGCAAAACGGTATTAAACTTTTGCGCCAATAATTATCTTGGCCTTTCATCGCACCCAAAAGTAATAGAGGCTGCGCACGAAGCCATTAATACGCATGGTTATGGCATGAGCAGCGTTCGGTTTATTTGCGGCACGCAAGACATCCACAAACAATTGGAAGCGAAGCTTGCCACTTTTTTGGGTACGGAAGACACCATTTTATATGCAGCCGCTTTTGATGCCAACGGCGGCGTTTTTGAACCTTTGTTTGGTGAACAAGATGCGATCATCAGCGATGCGTTGAACCATGCCTCAATTATAGATGGAGTAAGGCTTTGCAAGGCGCAACGTTATCGCTACGAGCATAATAATATGGCTGATTTGGAAGCGAAATTGAAAGAAACACAAAACCTGCGCAACCGCATAATTGTTACAGACGGTTCGTTTAGTATGGACGGAACCATTGCGCAGTTGGATAAAATTTGCGACCTCGCTGATAAATACGACGCAATTGTAATGATTGACGAATGCCACAGCAGCGGCTTTTTGGGCAAGAACGGCCGCGGCACGCATGAATATCGTGGGGTTATGGGCCGCATCGACATCATCACCGGAACACTTGGCAAAGCATTGGGCGGCGCTAGCGGCGGTTTTACATCAGGCAAAAAAGAAGTGATTGAAATGTTGCGCCAGCGCAGTAGGCCTTATCTTTTTTCAAACACCGTGGCGCCAAGTATTGTGGGTGCCAGCATTGCCGTGTTGGATATGCTAACCGAAACAACCGAATTACGTGATCAGCTTGAAATAAACACCAAATATTTTAGGGAGCAAATGACTAACGCCGGGTTCGACATAAAACCCGGCGACCACCCGATTGTACCGATTATGCTGTACGATGCAGTGGTGGCGCAAACTTTTGCTGCCAAATTGTTGGAAGAAAGCGTGTATGTCATCGGGTTTTTCTTTCCCGTTGTGGCAAAGGGTCTTGCCCGCATCAGGGTGCAATTAAGTGCCGCACACACCCGCGAACATTTAGACAAAGCCATTGCCGCATTTACAAAAGTGGGCAAGGAATTGGGTGTGTTACAGTAATTACCCTTAATTTTATTTCAAACAAAACCACCCAAAACTATATGCAAGAAAACTTGCCCGAAACCGAACAACCGATAAACGAAGAAAGCTGTGCAAATTGTGGAAGCCATGCCGTTTTAAAAGATTATCCAACCAAACTTTGCGCTGATTGCAGACAAGCTTTTATTAAGTTTCCGATTCCCAAATGGATACTTGGATTTGCTGGTGGCATTTTATTAATCGTGTTATATTCCATGATTAAACTGCCCGCAAATCTTGCATTGGGAATACATTTTGAGAAAGGTAAAAAAGCGATGGCCGAAAACAAGTATTTAACCGCCGAAAGCGAATTGGCGAAAGTGGTAGACAAAGCACCAAATTATACAGAAGCTAAGTGTTTATTGGCCATAGCTGCATTTCATAACCAAGATTTTTTTGTCGAAAATGAAATGTTTCAGCAATTAAAAGGCGTTGATCTTAAAGACGATGCATTACTTGCTAGTGCGAACGAAGTAATAAAAGAAATGGACGGATATATACCTTCCGACTCAATGAATTTGTTGTTAGCTAAATATAATAACAATAGCGACAGCATTCCGGATGCTATATTAGAAAAATTTATTAGTGCATACCCAAGCGAACTTTATCCTGTACAATTATACGCCAGCTCACTATTTAATAGAAATGTGTATAAAAAATCGGATAGCTTGGCGCAAATCGCACTTACCATGGAGCCAGACTTTATGCCAGCAATTTCTTTGAGGGCTGGTACACTCCGATATTTAAAACAATACGATTCTGCCATTTATTTCAACAATTTATTGCTGGCGCAAAATGTGGAGTCGGTTTATGCAATTTCATCAAAAGCAAGAACCTTGTTGATGCAAAAGAAAGATGCCGAGGCATTAAAAACCGCATTGGAGGCGCAAAAGTTGAAACAATCCGACGGATATAATTTAGCTACGTTAGCAATTATTTATCACCTAACCGGAAAGTTAAAAGAGCGTGATGCTATTGTTTCGCAAACGCAAAACGATTCGTTGGCTATCCCGTACATGAAATACGCCAATGAAGTTATTTCAGGCAAACAAAAATTTAGAGACTAAAAAAAATATCCGTACATGTTTTTTATACCAGGCATCCTTATCACTATTGTTACTTTCCCCGGCGTTATTGTGCACGAGCTTGCGCACCAATTGTTTTGCCGGTTGTATAAAGTTCCCGTTTTTCAAGTAGTTTATTTTCGAACCAAAAATCCTGTAGGTTATGTTTTGCACGAAGCAGTGCAAAATAAGTGGCACGGCATGATGATTAGCGTTGGCCCTTTTATTGTGAACACTTTGTTGGGTGCCATTATTGCTTTACCAGCCTCGTTGCCGGTATTTGTTTTTGATAATGCCGGGCCGATTGATTATTTATTGATTTATCTAGGCGTTTCAATTGCCATGCACGCATTTCCCAGTACTGGCGATGCCAATGTAATTTGGCGACAAATAAATGAAGAGAATACGCCCTTGTTGGTAAAAATTATCGGCTACCCGATAGTTGGTTTAATACACATCGTGTCTCTCGGCAAGTTTTTTTGGTTGGATGCTTTATATGGTGTTGGCGTAGCAATAGGTATTCCGAAGCTTATTATTGCGTTGATGGCTTAGAATTTTACTGAAATTTGCCATGCTAACCGCAATCTAATTTAATCTGGTTCAACTAATATTATGAATATCCGTTCCTTGTGTTTTGTAGCTTGTGCCTTTTGCCTTGCATCTCTTTCTTCCTGCACCAACAACCCTACCACGCTCGACAATAGTTTTAAAAAGTATTTCGATGATAATAAAGTGAATGGTTGTTTTGGCCTGTGGGATAATCTGGACAATCATTTTACTATTTATAATATGCCTCGTTTCCGCGATTCGGCTTATTTACCAGCTTCAACTTTTAAGGTGGTAAATGCGTTGATTGCACTTGGCACCGGCAGGATTTTTAGCGATACCGTTGTGCTAAAATGGGACGGCATTACCCGCTCAAGGCCGGAATGGAACAAAGACATGGACATGCGTGAAGCTTTCCAAGGTTAGCAATGTTGGTTATTTTCAGCAAGTGGCCCGCCGCATTGGAAAAGATACCATGCAAATGATGCTGGACAGTATTAAATATGGCACCAGAAAAATAACAACTAGGGTCGATTCTTTTTGGTTGGATAACTCGCTGAAAATTACTGCCGATGAGCAATTGGGCTTAATGAAAAGATTGTATTTCAAGCAATTACCTTTTCAACGCCGCGAACAGGATATTGTTAAAAGTATGATGCTGAAAGAAAATAATGCGAACTACAAGCTAAGCTATAAAACTGGTTGGGGCTTTTTGCCCGACGGCCAATCGCTTGGTTGGATTGTTGGCTGGATCGAAGAAAATGCGCACGTTTATTTTTTCGTACTTAATTGCACAGGGGCGCATGACGCTGATATGACCACCATCCGCATGAATATTTTAAAAGGCATTTTAACGCAAATGGGATTTTTTCAGGGAAAGAAGTGAGCCGGTACTAAGTATTTAGATGTTAGTACTTAGACAGACCAAGATCAACTTTGAAAGACGATTAGCAATAGAAAAGATTTTTAAAAGAAGAAGAGATAAAAGACATTTAAACAGACCTAAAGGATATTTAGCTTTTTGTTTTTTATTGAAAGCGTTTACTTTGGCTATAAAAACATTCTTGCAATGTTGCAGTATATAATTCTTATATTTTTTATCGTAAGTCCTTTTGTAATCGATTTAACAATATCAATATTTAAGAAGCCTAAAAAACAAATTGTTGTTAAGGATGAAAAAAATAGTTTTTGGGTGGATGGCATAATGCGTGTTTTTGAAATTATTGGAGGACGTTATTATTAATGGGCAAAAAAACTCGGTTCTGTCTAACTACTAAATACTAACATCTAAATACTTAAATGTTCCAAGCAGAAGACACATATCAATTCCTTTGGTTATTGCTCATCATTCCAATTGCCTTATTGGTTTGGTTGGCCATCCGTTGGAAAAATACTACCCTCAAAAAAATGGGCGATGGTCATTTAATACGCCAATTATTTAAGGGGTATTCTCCACAAAAATTTTTGCTGAAAGCGTTGTTGCCATTGATTGCCATGGCTTTATTGGCAGTTGCTTTGGTTAATTACCGCAAAGCGGATGATTCGGAAAAAATAAAACTGAACGGTACCGATTTAATCATTGCTTTGGATGTAAGCAATAGCATGTTGGCAAAAGATGTGCAGCCTAACCGCCTAGAAAAAGCAAAGCTATTGATCGGCAAATTGATTGACCGATTAAACGGGAACCGTGTTGGGTTAGTTGTTTTTGCCGGCAATGCTTACCCGCAAATGCCATTGACCACAGATGCGAGTGCGGCGAAATTATTCCTCGGCAGCATTTCTCCTGATTTAGTGCCAACACAAGGTACCAACATCAGCGAGGCCTTATTGTTGGCCGACCGCATGATGAACACGCAGGAAAAAAAATATAAATCAATCCTGCTCATCAGCGATGGCGAAGACCACGACGAAGACGCCGATGCCACTGCCAAACAATTGAAAGAACACGGCGTCGTCATCAATACAATCGGCATCGGTTCGCCAGACGGAGCACAATTGTATGACCCTAATACCAACGATGTAAAACGCGACGCGGAGGGCAACGTGGTTGTAAGTAAGCTAAATGAAAAAGCGTTGCAAGATTTGGCGGCTGCAACCGGCGGTACTTATCAATTGTTAGGCGAAACTGAAACGGCTGTTAAAAATACCCTTGCCGAATTAGATAATATGGACAAAAAGGCTATTACAGATACTACATTCACTAATTATACTACTTATTTTTATTGGTTTGTCTTGGTTGCCATGGTATTATTAATCATTGAATTATTGATGCCGGAAAAAAAGAAAAATGCCACGCCAGCAAAAGTTAAACCTGCCAAAAAAGCAATAGCTGCCATGCTGCTACTATTTGCTACCACGGCTTTTTCTCAGAAAGAAAATGACGCCATCCGCAAAGGAAACGATGCTTATAAAAAGCAACAATTTGATGTGGCTTCGAAAGATTATGCCGAGGCATTAAAAGAAAATAACAATAACCCAACAGCTAATTTTAACCTTGGCAATACTTGGTTTAAAGCTGGCAAGTACGATACCGCAGCGCAGCAATACGATGCGCTAGCCAACAATGCACACGATAAAAGCTTGCAAGCCAAAAGCTATTATAACAAAGGCGTTTCGCTGATAAAAGATAAAAAACTTAAAGAAGCTATTGATGCCTTCAAACAATCGTTAAAAGTTGATCCGAGCGACGAAGACAGCCGCCAAAACCTGCAAAAAGCATTGAAAGAATTGCAAAAAAAACAACCGCCACCACCACAAAACAAGCAAGATAAAAAGAAACAGGACGAAAAAAAACCACCACCACCAAAAGAAGATAAAAAGAAAAAGGACAACGGCGAACAACCACCGCCCCAAAGTAAATTGAACAAAAAGGAAGCAGAACAAAAATTACAAGCGCTTCGCGAAGAAGAAAAAAAGCTAAAACAGAAAATGGATCAGCAAAAGCAACCGGCCAATAGAAGAACGGATAAAGATTGGTAGGGGTAAATTCCAATAAAGAAATCCAAATTCCAACATAATGGTGTTGGCTTATTTAGCCAAGCAGCAAATTATGGAAAGTTTGGATTTTTATTTTAGGGAAGCGCCTGGAACATTGTTTAAACATGTTGTTTATTGGGATTTGGGATTTTTAATTTGGATTTTTATGAAGAAAGCTTTCAAATGGCTTTTTGCTATTTCAGTTACTTTTGGCATTGTACTTTTTGCCTGTTACCATTTTGTAGCATCTGCCGCAAAACCTTACCTGTACAACGTTGTGGCCGATATACCTATGCATAAGGTTGGTTTGTTGTTGGGTACTTCTAAAGATTTGCCCGATGGTCGTCCCAATCCATTTTTTAAAAATAGGATCGAAGCTGCAATAGCATTATACAAAGCCGGCAAAATTAAATATATCATCGCCAGCGGCGACAATAGCGTGGTTGGTTACAACGAACCGAAAGACATGAAAGATGCCTTGGTGCAGCAAGGAGTTCCTGATTCGGCAGTGATTTTAGATTACGCAGGATTCAGGACATTCGATTCTATTTTGCGCTGCAAGGACATTTTTGGCCAAACTGATTTTACCATCATTTCTCAACTATTCCACAACGAACGGGCTTTGTTTATTGCACAAAAAAATGGTATTGATGCGGTTGCCTTCAATGCCATGGATATAAGCAAACACGATAGTTTTAGAATCCATGCCCGGGAAGTGTTGGCCCGTACAAAAGCTGTATTGGATGTGTATGTTTTAAATACTAAACCCAAATTTGGTGGCGATAAAATAAATTTACCATAAAAGCAAGGTGACGGATGACAGTTGACAGGCATGAAAACACAACCAGCCTTTGTTTTACGACTGTCAATCTGCGTAACTGTCATCTGCCAACTGCGGTTTACGGCACAGGAACCGTTTCCACCACCATTTCGTTACCAGCTTTGTCGTAATAAACGCAGGTCATTTTCTGCATATCCAATATCCATTTTTCAACGCCAGCTTCGGCTGATTGTTTACAAAAGGTAAGATAATCAGTTTGGCCTTTTTGGTGGATAACTAAGGCTTGCTTTAGTTTTTCTACTGATCCTTTAGCGGCAATTTCCATTGGTTCCCATTTCGCGTTGGCCGAAATAGAGAATCTGTTTGCACCAAAATATTGAATCTGTCCGTCTGCCACAAAATGCTCGTAGCTTGTTACGCCCAATTTTATTAAGTCTTGCACATAAGCGGGAAAATCGGCACCGCTTTTTACTTTTGCGTGCGCCGCCCTAACTGCATCCAATGTAAACATGTTTTTATATTTTTATTTGATGCAAAGATGACTGGCTGCAAACCCGCAAAATTGTATAAAATCGTTTATTTCAAAAAACGGTTTGGTGTTTCGTTGGTAAACTTTTTAAAGTCTTTTATAAAATGCGACTGGTCGAAAAAGGTGGCTGCATAACCTAGCTCCGTTAGGTTCTTTGTACGGCTCAATTCTTCCAACACATATTTAAACCTTACAATTGATGCATATTTTTTGGGCGTAGTGCCAACTATTTTTCTGAACTTTTTTTCAAGCGGGCTTTGGCTGGTACATAATTCTTTAGCTAAATCGGTAATGCGAAGCATGCCGTTTTTATTGTGGATGTGTTGAACAGCGTGCTGTACCAGTCTGTCAATCTCCTTTTCTTTAAACTGGTTTATTAAAAAATCTTCAACAACAGCAATCCTTTCTGTATCAGCGCTTGCTTCGAAAAGCCTGTTTTCAACTTCGTCTAAAGCTGATTTTTTGAACAAATATTCCAATGAAATGCTTTGCGCAAATAATTCGTTTACAGGCAATTGTAGAAATTGATAGGCACCCATTTCGGTAAAATAAATCAAAACGCTGCCTGTGTTTTTTACGTTTTTAAAAATCCTGAAACTATCTAAAATGCCGGTGATACCTTGATTTGACAAAACGATTGCTTCGTCTTTTTCGTAAAATGAAAGACCGCCGACATATTGAAAGCCAATAACAATGGATGTATCTGGCGATATGGTGTAGGTTTGTTCCACACTGGTTTCTGAGCATACAAAATATTTAATGTATGGCTTTAGAAATTCGCATGGAGGATACTTTTCAAATTTCATTTACATGCTTTAAATACTAAAATTTGTTTTAATAATTGGCAAGATATTACATTTATGACACTTTAAAACAAGGGATGAAAGACAAACTTATGCGCCTTGAATAGGCAATAGTACCCAGTAAACTGCCATAATAATAAGTAAAAATTCAAAACTAAAAAGTAAAAATCTGTTGGGTGAATTGGAGCTGCGGATTGCCTCATCCGGCCTTTCGAACTACGCTACCAACCTTTCGGTTGCCTTCGCCTAAAAGAGAAGGACAGTGGCTATGTGTTCTTTTAACAGCCCGATAAGGCCTCCAAAAAAATGCAATAATTTTATTGTTTGCAATAAAACTGTTACCAAATTTGATTATTTTTATAAAAACATAGGATTTATCTGCATAAAATTACATTTCCAGTTAAAAATATAATTTCAAACATTTAATTTTAGGGCATGAACAGTGCTATAACTTCTGGAGTGGAGATAACGGTAGAAACTTTCTACCAACCCGAGTACAGCAACCCGCTGTTGCACGAGTTTATGTTTGCCTACCGTATTGTTATTGAAAACCATAATGCTTTTACTGTTCAGCTTTTGAGCCGCCACTGGTATATTTTTGATAGCAACGGCGAATACCGTGAAGTGGAAGGCGAAGGCGTGGTTGGTCAACAGCCTGTTTTAATGAACGGCCAAAAATACCAGTATGTAAGCGGGTGCCAGCTTAAAACGGAAATGGGTACCATGCATGGCACTTTTGATATGGTGAACCTTTCGAACCACAAAAACTTTGTAGTAAAGATCCCCCGTTTTCAGTTAGTTGCGCCAATGAAAAACAATTGATACATAAATTATAAAATGAGAGCCACAGATTTTATTTGCGGCTCTCATTTTTTGGTTTGTAATTTTAAAACATAAGATATCCACATATTTTGAATAGCTAAAGTGCTGTTTTGTAAGGGCTGATATGCGGCCCCAACCATAAATATATACAGCATCGATTTTGATGCAACTAATTTTCCAAAAGAAAAATCATTCTCCGTTATTTTTGTTTCAACCTCAACAAAAGATTAGTTTAACGACGCTTCCAAACTATTCCCAACCAATGCAACAAAAACAATATGGTGTTTTTTCGCTCCCTGTAATTGTGGGAGCGCTGGGCTTTTTTGTAGATATTTATGATTTGCTGTTGTTCAATATTGTGCGCCGTTCCAGCTTTGCTGATTTGCATGTGCCTGAGGCAGAACTTAAACATATTGGCGAAAACATTATAAGTTGGCAAATGTTGGGGCTCACCATCGGCGGTATTTTATGGGGTATGTTGGGCGATAAAAAAGGCAGGAAAAGTGTTTTGTTCGGCTCTATTTTATTGTATTCCGCGGCTACTGTAGCCAATGGTTTTGTAAAAACGGTGGATCAATACACTTGGCTGCGCTTTATTGCGGGACTTGGTTTAGCAGGCGAATTGGGTGCCAGCATCACGCTAATTACAGAAATGTTGCCCAAAGAAAAACGTGGTATTGGCTCCGCCATTATTGCCACCAGTGGTGTTTTTGGCACTATTGCAGCCTATTTGGTGTATTATTTAAGTCATGAAGATTGGCGGCTTTGCTACTTTATTGGCGGCGGAATGGGTATTGCCTTATTGTTTTTGCGTGTGGGCGTTTTAGAAAGCGGCATGTACGATAACACCAAACAAGCCCATGTAAAAATGGGCAGTTTTTGGATGATGCTAAATAACCGTGAACGCTTTTTTCGTTACCTGCGGGCTATTTTAATTGGCTTGCCGGTTTGGTATGTTATCGGTATTTTAATCAGTTTTTCTGACGAATTTGCCAAACAGTTCGGCATCACTGGTTTTGATCAGCCCAAAGCTTTGATGTTGCAATATGTGGCATTATTGTTTGGCGACATGGGTGCAGGCTTGTTCAGCAATTACATTAAAAGCAGAAAAAAAACCTTGTATGTGTATTACGCTATCCTTACATTTTTCTTCGTTTTATTTTTTGCGCTAAAAGGTGGCGGCAATGCGTTTAATATGTATTTATTGTGTATGGGTTTGGGTTTTGGCTCTGGCATTTCGGTATTGTACATTACTATGGGTGCCGAGCAATTCGGTACCAATTTAAGAGCCACCGCTGCCATTTCTATCCCCAATTTAGTTCGTGGTTTTTTGCCGCTGATGTTGTTGTTGTTCCAATTTTTAAGAAGTAAAACGGCAATGGATAATTATACGTTTGGTGCATTTATTACCGGTGTTATAGTAATTGTGGTGGGTTTTATTTCCGTTATTTATACCAAGGAGACTTTTGGGAAAGAAATGAATTTTGTGGAAGAATAAGTTTGTTTAAAAACAAAAAAACCGCCGCAAAAGCGGCGGTTTTTTATAGAGATAATAAAAGATTAAAACTTAATTGCTACTCCTAATTTTAGTAAAGAAGCTCCTGCTCCAATTTCAGCAAACCCTCCAATGTTATCACTAAAATAGTAACGTGCACCCACATGAGCTTGCAAAAACGCCCCACTTGAAACATAATTGCCATAAGTAACATAACCAAGTCCAAGTCCTGCATACGGATCAAACTTTTTGTCCTGTACATTTAATAGTTCAGCGAAGTGGTAGGAGCCCCTTATCGCAAAATAACTAAAATTAAAACTTGATCCTAATACAGAATAATGCATAAAGTCTGCACCAACGCCTGCGCTAATAGCGTCTGTAAATCCGTGTTCAAATGAGCCTCCAAAACTTGTACCGCTATAACTTCCTGCAAACCCCACGCCTAGATTTAATAGGTTGTCTCCATTTTTGTAGGCTTGTGCAGATGCGCTTGTGTTCGTCATTAACAATGCTACTGGAATAGCCAGTGCGAAAAGTAATTTTTTCATTTTGTGTTTTTTTAGGTGCCGCAAAAGTAATAGGATTTAAAAACTAGCAAAATTTCTACTAAAAATTTCAAATGCGGGTTAGTATTTTACTACAATTGGTGAGAATTATGCAATGGATTAAAAGGTTTAATCACCTTTTGGCTTGTAACCTACTTCATTAAAAAGCTCTTTGGCATCTTTTTGCATCAATTGGTCAAGCGTTGTTTTGTTGTTTTTTGCCATCCAATTATTGATAATTTGCCAACCTACAAATAAACCGATATAACCTGGCGAAGCCTCGCCCAAGGCTTGGGTTTTTGGCCCATCGGCAATGTAATCTTTGTTCATCGAAGGCTCGATGCTGAACAACAAATTATTCTGCACAAAGAAATTCCAGATGGAAGCTTCATGTTGTCGGCAGCCATCCAGCTGCGATTTTGTATAACCTATTTTTAAGGTGTCGTTAGTGTAAGGCATCAGTTTATCCAACACATACAAACGTTTACCTTTTTCAATCATTTCTTCTATCAGCGGCCTGCCTTCGGCTTTGTATGGAAATAGATCGTCTATTATATTTTTTATGGTATTTACCGGAATGGTAGCGGGTGTAAAGCGGGCTGTTTGATAAAGGAAAACTTGCCCGCTTTGTAAGCCCACATTATATTCTGGCGCATTGGCACCCAAATGTAATTGTAAGCCGATAGCTGGGCCAGCTTGTGTCATTACATCGCCGTAAGACGAAATGCTGCCGTTAAAATAAGCATCCATCGGCCCAATAAACGTGATAATTTTATGGGGCAACTGATAATTTGGGAAGTAATATTTTACGAATTGGAAACTTTGTTTGATGTCTTTTTCATACTTGCTAAAATCTCCGAATAATTGTTCCGTGGTTTGTAGCATCGGTTTATAAGACGCATAAAACCCTTTGATATAAACGGCAGAACTATCATCTAATTTTTGCAAGCCAAGAATATTACTAAAAAAATCGGATGCGAATTGCGGATATTTTATGGCCAATTTTTGCAAACCTTCCTGCAAATGGGTGGTATCAAGTGCAAAAAAGTCTTTCTCAAAATGTTGCACCTGTACATCTATTTTAATGTTGGAAACATCAGGGATATTTTTTTTATCGCCGCAGGAAAATAGGCTGACGGAAATGATGCAAAATGCAATTAAATATTTCATGTTGTAAATGAACGATTCGCTTGCAATATTATTTTAAAGAAGCTATAAAATATTGTGTCTCGCAGAAAACGGAGAAAACGCAGAAATAAATTTTAAAAAGCATTTAAATTAACTTTAAATGCTTTTTAAATTAAAAAATAAAATTCTTTATTCTGCGTTTTCTCCGTTTTCTGCGAGCCATATTATTTCTGATTTATCGGTGTTTCAATAATTAAAAAATGCGATAAATTATTGCAATGAATAACAACATTTTCCGTGTTCCAAATTCCTATTCCATCTTTTGCATTTAATTCATTTTCATTCACCGAAATTCCGCCTTCCATTACATAAATAAACAGGCATTTATTGGTATTTTTAAAAGCATAATTAATATCGCTTCCTGCATCAAAATATCCTAGTGATAATTTTGCATTTTGATTGACCCAGCAATGCTCCAAGCCTTCTTCGCCCGAAATAATAGTTTGTAATTTATTTTTTCTTTTAGCCTTTGGAAAACTACGCATTTGGTAACGAGGCGTAATATTTTGCAATTTTGGTTGGATCCAAATCTGTAAAAAGTTTACTTCGTCTTCGCCAATATTGTATTCTTCGTGCAGCAAACCCTTGCCAGCACTCATTATTTGCACCCCGCCTTCGCTAACGGTGGTGCTATACCCCATCGAATCTTTATGGTTCATAGTGCCTTGCAGCATGATGGAAATAATTTCCATGTTTACGTGTGGATGAATACCAAAGCCTTTTCCTTGTTCCAATAAATCATCATTAAAAGCAACCAAAGTGCCAAAAGCAGATTTTGTTGGATCGTAATAATCACTGAAACTAAAACAGAATTTACTTTTTAACCAACCAATATCTTTTGTGCCCCTTTCGCCAGCGGGAAATAATTTTGTTTGCATAAAATAGTACTTTAGTATTTAGATGTTAGTATTTAGACTCGGAAAAACTAACGACTAAACGATTACATAGTTTTATTTTTTTGAACCACAAAGGCTCGAAGTAAAAGAAGAAGCACGAAGGAAATAAGGAATAATAAATACAAAATAAAGAATAAAAAAATGCAATGCTAGTTAGAAAAAATACTTATAAAAATCATTACTTCTTTTTTTATTACTAATCAGCAGAATCACATAAATCATAGTTCAGACAACCTTTGTGCTTCTTCTTTTCCTTTGTGTCTTCGTGGTTCAATTTTTTCTCATTTAAATACCAACTCATTTGCTAAATCAATTTCATCTTTAATAATAGTGTGGCCCATATTGTTATAAATTTTTTCGGTTACAATTGCGTTCATATTTTTTAATATTTCGGCACTTGCTTTTACCCGCTCAACCGGAATGTGGGCATCTGGATTACTTGAGCCAACAAAAATAGGTGTGCCGTTAAAATCGCCGTTGTAGTTTTCCATATAAATTTTATCGCCAATTAACCCGCCGGAAAAAGCTGCTACGCCACCCCATTTTTTTGCATTGCGGGTTACAAATTCAAGCGATAAACATGCCCCCTGTGAAAAACCTGTGAAGTAAATACTTTCTGTTGAAATGCCTTGTTTCATAATGTCATCCACCAATTCATTTGTTAAATCCAATGCTGAGGAAAGCCACGGTTCATTTTGCTTCGGCGGTGCCAAAAATGAATACGGATACCAAGAGTAACCAGTTGCCTGTGGCGCAAACAAGGCAAAATCCTTAACATTCAAATGATTGGCCAATGACAAAATATCTTCCGCATTTGCACCGCGGCCATGCAGCATAATTAACGCTTTTGTTGCGTCGCCTAGTTTTTTTCCAGCCGTTATTATATTTTTCTTGTGCATTGTTTTAGCGTAAATTGTTTTGAATAAATGTGTAACCAAAACCCAATATTTAGTCTTTGTACTAAATACTAAATACTAAATACTTGGACTTAACACAGGCAACGCTTTTGTAATTCTTTCCCTTGACGGCTCGTATTGTGTTGGCAACATTAAATGAGTGCCCAATTCAGCAACTGGTTCGTCTTTATCAAATCCCGGATTGTCCGTGGCCAATTCAAACAACACGCCACCCGGTTCGCGGAAGTACAACGAATAAAAATAATCGCGGTCAATTTTAGGGGTGATGTGTAAACCTTTGCTAGCCACTTTTTCACGGTATTCCATTAAAATATCATCGTTGGCAACCCTAAAAGCCACGTGGTGGTTGGTGCCTGCTGAATTGCGACCGGGTGCCAAATTGGGTTCTTCTAATATATCTACAATCGATGCATTTTCAATGGCATCGGTAATAAAACGGTAACGGTTTCCTTCTTGTTTCAACAAGCGGTAACCAAAAATATCGGTTAAAATAGCCGCTGTTGGGGCAACTTTTCTAAGCGTTAAAGTAATGCTGTGAAAACCTTTTGTGGCAACATCAGCCTTTACTTCAGCCGTTTCCCATGGTTTCCGGTTATCGGCAAAGCTCGGTTCAATTAAATCAAGCTTTAGGCCGTCCGGGTCTTGAAATGATAAAAATGTTTCGCCGAACTTTTCATCGATTTCTCCGTGACGGACACCAAATTGGTCGAACCTGTTTTTCCAAAATTCCAAACTATCTACGGGAACGGAGTAACCAATATCAGTGGCCATTCCAGAACCGGTGTGCCCTTGCGGAATTCTGCCCCATGGAAAAAATGTGAGTATAGTTCCAGGTGTTCCTGTTTCGTTGCCAAAATAAAAATGATAGGTGCTGGGATCGTCAAAATTCACTGTTTTTTTCACCATCCTTAACCCAAGCACTTTGGTATAAAATGCAAGGTTTTTGTTCGGGTCGCTGGCAATCGCCGTAATGTGGTGGATGCCTAATATTTTGTTTTCCATAAAATAAAGTTTAATTGATTTTGTGAGTTATTACAATTTTCAATAAAAGTCTAAGTACTAACATCTAACTACTAAATACTTGTTTTAACCTTGTTTAATCAATTGAATTTCAGCCTGTAATTTAATTTCGTCGCCCACAACCACGCCGCCGGCTTCGGTTACGGCGCTCCAAGTAAGGCCAAATTCCTTACGGCTAATTTTGCCGCTAATTGTAAATCCAGCTTTGGTTTGGCCGTACGGATCAACCGCAATGCCGCCAAATTCTACATGTAAAGTAATTGGTTTGGTGATGCCTTTTATCGTTAAATCGCCTTGTAATTTAAATTCGTCGCCAGTGCTTTCATATTCGGTTCCCACAAATGTTAATTCGGGATTATTAGTAACATCAAAGAAATCGGCTGATTTTAAATGACCGTCGCGTTGTTCGTTGTTGGTGTCAATCGAATCTATTTCAGCAGAAAAACTGATGCTGGAAGCCGTTTTAAAATCATCGCTTGTTTCGGCGCTAGCCGTAAATTTATTGAAACGGCCTGTTACCGTAGTAATCATCAAATGTTTTACTTTGAAAAGAATTTCCGAATGCATTGGGTCGATTGACCATTTTGTTGTTGACATGATTTTTTAATTTTTATGTTTTAAATGAGGTTTTAATTCCCTTTTTTTGATAACACAAAACTAGTATCCGCAACAAGCTTTTGCCAATGAGGTAGGGTAATAAAAAACGTTGATCTATGTCACAGAAAAGCTTTGAGCGGTGAGCTATGAGCAGTGAGCCATTTGCAAATAATAGATAATCAATTAATTATCAATTACCTACTTACTCAATTGCCAATTTTCCCACCTACCATAATTTCTTTTCTTAATCGGCTAAGCGTTTCGCGGGTAATGCCTAAATATGAAGCAATCATGTGTTGCGGCACACGCTGCAAACATTCCGGTTGCGATTCGGTAAATTTTAAATATTTGCTTTCGGCTGTTTCGCTTAGCGAACCCATGAGCCGGCGTTGTGTAGCAATTAAATTATTTTGGATCAACAACCTAAAATAATGTTCAAATTTTGGCGTTTTGCGCCAATAGCTTTTCCCAAGCATCATGCGTAATCAGCAGTAATTCAACGTCTTCCAAGGCTTCCATATTAAAAAGTGAAGGCTCGTTAGTGAGAAAACTATACAAATCGGCCATCCACCAGCCTTCCAAAGCAAATTGCAAAATATGTTCGCTGCCTTTATTATCAACCGTATAACTCCGTAAAATACCCTTGTTTACAAAAGCCGTGTATTTGCAAACGTCGCCTTCCTGCAATAAATATTGCCGTTTCCGCAATTTTTTTGTGATAAAAAAACTTTTGAAAAATGCATATTCTTCATCGGTAATGGTAATTTTTTCATTCAGTTTTTGGTACAATAATTCAGGCATCGGATAAAATTTAGGCGCAGATAATTGATAAAGAATTGAACCGCAAAGTAGCAAAGAACGCAAAGTAAAACATAGCAATTTATTTAAAACCTTTGCGCCCTTTGTCGCTTTGCGGTTTTTATTTTTTTGGGCGCCTTATCGGGCTGTCTGTAGTACTCCGCAGCGCCAATTCACTAATCAGAATTATCCATTATTAATTATTCAATTATCCATTAAAAAAGGCGCTTTACGGGGTACTACTGCCCATCCCGGGCGCACAGGTGCAACAGTCATCTTTTTGGGGAATATGCATAAATCATATCTTTTTAGCTGGGTTATTAGACCAATAAGTTATTGTTGGCATGGCTAAAACATAATGACTTATTGACCAAATGACTCAATGGCTTGTTATCGCACTTACCTTTGCAGCCCAAATACAAAAGGAAAATGCCGCAAGAAAAGCTTTCACAACTGGCCGAAACATTGATTGGTAGCGAAATAGTAAAACTTGGAAACATAATCCGCCAGCGCATTGTAGCCGGCGAAACCATTTATAATTTTACCGTGGGCGATTTTGATCCCAGCGTTTTCCCGATTCCAAAAGAACTGGAAAATGACATTATCGCCAGTTATCAAGACCATAAAACCAGTTATCCGTTGGCCGAAGGCGAAATGGATTTACGTAAAGCAATCGGCGCATTTTTAAAAGAAAGGGAAGGGTTGGATTATGCGCCTGACGAAATACAAGTGGCCAGTGGCGGCAGGCCATTGATTTATACCATTTTCCGCACTATCGTAGACAAAGGTGACAAGGTAATTTATGCCACCCCAAGCTGGAACAACAACCATTATGTACACATGACCGAAGGCGTGCACTGCATGATTGACGCCTTTCCTGAAAATAATTTTATGCCGCTGGCAAGCGATATTGAACCCCATATTGCCGGTGCTACTTTGCTTTGCCTTTGTACTCCGCAAAACCCCACGGGCACTACATTACAGCAAAACGAACTGCTGAGAATCTGTAACTTGATACTGGCTGAAAATGCTAAAAGAACAGCGGGTGAGAAAAAGCTTTATTTACTTTTCGACCAAATGTATTGGACGCTTACGTTTGGTGAAACCGTGCATTACAATCCGGTAAGTTTGGTGCCGGCCATGAAAGATTACACCGTTTTTGTAGATGGCATCAGCAAAGCTTTTGCCTCAACCGGAGTACGCGTTGGTTGGAGCATGGGGCCGGCATATATCATCACAAAAATGAAAGCCATTTTAAGTCATTTAGGCGCTTGGGCACCTATGGCCGAACAAAAAGCCGTAGCGAAATATTTACCAAAAACCGAAGCAATCGACAGCTATTTAACCAGCTTTAAAAAAGCGCTGGAATATAGGCTGGTAAACATTTATAACGGATTGATCGCTCTAAAAAGCAAAGGCTTTAATGTAGATGCGGTTGCGCCACAAGGTGGTATTTACCTTACGGTTTTATTTAATTTGGTAGATAAAAAAACAATCGACGGAACCGTGCTTGAAACACAAGAAATGGTGACTGATTATTTATTGTCGAAAGCGAAACTCGCTATTGTGCCGTTTTATTGTTTTGGTTCGCCGCATACTTCGCCTTGGTATCGCCTAAGCGTGGGTGCTTGTCGTGAAAAAGATATTGAACCAATGTTGGAAAAATTGGAAGAGGCGTTGGGGAAATTGTCGTAGCTTTTGAATTAGTAAATCACTAGGTGGTTTAAATAATTGGGGGCTGTCAGGCTGAGCTTGTCGAAGCCCTCGCTGGTGCGCATGCGAACCCTTTGACAAGCTTTGGATGATAACAAACAAGATTGACACGAGTGTCTTCGACAAGCTCAGACTGACAGTCAAAACCATTGCTGATAAATATTTAAATTAAAACAATTATATCAAGGCATTAAAAGCCTCAAAGCATTCGGCACCACTTTTATCTCAAAAACATCAGCGGTATCTTTCGGGTCGCCATCAACATGTAACGGCGCACGGCCAAAATTGCGGATGGTAATTTGCGGCACTTGAAAATAAAGGATGTCTTTCTGTTTGGTATTTTTGGTGACGTTTTTCAAAGGATTGTTGCCATTTATTTGTTCCATAATGGCAAACGGCAACATGGCTTTTGCCATTTTTTTTACAATCACAATATCCAGCAAACCATCGTTAAGACTAGCCTTCGGCGCAATGGTAAAATTATTGCCAAACTGGTTGCTGTTGGCAATGCTAATAAAAAATGCTTCGCTGTTAAACGTTATTTCAGGTAGAACAATTTCAAATTTTGTTGGCTTGGCATTGAAAAAATGAAGCAGCGATTCCTTCGTGTATGTGTACAATCCACGGGTTTTTTGTTTAGCAAAAGAATGTGCCACGGCGGCGTCAAACCCAATGCCACTCAACATACAACTGAATTCGTTGTTGATGTAAAATCCATCAATCATGGTGGTTTTGTGGTGGAAAATTACGTCCAACGCCTCGGCAGGTTTCATAGGGATGTTTGCCGCCCGGGCTAATCCGTTTCCGCTGCCAATGGGGATGATGCCGATGTTCACATCCATTCCCATCAACGATTCTGCCACGGCACTAACGGTTCCATCGCCGCCAACAACCACTACGTCGGAAATGATTTTTTCGTTGATTTCGGGCTTTAATTCGTCGTAATTGCCGTCGGCGCGGCTATCGGTAAATTGCCAACGGTAACCTGCTGACGAAGTTCGTTGTATCAAATAATTTTTAAGTTCTTCCTTGGCTTTTGTGCCAGATCGTGGATTGAGTAAGAAAACAATTTTGCGCTTCATAAAGTAGTTAGACGATAGTAATTAGTATTTAGACAGAACCAACAAACGACAAAGCTAATGTTCGTAACAGATATTTTTCCTTAAATAAATAATAACTTTTGATGATTTGAAAAAACCGACAAAAGAAAATTCCAAATCCCAACTACACAAGTTTAGGTTATTACTATAAGAATTTTTTTTTAAAAATACGTGTAAAAGACAAGATGATTATACATTGTTGGATTTTGGAATTTTCCTATTTGGAATTTTTTTTCAAGTGATGCAATGATTCACGCCAAACCTGCGTCAATATAACTACAACCAACACTTGCAATGACGGATGCGCAATTAACAGCACTTTGTTTGCAACAGAATCGGCAGGCGCAAAAACGCCTGTACGATCTGTATGCAGATACCATGTTGGGATTGTGCTACCGTTACACCAAAAGTTTGGCAGATGCGGAAGATGTATTGCAGGAGGGATTTGTAAAAGTTTTTACCAATTTGAAGCAATATAAAGGCAAGGGAGATTTGGGCGGATGGATCAGACGGATCATGGTAAATACGTCGATTAATTATTTGCGGCAGCACAGCAGATATAGGAACGAACTGCTGCAAGACCCGCCAGCACTGCATCCTGTGGGGCAGGAAAGTCCGGAAATTACAATTGATACCAAAGATTTGATAGAGCTGATCCGCGAATTGCCGTTGGGTTATCAAACCATTTTTAATTTAGTGGCTATTGAAGGTTACAACCATATTGAAGTGGCAGAATTACTGCAAATTTCTGAACATACCAGTCGCAGCCAATACAGTCGGGCAAGGGCTGTATTGATAAAATTATTACATCAAGCAGCTAAAACGGCCATGCCGATGAACCATGCAAAATGAATTTGACGACCATATTAAAAAACAAATTGACGGGTTTAAACTGTCGCCATCAGCACAAGTGTGGGATTTGGTGGAAGCACAGTTACCCGAAAAAAAACGGCGGCGATTTATATTTTGGTGGTTGCCTTTAGGTATTATTTTAATTGCATTTGGCATATATGAATTGGTTGGAAATTATAAAAAGGTAATTATTAAAACGACAATTGTTCAAACAAATAAGAAGATTAAAAATGATTCAATAAGTAATTTAATTACAATCAATAAAACAAAATATAATTCAAGTAAAAAGGAAACTAAAATTTCATTAAATAATACTTCGAAGCAATTAAATAAGCATGATGTGTTAAATAAAAAAATTGAAATCATTTCTAGAAAAGAAAATCAATTAAATAATGTTGAAGGTGATTTAATAGTAAAAACCCTGGCTGATAAGAATATTTATCCGACAGAAAAAAAAGCTGATAAAAATGAATTTATCGAAAAAGAAATAATCTTAAAAACGGATAAAGACATTACTGCACAAGTAAAAGTAGATAGCGGGATTACCAATAAAACAATTGATTCAACCTTAGATAAATTAGCACAAAAAGAAATTACATTAAACAAAAATGATACTGCTTTAATTAAAAAAATAAAAGGGAAGGCTGAACCTCACCAAACGAAAATTAGATGGGAATTAATTGCTGAAATTGGCCGTAGCAATACAGTTGGAAAAGCTTTTAGTAGTAGCAACAATGTAATGTATGATGCATCCAATAATTTAACTGCTTCGCCTGGCACTGGTTTAAATGTAGGTAATTTATATTCACCAACAGCTGGAATTTCTTTTGGAATTGATTTACAAAGAACAAAACAAATTACAAATAAATTGGCTTGGTTTGGTAGCCTTGGTTATCATTATTTAGGTAATCACCAATTAAGTGGCTCACTGGTAGATAGTAGCAAAATAATTGGTGGCGATTCATTGGCCTTTTTATCCAATAATAATAAAATTGACAAAGTTTCCAGTTATTATAAATACGGAAATAATTTAGATCATATTAATTATGTGCATGTTTTAAATATTTCTGTTGGCTTGAAGTATAACATCAGCAAGCATTTCGGCGTTTATGGTGGCGCAACAGTTGGTTATCAATTTTATTCGCATTGGTTGCAGCCTGATGTGGAACAAAGTATTTTGTATTATTCAGATAAGCTTACCAATAAATGGAATATCGGTACTAAAATTGGATTTGACTGGCAATTTTGCAAGGTATTTTCGGTAGGCGCTTTCTACAATTATAACTTTAATAAAGCCAGTGTTGCGGCTGTGCAGCAAAACATGCATTGGCAAATAGTAGGCGTAACTTTTTCTATTCAATTACCATTTAAAAAATAATTAAACTTAACTTTTCTAATACATTAATTTAAAATATTAAAAGTCTTAGCCATGAAATTAGCTAATTGCATTATTGTGTTTGTCTTTGGTTTGCAATCTGTTTCATTTGCACAAGCAAAAAATAAATTACGGTTTAGTAATATAGAACAAGTTGCATTTATTACTGCCAATAAACCAAACAGTATAAATTTAGAAACAATAAATGGTGTAAAATATGGCACTTGGTCGGCAGGAATTGGATTGGGAATCGACTGGCAAAAGGCACGATCTATTCCATTGTTTTTGGATGCAAGAAAATATTTTGGACTTAAAAAAAATAGCTGGTTTATATATGCTGATGTCGGCAAAAACGTGTGGTGGGAAAAAAATACAAATGGTGATTTTTTTACAACAGTAACGCCATACAAAAGCACTTATTTTACTGAAGCTGGTATCGGTTATTTATTTCAATTGTATAAAAAAACTATTTTTATTAGTGGTGGATATGGGTATAAAAATATACAATATTCAGCCAACTATACTAATTATTTAAGTGGCTTTTATCCTGCTGATTATTATTCGTACCAAATGAATACTTATATCAACCGATTGGTTTTTAAAATAGGCATTCAATTTTAATTATAACTCATTTCAAAAATAACAGTCATGAAAAAATTTATTATTTATGTTCCAATTGTATTAACAGTAGTTTTTATCACTGCATTATTTTTTGCATGCAAAAAAAGCGGTACTTATAAAACCTACGGAATTTACAAAGCTGTTTATAAAACTACGGCCCAAGTTCGCGACCAGATAAAAAGCAATGCGCCAACTTCTGTTAAAACAATAGGCAAGATATACGTAAAAGACAATTTTTTATTTATCAATGAACCAAATATCGGCATACATATTTTTGATAATACCGATCCGGCAAATCCTATCAATAAGGCATTTATCTCTATTCCAGGATGTGAAAACATGGCCGTATTTGGCAATAATTTGTATGCTGATTGCTATACCGATTTACTTTCACTCGATATTTCGAACCCTTTGCAAGTATCGCTTTCTGGTTATGTCTCCAATCTTTTTCCTGAACGGCAATATTTAAGCGGGTTCCGTGTTGACAGTGGAATGGTAGTGGTTGATTGGATAAAATTGAAGGACACCACCGTAAATGTAAGCGACTACAACACCGGAATTGTTTATTTTGACGCTCCATACATCCTTTCGCTCAGCGCCAACGTACCATCAAGCAATACCGCAGGTCAAGGTGGATCGATGGCACGGTTTACCATCCAAAACCAAACGCTTTATACCGTTTCTCAATCTACCTTAACCGTATTGGGCTTGGCTAATCCTACATTGCCGGATTATAAAAACGCTGTTAATTTAGGATGGGGCATAGAAACCATTTATCCTTTTGAAGACAAATTATTCATTGGTAGTTCGAGCAACATGTATATTTACGATGTTTCGAATGCCATAAGCCCTAAACAAATAGGCACCTTTTCACATGCCCGTGTGTGCGACCCCGTAATTGCCGACAGCCATTATGCGTACGTTACCCTCCGCAACGGCACTCAATGTCAAGGTTTTTTAAACGAACTGGATGTAGTGGATATTTCGGATGTACAACATCCCACCACATTAAAAACAGTTACGTTAAACAATCCACGTGGTCTATCAAAAGTTGGCAATACGCTTGTTGTGTGCGATGGAACAGATGGCCTGAAAGTGTTCAACGCTTCCGACCGCGCCAACCCGCAATTGATACAAAAAGTACCGATGGCCGAAACAACAGATATCATCATGTACAACAACATTGCTATTGTTTCCGCTGCCGATGGGTTATACCAATTTAGAAACGATTCAGGCCAATTGCGGCAAATAAGTAAAATAGGCCAGTAATAAGCATAAAATAGGCTCCCAGTAAAAACCATATTTTTGCACTTTAAAAGTGTAAGAATTAGTGCCAGACATTATTCAATTATTGCCCGAATAATATAGCGAACCAAATTGCGGCCGGAGAGGTGATTCAACGCCCGGCTAGTGCGGTGAAAGAATTGTTGGAAAACGCGGTGGATGCTGATGCCACCGAAATAAAATTATTTGTAAACGATGCCGGCAAGGCTTTGGTGCAGGTGATAGACAATGGCAAAGGCATGGGTGTAACCGATGCCCGGATGGCTTTTGAACGCCATGCCACTTCAAAAATTAGGAGCATCGACGATCTTTTTCATATTAAAACAATGGGTTTTCGGGGCGAGGCGCTGGCATCTATTGCGGCGGTAGCACAGGTGGAATTGAAAACGAAAATGGCGTCTGAAGAATTAGGTACTTGTATCGATATAGAAAATAGTACTGTGCAGCGGCAAGAACCCGTAGCTGTGTCAAATGGTACTAGCATTTCAATGAAAAACTTGTTTTTCAATGTGCCGGCCCGTCGCAATTTCTTAAAAAGCAATGCGAGTGAATTGCGCCATATCGTAGATGAATTCATCCGCGTAGCAATGGCTTTTCCAGATATTCATTTCCAATTTATCAGCAACGGTCAGCAAGTTTTTCATTTGGAACGGGGTACGCTAAAACAAAGGATTGTTCAAATTTTGGGCAGCAGCTATAATGCCAAATTGGTGGCCGTACAAGAAGATACCGATTATTTAATTGTACATGGTTTTGTTGGCAAGCCCGAAACGGCTAAAAAAACGCGGGGCGACCAATACTTTTTTGTAAACAATCGTTTTATAAAAAGCGCTTATTTGAACCATGCGGTAATGACGGCCTTTGCTGACATGATCGCAAAGGACAGCTTTCCAGCTTATGTTTTGTTTATTGATTTGGATCCGGCGCAAATTGATATCAACGTTCATCCTACCAAGCAAGAAATTAAATTCGAGGATGAAAAAATTGTATACGCCTTTGTGCAAGCCGCTGTAAAACATGCACTTGCGCAATTTAGCATTGCGCCATCCCTCGATTTTACGCTTGATTCCAGCATCCAGAATTTACAATCGGTTAGCCAGCCTTTCACTAGCGATAAAAAGGAGCAAACTTTTTCGTCAGGTATTTATCAAAATTTCACAGAAAAAAACCAAGCCCATACTATTGCGCCCAGCAATTTTAAGCCTTGGAAGGAAATGCAGGAGCAGGAGCGGGACATCCGCGAAGCGGCAAAAAAACAAGATGGCGGTGGGCAGATGACGGATAGCGGGGTAACTATTAGCGATGACCTGCCATCCACCAACCATCAACCACCATCCGATACACCTTGGATGAGCGAATTGGCAAAATTAAAAGCTGACTTTTTGCAACCCAAACAACCAGATACACTGCTTGATTTTGAACACGAACGGCGGTTGGTTTCTCGTGAGCAACGCTTTGCGATTGTTGCCGATGCGCCATTATTGCAGCTACACAATACCTATATTGTTGCTACCGGGTTGCAGGGTATTTTTTTGCTGCACCAGCAAAATGCGCACGAAAGGGTGTTGTATGAAGCTTTTCAACAAGCTATGAATGGCAAGCCAATGGCTACGCAACGCAGTCTTTTTCCAAGTACATTGGAGTTGGGAGCAGCCGATGCGGTGATGCTGACCGAGCTGTTGCCCGATTTGCAAGTACTTGGTTATCATATAGAACCGTTTGGAAACAACACATTTGTTATCCAAGGAACGCCGGCCGATATTGTGGAAGGAAACGAAAAACGAACCATGGAACAATTGCTGGAGCAATACAAACATTTTACCAGTGAAGTACGGTTTAGCCGACGGGAAAAACTGATACGCACCATGGCTTGGCAACAAAGTATTAAGCAAGGCAGGCGTTTAAATGAAACTGAAATGCGCAGCTTGTTGGCGCAGTTGGTTTTATGTAACATTCCAAACGTTACACCCAGTGGAAATCCAACTTATATCACTTATCCGTTGGAACAATTGGCAAAAATGTTTGGAAAATAGATTGATTTAATTTAAAACGCTAAAGTCTTAGTGTTATAATAAAAAGCGATTGTATGTTCCGGCCATTCGGTTAAATGCGATTTAAAACCCGCTTTTAAAGAAACTTTATTGTGGTTGTGAGTACCGGCCATAATCAATGTTGGCCCCGTTTCTGATAATTTTTCTTTGATGGTTTCTGATGGCATTACCAACGCCACATGGCCTGGCTTTGTACTATCTGGGTTTTTGCAAACGGCAATTACCATAAACCCTTTATTAGCCAAGGTTTGCGAAACTTCATACAAATTATTGCCAGTAACCGGTTTCCATCCCGCATTTATGGCGGCTTGTGTTGGTAACCAATCGTATTGGCCATTGGCCAACAATATTTGTTTATGCTCTGGCGGACGTAACAAATAAATATCTAGTTTTTTACAAGCTGCCGCAGCAAAAGCGCTGCAGTGTGTATGGTTGCCGCTTGTGGCATCGGGTTTGTCGGCCACTCCGGTTTCCCAATTTATGTGGCTACCAGCCAACCAAAGGTTTTCCACGTCCAATGATAAATAAAAAGATTTTAAGTCATCGCCTTTTTTTTCGATAGGAATAACAGATTGCGATTTTGCAACAATGGCTGAAATGAAGAAAAATGAAATAATCGCAATTCTCATGATTTTATTTAGGCTAGGGTGAATGATAGCCGAAAAATATAAAATGCTGGTAATTTTTGGAGAAGCAATGATTGTTCTTCAGCAATAAGTGATTATTCTCTTTCCCAAACCTGATTCAAAAATTTTTCAACCGCCCTTCGTACGTTGCCGGCGCTATTCATGTGGTTGTTCACCAAAACAGAAAAAATAAGCAATTTTCCTTTTTGGGTAATCAGGTAGCCACTTAATGCCACTTGGTTGCCAAGCGTTCCGGTTTTGGCAAAAATTTTACCGCTTAAATTTTTGTACAAACCAGCCAACGTTCCGGTATTGCCTGTGGGTAAAATATTTTCGATCCTGGCTAAACCGAATTCATTTTTAATCTTTTCCAAAATTGCCACAAAATCCTGCGGCGTAAAAAGGTCGTACCGACTTAACCCGCTGCCATCCACCCAATTAGGTAGTTGTGGTAAATCTTTCAAATCGGTTTTTAAAAGCGTGTCGATGATTTTTTCATCACTCATAAAACCCAATTTTTCATTGCTAACCATCAATAAGGTTTGCTCCGCAAAAAAATTGTCGCTGCGGTGCATGGTAATCTTTAGCAGGGAATCGGTTGGTTGGGAGTGGATGACGTTTGGAAGCCGATAATAACCATCGGTCGACATGCTGGTGCCGATTTTCTTGTTTAGCGTATCGCAAAGTAAAGTAAGAAAAACAGGATTTAAAAAAGGGTAAGTCGTATTTGCAATTGTTTTAAACGGAACATGCTGGTGAGAAAAAGTTCCGTCCGAAATATTTTGGCCCAAAGGGTGAAAGAAATTTTCTTCTAGAGGCCTAATAATTTTAAAATAAGCTCCTACGCCATTTTTCAATGTTTTGTTTTGCCATGTTATGTTGCTATTGTAAAAAGTATGCGGCATCACATTTAAAGAATCGCCCTGCATATAAAAAAAGGCACAATTGCCATAAATGGGAAATTCGCTTCTTTCTGGCATATAAGCTTCTGCATAATCGTTCCAAGCCCATCCATCGCCCAAAGGCGAAAAATGCTTAAGCCAATCAACATCCAGATACGAAATATTGCCTTGCCGTTTTAAAAAATTATAAACGCGTTGTTGTTGAAAATCAGAATGTAAAAATGTTGGGTCGCCGGTACCTTGAATTAGTGTTTGACCGTTTTGTATGTCAAAACGCAATCCCACCAAACTATCTCCCAAATACTTCATTGCTGCGTAGCAGGTAAACAATTTGGTATTACTGGCCGGCACAAAATATTTGTCGTCGTTGTACTGATGAATGTATTTTTTCGCTTCCACATCGTACACACATACACCCACGTGCGCATGCGCAAGGGCGGAATCGATTAATAAGTCATTGATTATTAGATCATTGGTAAATAAGCTTTTTTCTGTTTTTGAATTGGGTTGACGGCTTTGCTGAGATTTGTGTTGCGAGGAACAAGCGGTAAAGAAAAAAATAACAAATAAAAATCTTACCACCGTTCGCTCTCCACAAGCGGCGAGGGGTATTACTTTGAAGCTTGCCTTTATTTTAGCCATTATTCCGTTACTTTTTTTAGACATGGTTCGATTTTAATTTTTCATTATTGAATTTAATCCGGATTTAGTGGCAAGAACCGTATTGACCCTACTCTTATTTTCACATAATAATTTATTGACCAATGACTTATGATTATTTATTCATCCTTGCCGCTACCAACAAACCAATCCTCCTTGTCTTTAAACAGCACGTTAAAGGTGGTAAGCGAACCATAAATGCGGGTAATATATTGTTGCAGGTTCACTTTTTCTTCATCTGTCAAAATTTTATGGCTGTTGATATTTTGTTCCAGCACACGCAAACGATCGCGTAGCATCACAATTTTGTGGAAGAATACATCAATAGGAATGTCCTTTGGTTTTTGAGATTTATCTGCCGGTTGCAATAACATGGTTCCGCCTTTCCAGCGGTCGCCCAACGGAACGATTTCTGTTATTCCGCCCCATTGCCTTAAAATTTTTAGTAACGATTTTTCGACCGCGGAAACTGTTTCCACTTCTGCCGTTACATTTTCCGGGATTATTTCATCCAAATTTGGATCGGTTTTGTCTATTTCTTTGATGCCATGATGAATGAAAGAAATCAAATAAATCGCATATCTCACCCCAACTATTACACCTGGGCCAAATTGGGTATGTTGTAAACGGGTACCGATGCCTAAGGTTAATTGTTCCATGTTTTCACTTTATTTTGGTTATTCATTATTTTGAAGTAATTGAGTAAATATGTAATTAAGTAATTGATTGTCAATAACATAATTGCTCATTTACTCAATTGCCTAATTACTTTTTCAATGACCGGCGCAAAGTGTGCATGCTCCAACAGATGGATTTTTTTGGCCACATCGTCAGCCGTATCGGTTGGTAATACTTTACATGTAGCCTGAAAAATAATTTCGCCATGGTCGTATTGGTCATCTACATAATGGATGGTAATGCCGCTTTCTTTTTCCTTATTATTCACAACAGTTTCGTGCACAAACCTGCCGTACATGCCTTTGCCACCATATTTTGGTAATAAAGCCGGATGAATATTGATGATTTTGTTTGGATACGCTGCTATCAATGCTGATGGGATTTTCCAAAGGAAGCCCGCCAGCACTATCAAATCGATTTCCGCTTTTTTTAATGTCTCTACGTAAGCATCGCCCCTAAAAAATTTTTCTTTTTCGATAATTAAAGTAGCAATTTGGTGCTGGTGCGCAAGGATTAAAACGCCGGCATTCGGCTTATTACAAACGATTAAAGCCACACGCACATTTTTATTTTGGTCGAAATATTCAATAATTTTCTCGGCGTTACTTCCTGCGCCTGAGGCGAAAATGGCTATTTTTTTTGTCGTTTTCAACATAAATGCGAAGATGCTTTAAAATTTTTCAAGAAAGTATTTGAATTTTAAAACTCATGAAAGCTGTGCTTTTTCAATATTTTTCACTTAAAAAATTACAAAAAATGCAGAATCGTTTGAAAGCCAGTACGGGTAGGCATAAAAAAAATTTTTGTTTCCTTCACATTTGTCACCTCGGTGTCATATTTTTGCCGCCACTAATGGCAGATATGTGTCTGCTGAAATGAAAACAATTTTAAGCTGCTTATGTCACAGCATACAAGATTTATAAAGAAGATAGTTGCCCTTTTTGCGGTTGTATTTATTGTTTCATTCACAAAATCCTTTGGGCAGGATGGTAAAGCGCTGTTTAGTGCCAACTGTGCCAGTTGCCATAAGCCCGATAAAGACTTAACTGGCCCTGCATTGAAAGGTGTGGAAGCCCGCTGGAATAACAACAAAGCGAACATCCATGCTTGGATCCATAACAACAATGCTTTTAGGGCTACGGGAGATAAGTATGCGAACGACTTGTTCAACAAGTGGAACCATACGCAGATGAACTTGTTCCCCAACCTTTCTGATGCTGAAATAGATGCCATCTTAAAATATGTTGAGGATTATAAAGCCCCGGTAGCAGCAGCCCCAACACCCGGTGAAACGTCAGGCGGTGACGACAATTCTCTTTTGTTCGGCATCATTTCATTGGTATTGGCTTTGGCAGCACTTATTTTGTTGACTGTCAACAGCAATCTTAAAAAGCTAGCCGATGAAAAAAGCGGGACCCTTTCACCAGAACCGGTAGCATTCTACAAAAACAAATCTTACTTGGCAATGATTGCCGTTCTATGTTTTGTGTTGGCTGGTGTATGGTTATCAAAAGCGGCGCAACATTTAGGCCGATCTCAAAATTATCAACCGATACAGCCTATATATTATTCGCATAAAGTGCATGCTGGCATTAACCAAATCAACTGTTTGTATTGCCATGGTGGCGCACAAGCAGGCAAGCAAGCAACTATTCCTTCCATTAATATTTGTATGAACTGCCACATGGCCATTAATTCTTACGGCGGCACACCAATTAAAAATGAAGCCGGCGAAGAAGTAAACGGTACAGCAGAAATTCAGAAATTATATAAATACGCAGGTTTTGATCCTGCGGTAAGCAAAGTTTGGGATCCATCAAAAGCAAAACCAATTGCTTGGATACGTATCCATAACTTGCCCGACCACGTTTACTTTAACCACTCACAACACGTAGTGGCCGGTAAACAACAGTGCCAAACTTGCCATGGTGAAATTACCAACATGAACGAAGTATACCAATTCAGCCAATTAAGCATGAGCTGGTGTATCAATTGCCACCGCGAAACGAAAGTTCAGTTTAACGATGATAAAGGCAACGGCAATAAGTTCTACAGCATTTATGAAAAATTCCACGAAGACATTAAACAAGGAAAATACGATAGCGTAACGGTAGAAAAAATTGGTGGTACAGAGTGTCAAAAATGCCACTACTAGGAATAGTAAATAAGTAAATAGGTTATTAAGTAATTGTAATAGCCTGGCCTTTGAACATAACTACTTAATTGCTCAATTACCTATTTACCATTGACAATCACACGCCAAATAATTAAAAAGTAACTTTCAAATTTTCAAATTAATATATGGCTCAGAGCAAGATTTGGCAAAGTTTCGGTGAGCTTAAACAAACTGAAGGGTTTAAGAAAAGTGCAAAGGACGAGTTCCGCGAGGAATTGCCATTTGA
>CAWJTH010000203.1:0-36429 GCA_963845495.1 uncultured Chitinophagaceae bacterium
ATTTATACCATTGTGGATGGTATCATCTATTTCAGTATGGAAAAAGACGAAGCAATGCGTAAACAAATTGCTACAGAAAGAAACCGTTTGATCCAAAAAATGATGGGTGAAAAAAGAGCAGGTTTACCAACGGCAGCAGCAACGCCTAGCATGCAAATTATTAACACCTGCGAAGACCATGAAAAAGCAAAAGGTATTTTGGTGATTGATAGAAGTGAGGTGGATAGCCAATAGTTATTATGTAATTGGGTAAATAAGTAATTAGCAATTAATAATTGTAACCCAACAACTTGATATTAACTCGGCTTCTAAAATCCCTTTAATCTTTTTTAATCCTTATTAATCTAGGTTCAGACAAAAGAAAATACAAATGAAAAAAACATTAATCATATCGGCTGTAGCACTTGCTGGCATTGTGTTGCAGGCTAAAGCGCAAGAAACGGTTTATCCTGTTTCTCCGCATAAAGGAGTTTCATATATTACCAACGCCACCGTACATGTGGGCAATGGCCAAGTAATTGAAAATGCAACAATTAAAATAACCGACGACAAAATTGAACAGATCGGTTCAAACATTACCCCACAAGGCGGTGATGTATTTGATGCCAAAGGCAAACAAGTTTATCCAGGACTTATTTTGGCCAATACAGATTTGGGCTTGAAAGAAATTGCTAACGGCGTTCGGGGCAGCAACGATTTTGAGGAATTAGGCGACCTTAACCCAGATGTAAAAAGCCTACTGGCTTATAACAGCGCATCTAAAATCATCAATGTGCTGCGAGACAATGGCATTTTGTTAGCCAACGTGGTACCAGAAGGCGGCATGATTTCAGGCACATCTTCGTTGGTGCAATTAGATGCATGGAATTATGAAGACGCGGCATATAAAATTGGCACAGGTATTCATTTAAATATGCCTTCGTTAATGCTACGGCTTGGTCGTGGCGGCGGCGGCGGAGCTTTTAGAAGAGGATTGGGCGAAGGCGCTCCTGTTGATCCCGTAAAAGCTGGTTTAGAAAAAGTGGAAACGCTTAAATCTTTCTTTAGACAAGCCAAAGGTTATTTGGCAACGCCTACACACGCCCAAACAAATTTAAAGTTTGAGGCGGTAAAAGGTTTGTTCGATAAATCTGAAAAGCTGTTTGTTCATTGCGATATTGTAAAAGAAATGTTGGTGGCGATAGATTTCGCAAAAGAATTTGGTTTTAATGTAGTAATTGTAGGTGGTAGCGAAAGTTATCAAATCGCATCACTATTAAAACAAAATAACATTGCAGTAATTCTTAAAGAAATGCACGCCTTGCCAACGGGTGTTGATGATGATTTTGACCAACCGTTTAAAACGCCGGCAATTTTGCAAAAAGCTGGGGTATTGTTCGCAATCAACGATACACACGATGAAAGCCGGTACCGCAACCTTGCTTTTAATGCGGGTACCGCCGCAGCTTATGGGCTAACCAAAGAAGAAGCATTAAGTGCTATTACCCTTAATGTTGCCAAAATTTTAGACATCGATAGTAAAACGGGTACTTTAGAAGCCGGAAAAGACGCCAATATCGTAATAAGCGATGGCGACATTTTGGATATGAGAACAAGCCTTATTACTGGTGCCTACATCCAAGGAAGGAAGCTGCCGTTAGACGATAAGCAAAAAGAATTGTACGAACGTTATAAATATAAGTACGGCTTAAAATAAAGAATTGGTAGTGAAAAGAACAACTTTTAAAAAGATTTGATGAAAAACTTGTTTTTTTGTCAAATCTTTTTATATTTAACAGACCATTTGCATTTTTTAGACAATCTGTAAAAAATATAAAATGGGGTTCCAATACGTTGTACAAGCAACCGAGACAACGATATACATAAGTAATTTTGTAGTAACAGTTTTTTTATTAAAACTAATTTTACGTAAAAATCGTATACGGAATAATAGTATCGCGTAACTATTTGATTATAAATTTGGTTATAAAATGCTTTATTTTTGCAATCCTTAAACCCTTACCTCTATTTTAATTCAAACACACATAACCAAAAGTAATTACAAAAACACTGCTAAATGACGAGCCAAGACAATTTTGCAACCATCTGGCAAGATATAGAAACGAAGCATCGGTCACTTTGGAGTAGCCGTTCCTTTCAACCCGGTGAGGTTGTTTCAAACCTACATGCGGGTAAATATTTATCTGAACGAACGTCAGGTTCTTTGCAAATAGGTGATTATCAACATATTTTAATCTTCCCCGAAATTTTGCATAGTATTACTCATAGTTGTAATCCCAATGTTTTTTTTGATACAAAAGCCATGCACCTTATTTGCTTGCGACCAATAAGGGTTAACGAAGAATTTACTTTTTTTAGACCTTCGGTAGAATGGCAAATAGCGCAACCGTTTGAATGTAGGTGCGGCTCGTACAATTGTTTGCAATATGTTGCTGGGGCGGCCAATCTTCCAATTGAAAAACTGGAAAAATACATGCTCTCTGATTTTATAAGAGAAAAAGCAACGGCCAAAAAACAAGCCAAAGAAATTTTGGTAAGTAATGTTGCTTAAAATTTCTTCCTCGTATTTGTAATGGACGGCATAAACTTAGTAGGCCATTAATTTTTCAACGGCAATTCCAAGCTTACTTTTTGCCATAAATTGTTTTTCAAGCGCTGGTTGAAATGGAATGGGCGTATCTAAACTGGCACAGCGAATAATTGGCGCATCCAGCAATTCGAAACAATGCTCAGAAATCCAAGCGCTTATTTCACCACCAATGCCGCCAATCAAAGTGTCTTCGTGCAACAATAAAACTTTGCCGGTTGTTTTTACGGCACTTTTAATAGCCTCATAATCAAGTGGTAAAAGACTGCGGAGATCCAAAATATACACATCAACTGCTGGGTGTTGCTGTTGGTATTCCATGGCCCAATGAACGCCCATACCATAAGTTATAATCGAAATGTGCTTTCCGGTTTTTATTACCCTAGCTGTACCAATTTTAGTTTCATAATAATTTTCTGGAACTTGACCGCTTATTAAGCGATACAAGCCTTTATGTTCAAAATACATAACCGGGTTTGGATCGTTGATGGCCGCAATCAATAGCCCTTTTGCATCTTCGGGCGTTGACGGATAAACTACTTTTAATCCCGGTGTATGTACAAACCATGCCTCGTTGCTTTGGCTATGAAAAGGCCCGGCGCCCATACCGCCACCGCAAGGCATGCGAATAACCATGTCGGCTTTTTCGCCCCAACGATAGTGTAGTTTGGCCAAATTATTCACAATCTGGTTAAAGCCAACCGTCACAAAATCAGCAAATTGCATTTCCATTACCGATTTGTAACCTTCTAGCGACAAGCCGAGACCGACACCTACAATGGCACTTTCGCAAAGCGGCGTGTTGCGGATCCTTTCTTTTCCAAATTCCTGTACAAAACCTTCGGTTATTTTAAAAGCACCGCCATATTCGGCAATATCTTGCCCCATTAAAATTAAATTGGCATGTTGCTGCAAGCTTTGCTTTAAGCCTTGTTGAATGGCATCCACAAAACGCAATTCTTGCGCTGGAGGCAAATTTTCTGGTATTGAGTTAGCAATATTTCCCGCTGAACGCGGAAACCGGGCAACATGTTTTACTGGTTCCTCAAACGTTTCAACAAATTTTTCATTGATAACAATCGGTTGGTTTAACGCATAAACATCAGTCGATTCCTCGGCTAAATCAGGCATTACTTCTGGCGTATTAAAAGCAATGGCTAACTCGTTTTCTATATAGTTTTTAATCCTAATCTTTTCATTATCAATAGCTAAGCCATCCAAAATTCGGTTGATGAGTAGATATTTTTCATAATTTTCCAAGGGATCCTTTTGTTTCCATCCCTCAAATAAATGAGCTGGAACATACTTGGTACCGCTCGATTCTTCGTGGCCACGCATCCTAAATGTGGTGCATTCTATTAAATAAGGCTTTTGTTTTTCAATACAATAACGGCGAACGCCTTGTATGGTATTGAAAACACTTAAAATGTTGTTGCCATCTATTTTTATGCCTTCCATGCCATAGCCTTTTGCTTTATCTACCAAATTGGCACAGCGATATTGTTCGTTGGTTGGCGTACTAAGTCCATAACCGTTGTTTTCAATAATAAAAATAACCGGCAAATTCCAAACAGCGGCCACATTTAGCGCTTCGTGAAAATCGCCTTCGCTTGTACCACCATCGCCGGTGAAAGCAACACTACATTTTTTTTCTTTTTTAAGTTGATGAGCCAAAGCCACGCCATCTGCAAGGGCCATTTGAGGGCCAAGGTGGGAAATCATACCACAAATATGGTGTTCGGCCGAACCGAAATGAAAACTACGCTCACGCCCTTTTGAATAGCCGTTTTTATGGCCTTGCCATTGTAAAAAAAGTTTGTGCAAGGGCATACCCCTTGTGGTGAAAACACCAAGGTTGCGGTGCAATGGCATAATCCATTCATCTGTTTGCAAAGCGGCCGCAACGCCCACTGCTATTGCTTCTTGGCCAATGCCGCTAAACCATTTTGCAATTTTACCTTGCCGCAGTAAAACCAACATTTTTTCCTCGATCATTCGGGGAAGTAATAATCGACGATAAAGGCTTATCAACACTTCATTGGAAAAATTTCTTCGGTCGAACTGCATGAACAACATTTATGAAGGGGAAAGTTAAGCCAAAAGAATGAAGGCATTTAACCCAATAGGAAAAATGTAATGGCAAGCAAAAATTATATGGGGTGGAAAAATCGAGTCGCTTTACAAACCGGTGATGTTGGAAATTACTTTTTTGCGTCGATCAATGTATTCAATCTTTCTGCAATTTCTTCGACTGTGCCTTCGCCGGAAACGAGTTCAACCTTATCAAAATTGGTATAATATTCGGCTACGGGTAATGTTTCTTTTTTATAAACCTCTTGCCTTGCACGCTGCACTTCTGGGTCGGCATCGTCCATTCGGCCACTGGTTTGCGCCCTTTTAACCAGCCTGTTGATCAATTCTTCTTCGTTTACCTGTAAAAAAAGAACTGTTTTGATGTCGGTTTTTTTTAACGATAACAACCTGTCCAATGCTTCGGCCTGTGCTACCGTTCTGGGGAAACCATCAAATAAAAAACCATTTGCAGCTGGGTTTTCTTCCAAAGCTGTGCTAATCATGCCAATTACCACTTCATCTGGAACCAGTTGTCCTTTTTCGATTATCTTCTTTGCTTCAATTCCTAATGGAGTCTGTTCTCTCATTTCCTTTCTCAACAGTTCGCCGGTGCTTAAATGCACCAGTCCATATTTGGTTACCAGGTTTTCACTTTGCGTGCCCTTGCCACTACCTGGGGGGCCAAATAAAATAATATTGAACATAGTATATCGATTGCCTTAAAGAATGTCAACAAATATAAATGATGATTCTAAAACATCTAAGCATTTGCTAAATATTTGAAGATTCTTCAATGGGAAGCAGCGATTTTAATACGGAATGCTTCTTTAATTGGTTAGCATTTCACTATTTTTGTTTTTTCCGGTACAAATGGCCGGAATTTTTTTTCACGAAAGCCTTGCCAATAAGCTTGCCCGGCAAAAAATAAGGGTTGAACTTAAAAACAATGATCCATCCATTAGCGTATATACACCCCGATGCCAACTTGGCCACCAATGTAAAAGTTGATCCTTTTTCTGTGATACACCATAATGTGCAAATTGGGGAAGGCACATGGGTAGGTAGCAACGTAACCATTATGGAAGGGGCAAAAATCGGGAAAAATTGTAGGATATTTCCAGGGGCTGTTATTGCCGCTATTCCACAGGATATAAAATTTAGCGGCGAAAAAACGTTTGTAGAAATTGGAGATAATACTACCATTCGCGAGTTTGTAACCGTAAACCGCGGAACGATAGACCGGGGCAAAACAACCGTTGGCAATAATTGCTTGATTATGGCTTATAGTCATATTGCACACGATTGCCATATTGGTAATCATTGCATTATGAGCAATAGCACCCAAATGGCAGGGCATGTGGTAATGGGCGATTGGGCTGTAGTTGGCGGAGTAAGTGCTGTACATCAGTTTGTAAAAATTGGCCAGCATGCATTTGTAAGCGGCGGATCTTTGGTTGGAAAAGATGTGCCACCTTATATAAAGGCAGGGAGAACGCCGTTGAGCTATGCAGGCGTAAATTCAATTGGATTAAAACGCCGTGGTTTTACCATCCAACAAATAAACCATATTTTAGATATTTACCGCAGCATTTATAATAAAGGCATGAATACCAGCCAAGCGTTGGAGTTTATTGAGGAAGAATTGCCAGCCAGCGATGAACGCGACGAAATAGTGACTTTTATCCGCGATAGTGGCCGCGGTATTATAAAAAGATATAGCAAAGGCGGATCGGACGACGATTTTTAATGGTTTGCCACTGATTCACAGATTTTGCACTGAAATTATAAGAATTTTTTAGGTGAGCCGTTTGTGATCTGATTATACCATCACCAAATTATCTCATTATTTAATGCAAATTGTACTCAAAAACCTTGGCAAACGATTTAATAGGCATTGGGTATTTCGAAAATTGGATTATATTTTTGAAAATGGGAAGGCTTACGCTATTACGGGTGCAAATGGTAGCGGGAAAAGCACTTTGTTGCAGGTTTTGGCCGGTGCCATACAATTAAGCGAAGGGGCAATTACTATGACGACTGACGGCAACTTACAGCAATCCGTCAATTTTCAGACATCAGACATTAAATATCAGACATCAGACATTCTTCCAGAAAAGCATTTCCAATATCTTTCTATAGCTGCGCCTTATTTGGAACTGATCGAAGAGTTTACTTTGACAGAATTCCTTGAATTCCATTTTCAGTTCAAAAATATTTTACCCGGACAAACCATTTCTTCCATTATTTCCGCGGTTGGCTTAACGGATGCGGCCAATAAACAAATCCGTAATTATAGCAGCGGCATGAAGCAGCGGGTAAAATTAGCGCAAGCCATTTTTAGTGATGTGCCAATTGTTTTGCTAGATGAACCTACCAGTAATTTAGATACCAAGGGAATTGACTTATATAAAAGCTTAGTGAACGATTACTGCCAAAATAGGTTGTTGGTTATTTGTAGCAACGACGAAAATGAAATTTCTTTTTGTAGCGAAAGAATTGATATGGCTGATTATAAAGAAGTTGTGGGTGGCTAGTATTTTGTGGTTAGACAAACGGCAACCTATATAATGTAAAAGTTGGCGGTTGAAAAATGACATTATTCTACAGTTATTGCCATTTTATGGTTGCCATCCGTCAACTATTTAAGCATGCAACAAAAATTGAAGACCCAATTAGCAACTTGAATTATTTGGCATTAACCACATTATAATATTGCCCGTTGGGTACTTTAAAAACACGCCCGTGTTGAAATTTTGAAAAATCGTTATTGTCAGCGCTATGGTTGGTTACCCAGTTTTGATACCCATCCATATTTGCAACGCTACCAAAAATCCATTGGTTGTATGCATCAAATAATCCTTCCTGCAATAATTGCCGTTGATAATCAAACAGCCGAAATGCAGGCCTAGATTGATTTTCAGGAGAAAACCAATCTAAAATAAACCTTGCCCTTATGGCGGTTAAGGCTTCGGGCGTAATACCTAAACTTGTTTGGTTACTTTGTTTATTTAAAGCGGCTGCTACTTGTTGTTCAAAACTAGTATTGCCAATATGGTTATCGCCGCCGTACCAACGTTTGTACACATCCAATAAAATATTCTTTACTTCTACCGTACGGGTGCTATAGCTTTCGAGGTTTACAAACATTTCACCATATAAAAGGCACCAGAGATTGTTACTGATGGTACCGTAAAAACGAGCGGCGTTGTAATAATTCCCGCTAAAATTTGGATCAACCTCAATTCCTTTTTCCCAAGCTTTTATACATTCTTTACTGCTTGCGTCTTTATTGTACAACATTTCGCCATAACCATTGTACAACAAACCGCTTTGGGGAAATTTGGCTAAGCCTTTTTTATAGACTTTGTCCATTTCCTTATAATCTTGCTTGGCACCATAAATAAGCGAAGCGATCTGAAATGTCTGTTCATCGGCATCCGGGTTGTCTAAAATCTTTTTTATTTCCGCTAGGCTTTTATCGTTGCTATGTTGCAAATAATATATAAAAGCCAGTTCTTTAGTTAAATCAAAATTGGTTGGATTTTGTTGTTGCGCCTTGGTAAGTACCAAAACCGCATTATCAAGATCACCTTGGCGCTCAAATCCACGTGCGGTTTCCAATAATTGTTCTACATCTTGCTGTTGGCCAATGGCCGAAAAGCAAACAAAGGAAAAAGCGAGAATAAAAAAATGCTTCATGCCGTAAAAATACATTGACAGCAGCTTGAAAACTGTTAATAGGCATTCAAATATGCCAAATAGTAGGGTAAAAATCAAAAACGCTTGAGATTTTGGGTCTCAAGCGTTTGTTTTTATTCAAATATGGTATGGGTCAATAAACCGTCTCGCAGTTTTGGTTCAAACCAAGTGCTTTTGGGCGGCATTACGTTGCCGCTGTCGGCAATATCAAACAATTGTTGGATGCTTACGGGATATAACGAAAATGCAACTTTCATTTCTCCGCTGTCTACCCTTTTTTCCAATTCGGCAAGGCCGCGGATACCACCAACAAAGTCAATACGCTTATCGGTACGTTGGTCTTTGATTCCCAATATTTTATCCAATAAATTATTGCTCAAAATTGTTACATCCAATATACCGATTGGATCGGCGGTAAAAGTATTTTCTTTTGCGGTGAGGCAATACCATTCGCCTTCAAAATACATTCCAAAATCGTGCAAAGCGCTTGGCGCCACGGCGTTTTTGCCAACTGCTTTTATGTAAAAATCCTCCCCAATTTTATTAAAAAACTGCTCGTTGCCAAGGTCGTTTAAATCTTTTACCACCCTATTGTAATCCATTATTTTTAACTGGCTGGCAGGGAAAAGTGTAGTTAAAAAATAATCAGCATTCCCGTTGTTGCTGCTAACCGTTTTGCGGGCTTTTGCGGCACTTGCCGCACGGTGGTGGCCATCAGCAATGTAAGTATTCGGAACTTCGTTGGCAAATATGGATGTGATATTTTCAACCGTTTTTTCATCGCTTACCACCCAAATGGTGTGTTTAATCCCGTCTTCTGCGGTAAAATCATAAATAGGCGAACGGTTTTTTTTCCAATCGTCTATCATCTTATCAATAGCCTCCACATTGCGGTAAGCCAAAAACACATTGCCCGTTTGTGCACCAGTGGTTACAATGTGGTTAATGCGGTCTTGTTCTTTTTCGGGGCGGGTAAATTCGTGTTTTTTAATAATATCATTTTCATAATCATCCACGCTGCTTGCCGCCACAAGGCCGGTTTGGCTTCTACCATCCATCACCAATTGATAAATATAATAGCATGGCTTGTTTTCGCGAAACAATAAATCGCGGCTCAAAAAAGCATCTAAATTTTGTTTGGCTTTGGTGTACACTTCGGGGCTGTGCACATACACATCGTCTGGCAAATCAATCTCGCTTCTGGTAATGTGTAAAAATGAGCGTGGATTTCCCTGGGCTTCTAATTTTGCCTCTTCCCTGTTCATTACATCATAAGGCCTAGATGCAACTTCCATTGCAAACTGGGCTTGCGGCCTTAGGGCCTTAAAAGGTGCTATTAAAGCCATTCCTTGGATTTTGTTGTGAGGCTGCAATATACAATAATAGGCAATAGCCATTAAGCAAAATGAGAAACAAACACTGCAAAATTACCGGGCAAATGGCCTTAAAAAGGGAACCAGATTGGTAATTATTGAATAGTTATTCCATTTGAAACGAAGTGCTGGCCTATGTTTGCGCTTATTCCGTTGATGGTTACGAACGCTTTGCCCCAATCAAAAATAAGCCAGTCTTTATCTGGCTCAGCTATCATTACTTGATAGCTATCGGTGAGTATCCAGATAATTTTTTTTGTGCCGAACTGCAAAAGTTTATTGGTTTTGTCGGTCATGTATTTTTGTTGTTTAGCATCGGCTATATCACCTTTTATGTCGATTTCTATTTGAAGTTCTGCAGGGATGTTAATATAATGGTTGTCAATTTTGTCTGCAGTCATTGCTGCGTTTTTAAAAATGCAGATATCGCCGGAAAGATTGTTGCCTTTATCGATGTAGAGACCAATTTTGTTTGTATAAATGCGATATTCATTTTCTTCCAAATAAATAAAAAACAATTTTAACAAGCAAGAAATGATTTCAGCTTGCAAAGAACTTGAACCCACGATATCTTCTACTTTTTTTGATTTATTTAAAACAGACTCATATCCTTTGTAATAAATGGGCTTGTTTTCTAAAATCTCATAAACTAAGGCACTGGGAACATCCATATTTATTTGTTGAAAATAATTTGTATAACCTGCTCTTAAACTATCCCTTTCTTTTTGCAAAATCTGTCATTAAATCTACCAAAACCTGCACGCTACTTTGCGGCATGGCGTTATAAAGACTAGCCCTGAAACCGCCAACGCTTCTATGACCCTCAACACCAACCATGCCTTCATCTTTGCAAAGCGCCTTGAATTCTGGTTCCAAATTTTTGTCTTCCATTACCCAAACCACGTTCATTAGGCTTCTATCTTCAACCGCCACCGTTGGTTTAAACACCGGCAAAGTATCTAAAGCATTGTACAGTAATTTTGCCTTTTGTTCATTTATTGGTTCCACAGCGGTAACCCCGCCTATTTTCTTTAACCAGCGTAGCGTAAGCATGCAAACATATACGGCAAAAACCGGTGGCGTGTTTAACATACTGCCATTGGTTATATGTTGTTGATAATCAAGCATGCCGGGTAATTTTCTTCCGGCTTTTCCAACCATATTTTTATTGATGACCACTATTGTTACGCCGGCAGCTCCGGCATTTTTTTGCGCCCCGGCGTATATAACCGCAAAACGGTTAAAATCCATTTGCCTACTTAAAATATCGCTGCTCATATCTGCAATCAATGGCACTTCCGTTTCTGGTATTGCGTGGTGTTGGGTTCCCTCAATGGTATTATTTGTTGTGTAATGAAAGTATGTTGAGTCGGTAGGTATGGTATAATCCTTTGGAATATAGGTATAATTTTTATCCTTGCTACTTGCTAGCATATTTACGTTGCCAAATAATTTTGCTTCTTTAATCGCTTTAGTACCCCAAGTTCCACAATCTAAATAAGCGGCTGTTTTGTCGGCAGCCAGCAAATTCATTGGAATTTCGAAAAATTGTGTGGTAGCGCCGCCATGCAAAAAAAGGATTTCGTGTTCATCGTCCAACTGCATCAGTTCTTTTAATGTGGCCCTAGCCTCATCTAAAATAGCTTGAAAAAGTGAGGTGCGGTGCCCGATTTCCAAAATAGAAAGACCTGTATCATTTAAATTGAAAATGGCTTTACTGGCCTCGTCTAAAACTTCTTGTGGTAAAATGCTCGGCCCAGAATTGAAATTGTATTTCATACTTAAAAATTGTTGGTGAAAAGATGGGTTGCGAAAATAAGATTTTGATTTTTTTTACTTGAAACGAATCCACAATAATTATAAATCATTCAATATCATTATCCAACTAGGCGAGAAAACAATATATTTTAAGCGTTCAAGAAAACACCAATACATCACTTTATGGCTGTAACCAACTAATTTTAACCCCAAAATAAAATGTATGTTTTCTGTTTTTCCTAAAAGTGAGGATGGTTTTGAAAAAATGGTGTTAAAAAGTGATACATGTACCGTAGAAATAATTCCTAACTGCGGCGGCATTTTAAACGCTTGGCATATTTATAACAACGAAACAAAAATAGATGTAATTGAGGGATATGAAAATGAAGCAGATTTTAAAGAAAACTGTGAAAAAAAAGGTTTTCGAAGTGCGAAATTGAGCCCTTTTGTATGCCGCATGAAAAAAGGACAATACAATTTTGCCGGAGAAGACTTCACCGTATCAAAATTTTTTTTGAACGAACACGCCATCCACGGCCTTGTGTACGACGCCGTTTTTGAGCCGGTTTATCAAAAAGCTGACGAAACAGGAGCAGTTTTACAGTTGGAATATTGTTATGCGGCTACAGATAAAGGTTACCCTTTTCAATATACCATTATGTTAGAATATGTGCTAGAAGCCAATAATTTATTGACACTCAACACATTTGTATTAAACCAACATGATACTGAAATTCCGATTGCAGATGGCTGGCATCCCTATTTTAAATTAGGCGAAAACGTTGATGATTTATTGTTTACCATGACTAGTAATAAAATAGTTGAATTTGATGATACGCTAGTGCCAACAGGAGGTTTGTTGGAATATAACCAATTTCAATCGAGCGAAAAGTTAGGCAATACTTTTTTAGACAATTGCTTTATGCTAAACAAAACAAATGAAATGGCCTGCTCTCTGGAAAGCACTGAACTAAGATTAAAATTGGATATTTATGCAAATGAAGGATATCCTTTTCTACAGGTGTATACTCCGCCTGATCGCAAAAGCATCGCAATCGAAAATCTTAGTTCAGCCCCAGATAGTTTTAATAATGGGATTGGAATTATTTATCTACAGCCAAATTGCAAGCAATATTTTTCAACGTCTTATCAAATTTCTAAAATTGGATAGACATATAAATGTACTTACATAAGTTACTGTACTTGCAAGTGAGCAAAATATTTAGATTTTGCTCACTTGGTAAAAATCTACTGGAACAATAAATTGGCTTTTGTTTAATCGCCCATATCTAAACCGTCGGCTCTAGAAACCTCAAGACATTTTTTGGCGAAAACTACTACATCTTCCAATTCTTTTTTAGAGAACTGAGAAAATATTTTGTTGTTGATTGGTTTGCGAACGCTTTCCATGGTTGTCATTAACTTGTTGCCTTTTTCAGTTAATTCAAGGTATTTGCGGCGTTTGTCTTGGCGATCCATCGTTTGGGTTACCAAATCTTTATCCACCAATACATTTAGCAAGTTGGTAATGTTTGCACGGCTCACATGCAGCATGTCTGCCAAATCTTTTGCCAGGATTACTGGTTTTGGATTCGATTTACTCACCTCAAAAAAGGGCAAATTGGGATCGTAAGACAACATGGATAAAATAATCCATTGTTGGGTTGTAATTCCGTATTGTTGAGCGATAATATCGCCATCTTTTTTCCAATTTTCAGATAAACTGATGATGTGGAACAATACAGATGAATTCAAATTTTTACTAGTCATTGGATTTGTTGAACTGGTTAAAAAAATATTTTACGAAAATAGGCATCAAAATGGTTTATTAGGTAACAAAATCAATTAATAAACGAATTTTTTTTAAAAATGGACTATTTTGTTGATTAAAGTTCTACAATTACAGCAATTGGTTAGAATTTTGATGATCTAATGCGTCATAAAGGAATGACATAGATAAATAAATACGAATTACCATATTTTAGTAGATTTATATTTAAGCTTTTTACATGGGTTGTTTTGTTTTAAATCAATTGCATTATTTATCGAATCAAGTAAATATGCTTTTAGTTTTTGTTTTTCAATCAATTAGCAGAAAAGTGTTTTAATTGTAAAAGAACGTTAAAAGTTTTAGAAGGATGTTAATAATAACAATCAGTTTAATATAATTACATTTTATGTTGTTTGTTATAAAGCCAATGCCAACACTTTTTGTTATAAAATGGTCGACCAATTTTTGCAACCCTCATATTTATGTTCATAAATAGAAAAAATTCTAAATTAGACAACCGCATTTATTAAAATTTTGTTTTAGTTTCATTACAATACCCTAAAATTGGCTGACATATTTTCTTTTTTAGCTGCCCCCAAGTTTAACAGGTACCTAATTTTTAAACACAATGGTTAAAAACGATGTTTACTAATTTGCAATATTATGTTTAATTGTTGAATAATTTAGCTGCGCACCCTTATTTTAATAAATATTAAGCAGCAATAAAAGCGTTAAGTGCAAACAAACCCATTTGGCGGCTTGGCCAATAAAAGACATGATAGAATATTAAAATAAAAAAGAATGTCTTAAATGTTTAAGACATTCTTTTTTAGTGGCTTCGCCAGGAATCGAACCTGGATCTGGAGCTTCGGAAACTCTTATACTATCCATTGTACTACGAAGCCAATATCTGTAAACAGTCCGTTGCAAATTGTTCTGGGCTGCAAATGTGCAATAAAATTTTCTATTTTAGAAAAAGCATACTATTTGCAGTGTTTCAGTTTGAAGTTGAGCGTTAAAAGTTTCAGTGTTTCTGTGCCTCAGTGGCAAGCCAATATTCGCCACTGAGGCACAGAAACACTGAATTGAGATATTGCTTAATCTTTTTGCTTTACGGTCAAAGCATTAAATGTCAAACTCTGATACACTACCGACTATTTGGCAAAATGAACGATGTTGTGACTAAAGATTTTCACGGCAATTGCCAGTAGTATCACCCCAAAAAATTTACGTACAGCTAACAGTCCGGCATCTCCCAATACCTTTTCAATCCATTTTAAAGAGTGCAAGGCTAAATAAATAACAATCAGGTTTAATAAAATGCCGATTAAAATAGTTGCTTCGTCGTAATTAGCTTTTAAACTCATAACGGTGGTAAGTGTTCCGCTGCCGGCAATAATGGGAAAAGCTATCGGCACCATGGTTCCGCCCTGCACTTTGGGGTCACTTTTAAAAAAGTCGATGCCCAACACCATTTCAAGCCCCAATAAAAAGATAACGATTGACCCAGCCACTGCAAATGATTGAATATCAACACCAAGTAAACCAAGAAATTGGGCACCAAAAAACAAAAACAAAATCATTAATCCGCCTGAAATAAGTGTGGCCCGCAATTCCCTAATTTCTCCCATTTTAGACTTTAAACCAATCAACAATGGGATGGAGCCGATGACATCGATAACGGCAAATAAGGTAAAAGAAACGGTCAAGATTTCGTTCAGGCTAAGCTTCATATTATAAAGGTAACCTCCTATAATTAAACCTTAGCAATAGCACCGTTTTTGAAGACAATTTAATATGATAAATAACGATTTATCGTAACGCTCCGTATTTTTTACCAATTTGTAAAAGACAATTTTTGCAAAGACAATCGCTATACAATATAGAAATAAACTCCCAAGTTTCTCCACCAACGATAATGCCCTGACATTGACAATTGGCAATGTCGTTTACTTTGCACTCAAAAGATTGGTGGCATCGCGGACAAGTTTTTATTTCGTGTTGTTTTAATGGCATGGATGCACGTTTAATTGCTAGCCAGAATCAAATCAATAAACCAAAACCCTTTTGTTTCCGTTTCTTTTATTAAAGTTGGATGATCGGACAATTTTATTTCCAATGGCTTGTAGGTTTTATCGCCAATTTTAATTTTTATCGGGGTTTTAAAAATGGGTCCGTCAAAACAAAAACTATGAAATTCGCCGTTTTCGCCGCAAGCGTCTACATGTTTGGGCAAGTTTTTTACAAAATCTAAATCTATTATTTTACCGGCATCATCTTCTAAAAGATATCCATCGTTTACACAGCAAATAATTGTTTTAAAACCTTCTTGTAAAAAACTTTCAATTAATTCTTTTGTATTCTTTTTCCAAATCGGGAAAATACAATTTAGCCCGATCGGTTGCATTTTATCTTCTCGATATTGCCTTAAATCTTCTAAAAAAATGTCACCATAAATAACGGCTTTTACACCTTCGTTTTTAACATTATTAAACATCGCTTCCATCTTTTTTTCATATTCTATATTATTTGCTTCGTATACAAAAACTTTAAGCAAGGGTATCCCGATTGAGTTAGCTTGTGCTTCAATTAATTCTTCCCGAACGCCGTGCATGCTAAGCCTGTTATAGGTTCCATTAAAAGTACTCAATAAATATTTTACCTCGTAAATATCTTCTTGCAAAATTTTGTGCAAAGCAAAAGAACTGTCTTTGCCGCCGCTCCAACAAAAAACCGCAGGTATTTTTTCTACACCAATTAAATGTTCAGCCATAAATTAATTATTTGTGCAAGATAATTCCCGCAGATTTAATACAATAAAATACAACGCAGATAATAGTAGAATTTTTGCTTAACTCTTTTTAATGATCTGCGGGTTTTAAAACAACTAAAATCTGCGGGAAATAAATTTATAATTCAACTGTAAACCCTGCGGTAAAATTAAAAGGCAAACTATTATAACCTCGAATATCAAAATATTTTTTGTCGGTAATATTTTGGAAGTTAGCGAATAGTTTTAGTTTATCCTTGAATTTATATTCCGCATATCCATTTAATAAAAAATAATCGTTTAATAAAGCATCGGGCTTTTTATAGCCGCCAACATCTTCGCGACTGCTAACATATTTACCACTGATACTGGCATAAAAACCGTCGGTTATTTGATAACCGACGGTAATATTTACATTATGTTTTGGCACCCTAAGCGAATAATTATAGCTTGTATCATGATAATTAACCCGACTTTGCGTATAAACAGTGCTCGATAAATAAGTATAGTTTCCGGTAATACTTAATGCTTTGGTTATTTTAACGGCCATTTCATATTCAAGGCCGCGAACGGTTTGATGATCGATATTGAAATATTTATTAGTTAAATAGTTATAATCTAACCCATTGTTTATTTCGCTGTAAAAGAAAACCAACCTATTGCTAACAGTAGCATATTGTTGTTGAACACCGATCTCATAATTGGTACTTTTTTCGGCTTTTAAATTAGCATTGCCGTAGGCAGAATATAATTGATATAAACTTGGTGCTTTGAAGCCTGTTGAAATGCTTCCAAAAACACGGTAATGTTCGGCTAGTTTGTAAGATGGGTTAAATGTATAGGTTGCATTACTGCCATATCTAGAATTTACATTCAAACGTCCACCCAGTTCAATATTCAATTTTTCATTTAATCCATTGTACATCAACGACGAGTACAAAGCCGCTTGGCTTACCGTACTATCTTTTACGATACTTGGATAAGTAAAGGGCGCATAATAAGAATAACCATTGATATTCATATTACTGTACCGGTAATCAGCGCCTTCAACCAAGCTAAACCCGGCGCCCAGCTTAATGTTGGCATACATTTCGGCAAAATTGGTTTTTCCATAATAATTGCTTTTGTAGTAAGAGCCAGGATGGCTTGTACTATCATCAAGATAATAACGCTTCGTATCATTATATTGATAATTTCCTGTAAGTGTAACCACATCATTTTTGTACTGAAATCCTGCCCCCGCCACTAAATTTTTATTATTGATGGTATAACCTTTGTCATCAGCAAAAATACCACCATCAATATCGGTTTTGTATTGGCTATATTGGCCGAACGCTTTTACCAAAAATTGATTGGTAACTTGGTATTGCAACGAAGCATTGGCAACATTTCCATTGTATCCATCTTTATCAAAATTTCCTTTACCCGTACTGTCGTAAGCGCTTGAAACACCGGTGGTTTGCAAATGCGCATAACGGGCGGTGTAAGTTAATTTATCGGCTTTGCCATAAACTTGCACATTGCCTTTGTACATGCCAAGGTTTCCTGCGGCGCCAGTTGCCTTTACATTAAATGGCTTAGTGATATCTTTTTTTACAGTGATGATGTTGATGACGCCAGCAATCGCATCGCTTCCGTATAAAGTGGATTGTGCCCCGCGGCAAATCTCAATGCTTTCCACATCGTTCAGCGAAAAAAGATTGAGGTCGAAATCGTTCGTGATGTTAGAAGGGTCGTTCACGGGAATGCCATCCAACAAAATTAATGTGCGGCCGCTGCCAGTGCCACGCATGTACACACTTTGGTTGGTTCCCAACGCATTGTTTGCACCGTTAATGGTAAGGCCGGCCTGCTCGTTAAGCAACTGACCAACCGTTTTACCGGCACTTTTTTCAATCTGTTCTTTGTTGATAACGCTGATTACCTTACCCGTTTGGCTTTGTTTCTGCGAAATTTTGTTGGCAGTAACAATCACAGGATCAAGTTGGGCCGAATCTTTTTTTTGCCCATAAATAGTGGAAGCCAAAATAACAGCGGCCCCCAACAACATTTGCTTTTTCATAGCAGTTAAATGTTTTGTTTTTCTTTCTATAAATTTTTAGAAAGAAAATTGTTGAGAAATCCGCTTCCGTTGTAAAATGGAGAATGCCGTAGGTACACGTCTGCACCGGTTGTACATCCACCGCTTTTCCGCCGAAAGCAAGTTGATAATTTTATACTTGGCAGGTCTTCTGGCTTCGTTCTTGCAAAATACCTTCCCGTTTTTCAACAGTGGTTTAAATCTTTGCAATTGTGAATGATGACCAACAATAGTGACTTCTCACGATTGACGATTCACGCCTCACGAACGTTACAGCTACGGGGATAGCTCCTGAATTGAACAGGATTCCCTTTTAATTTTCTAATTTTTGTTAGAAAAACCAAATATTGACGCAAAAGTGGTTAAACTGGCGGTATCGACCAAATGTAATGTTGCTATAAGAGAAAGCGGCCACATATATAATAGGCTACAAATTTGAAAATAAGGCAAAATAAAAGGCACAAACTGCATGATAAGCGATTGTGCCTGTTTTTACGGTTACCGAAAGTTTAGTGCGTTACTTCTGCTTGCAAATAATTTTCGTTGGCAAATTTTTCTAGTTTTTGCTGGTAGAATGAAAAAGTTGTTTTTGCTTTTTCCACATTTATGGCCATGCTTTCGTACAAATCGTCCAATTTCATTTCTAATTGTGTATCGGCTAATGCGATGCTATCTGTTTCCATCTCGCCAATTTTATGCATGATGGCATTTTGATTATTTTTCAATTCTTCCAATGCCTTAAAAACTTTCTGCATTAATTCAAATTTTGTTCCGGTGTTCATTAGCTTTAGTTTAGATACATAAAGGCTTAAAAACCATGCCATAACAAAAAATGCATTTTCGTGCTTCAACTTGGATTGTTATCTCCCATTATTATTCTTACACGTTTTACTGTTTTAAATAAGCAGTCATTATAAAGGCAAGTATTTAAACTTTCTTTTGCCATTCATCCTATTTTTTTGCCGTTCACTGTAAAAGTAGGTACTATGTAAAACAAAGTACTTACTTTTGTTCTGTAATAATCAAAAACAACTACTATACAAGCTTATATGACAACAAAATTCACATTGGTATTTGCAAGCCTTTTAACCGCAACCTTGCAATTAAGTGCCCAATCAAAAAACAACATTAGCGGTTTGGTAAAAGATAATAGCGATAATCCTGTTCAATCGGCAACGGTATCACTTTTAAAATCTAAAGGACAGCAGTTTGGTAAAAGCAGGCATTACAGACAAGGCAGGAAGTTTTGAAATAGAGTCAACCAACAACGGCCAATTTTTATTGAGCTATACCAGCGTTGGTTTCAATAAAAAATATTCTGCGCCTTTTAAATTGGAAGAAGGCCAAAGCTTTAAAGCACCGGTTGTAAAATTGGATGCCGTAAGTAAAAAATTACAAGATGTAACGGTGACGGCTAAAAAACCTATGATTGAAGTAAAAGCCGACAAAGTTGTTTTCAACGTGGAAAGCAGCATTAACGCAACTGGTAGCAATGCTTTGGAACTGCTGCAAAAAAGCCCAGGTGTGATGGTTGACAATAACGATAACATTAGCATGAAAGGAAAGTCAGGTATCAAAATTTACATCGACGGGAAAATGACGCAGTTGGATAGCAAAAGCTTGGCCGATTATTTGAAAAGCATCAACAGCAGCGATATCGAAGCCATTGAAATGATTGCCAACCCCGGTGCTAAATACGATGCAAGCGGCAATGCAGGCATTATCAATATCCGCCTAAAAAAGAATAAAAAATATGGCACCAACGGCAGCGCCGATATTGGATTTACACAAGGCAATACGCCAAAAGGCAACGGTGCCGTTAGCTTAAACTATCGTGACAAAAAGATAAACCTGTTCAGCAATATTGGTGGTTATATCGGCAACCGCGAAAGTGAATTAAGTCTTTATCGCATACAAAACGATAGCATTTACGACCAGCACACGCTAATGACCAACAAACGCAAAAGCGCTAATATTAAGGCCGGTGCAGATTATTTCCTTGACAGTAAAAACACAATCGGCGTGTTGGTAACAACCAATTTTTCGGGTGGTTCGTTTAACACCAGCGGCACCACACCTATTTATTACCAACCCACTAACCAATTGATAAAAACCTTACAATCAAGTAATTATGTACCCATGAACCGCACAAACGCAAACTTCAACGTCAATTATCGCTACGCCGATACCAGCGGTAAAGAAATTGGTTTTGATGGTGATTATGGTTTGTTCCACAGCACCGGCACCAGCTACCAGCCCAACTACTATTATAACAACGATAAAAGTTTGTTATCTGCCATCATCACAGGCAACAGCACACCAACCGACATTAGAATATACACTGCTAAATTGGATATCGAACAAAAATTAGGGAAAGGCAAATTTGGTTACGGCGCAAAATTCGCTTATGTAAAAACAAACAACGCCTACGATTATTTTAATTATGCCAACAACATTGCCACCAAAGATTTAAGCCAAAGCAACAGTTTTGTTTACACCGAAAACGTAAATGCAGCTTATGTAAACTACAATCGCACCTTCAACCCCAAATGGAGTTTACAAACCGGGTTGCGCTTGGAACAAACCAACAGCGAAGGCGATTTAACCCGTGCCGATGGCCAAATACAAGCCGACAATAATGTAAAAAGAAGTTATTTAAACTTGTTTCCAAGCGCCGCTATCAGCTACAATTTAAATGCAAAAAATACTTTTGGATTAACGTATAGCCGCCGCATCGATCGCCCAAGTTACCAAGATTTGAACCCTTTTGAAAATAAACTCGACCAATTGACTTTTGAAAAAGGCAATGCCTTCCTTCGCCCACAATACACTGATAATCTTGAACTTAGCCATACTTTCATTTCTAAAATCAATACCAGTATTTCTTACAGCCACGTACGCGATTACGCAGTAACTATTACAGACACTACTAATGGCAACGCCACTTATGTTCAACAACAAAACATTGCCAGCCAAAATATTTTCGGGTTCAATATCGGTTCTCCATTGCCCATAAAAAAATGGTGGAACGGTTACGCCAATATTTGGTACAACTATCAAATTGTAAAAGGAGAGTTCAACAATATCATAATCGACGTAAAATCACCCGGTTACGGTGCTTACATGCAAAACACTTTTACATTGGGTAAAAATTACACGGCTGAATTAAGCGGTTGGTACAATGGCAAAGGTTTGGAAGGCACTTGGGTTAGAAAGGCAATAGGCGGAATGGATCTAGGATTTTCAAAATTGCTGATGGACAAAAAAGCAACCGTTAAACTAACCGTTACCGACCTTTTCCACACCATCCATTTCCGTGCAAATAGTAGTTATGGCGGTACCAACCTTACCATCAACCAAACACAAGAAAGCCAAACCGTTCGTTTAAACTTTACTTACCGCTTTGGTAGCAGCCAAATTAAAGCCGCCCGCAACCATAAAAGCGGATTGGAAAGCGAAGGCAGCAGGATTAAATAACCAATTTCCCGCCCTGCAAAAAGGATTACAAAATCCACATCAACAAAGATTTTTATTGCGCAAACAAAATTTCCCACTTTTTGTGGGGCTGGGAAACCTTTAACCAAAAATAATGAAACGTAATACCATATTAGCTTTCGTTGCTATCATTTCGCTAATAATGATAAGCTGCGCCGATAAACGAAGCGACAATATCGAGATCAGTCAATCTTCCAATTTCAATCGCAGCACACACATTTATTCCATCCACACAAAAGTAGATATCAGCAACCGCTTCGGTTTTTCACTTGCCTCTAACGATTGGATTGTGGCGACCAAAGACGCATCAGAAGTGGATGAAATACTTAAAAACCAGCGTATAAAAGCTGATAGTATTTGCAGGAATTACAAATAGATTTTTCAAAATACAAACAAAAATTAAAAACAAAAAATCATGAAAAAGAACATTTTTTTAGCCGCCGCAGCTTGCTGCATCTGTATTTGCGCCAGTGCATTTAATACAAAAAAAATTGCCAAACCATTGGTTACCAACAAAATGGAACAATCGCTTGCCAAGGAATTTAAAAATCCATCGCAAGTAGAATGGAGTGAAAACAAAGACAATACCATCCAAGCATCGCTTCAAGTGGAAGGCCAGCAAGTACATGCTTTTTTTGGTAGCGATGGCGAATACATTTGTTCCACCACACCGATAACCAAAGATAAATTGCCGTTGAAATTGCGTATGGCGATTGAAAAAAAATTGCCTAACGTTAGCGTTTCTGCCATTGTGCAAACCAATAACCAAGATGAAACAAGTTATTTTTTTCAGGGTGTAGATAGCAAAGGCGTAAAAATTTGGAAGGGAACAGCCAATGGAAACATCGAATTCGTACAAAAGTTGTAATAGAAATAAGTTTTCAATTTCTAAAAGGTACAAAAATTTGAAATGATTACATTGTGGTTTATTTTGGATTATTACCTATGCCGCCCATGTTTTGGGTGGCATTTTTGTTACATTTTACCACAATTCATTTTTTAAACTAACTTCGGCATTATACGTTTACAATTAAGTACCAAAAAAGGTATGTTTTGCGGCACATTTTTGTAATACCAAGGTAAAATTTTTTTAAACTAGGCAAGACGAAATGATTATTGATAACTATAACCGGGTGCACGATTATCTTAGGATTTCGTTGACAGACAATTGCAATTTGCGCTGCTTTTATTGTATGCCGGAAGAAGACTATGAATTTACACCAGCATCTAAATTAATGCAAGCCAATGAAATTGAAGCACTTGCAAAAATATTTGTGGCGGAAGGCGTTACAAAAATAAGGCTAACAGGCGGTGAACCTTTGGTACGAAAAGATGCGGCTGACATTATTTTAAGGTTGTCTAAACTGCCAGTTTCATTATCGCTTACTACGAACGCTACGCGTTTACATCATTTTTTTGATGTGCTGGAACAAGCGAATATTAGAACCATTAATATAAGTTTGGATACCTTACAAGCAGACAAATTTAACCTGATTACCCGCCGCGACCAATATGCCCAGGTGATGGCCAACATCAATAACTTGATTGAAAAAGGTGTTCATGTAAAAGTGAACGTAGTGGTGATGAAGGGCTTAAATGATATGGAATTGATTGATTTTATTGAATGGACAAAACATACACCTGTGCATGTGCGGTTTATTGAATTTATGCCGTTCAGCGGCAACCGCTGGACGAGTAATAAAGTTTTTACCTGGCAACAAATGTTGGCTGAAATTGAAACAAAATATTCGGTGTTGCCTTTAAAAAACGAAGTACACGACACGGCAAAAAAATACATTGTGCCCGGCCATGCGGGAACATTTGCCGTCATCAGCACCATGACTTCGCCATTTTGTAGCGGCTGTAACCGCATGAGATTGACAGCCGACGGGAAAATGAAAAACTGTTTATTTTCAAAAGAAGAAACAGATTTATTGACCACATTGCGAATGGGTGGAAATGTGTTGCCATTGATCCAGCAAAGTATTGGCAGTAAAGCTGAGGCATTGGGCGGCCAATTCACTACCGATTTTGAACACATCCATACCGAAGATATCCATAACAGGAGTATGATAACGATTGGCGGATAACACAGTATTTGGATGATAGTATTTAGTAGTTAGACAAATCAGAAAGTCCTGAAAAGACGACATCCATCAGCGTAGGGAAATGCCCTACAATTACGATTAAGGTTAAAAAGAACAACAATGATTTCAGTAACCGAAGCCAAAAATATTATTAAAGAAAATGTTGAAAAGCTAGCCCCAGTAAGCGTTTCATTAGAAGATGCCGCTGGATTAACTTTGGCAAAAGATGTATATGCCGACTTCAATATTCCTGCATTTCGCCAATCGTCGATGGATGGCTATGCATTCGATTTTGCGGGATGGCAAGAAAATAATACGCTTGAAATTGTGGGCGAAATGGCCGCAGGAGCGACTGAAAAATTTACACTATTACCCCATCAGGCTGCCCGCATTTTTACTGGTGCGCCGCTGCCAGATGGTGCAGATACGATTGTAATGCAAGAAAAAATTGCTGTAGAAAATGGCCGGTTAATTATCAACGAAGAGCAATTTCAATTGGGTAAAGATGTTCGTGCAATAGGTTCTGAAATAAAAAAAGGAGCAACTGCATTATTAGCCGGGACATATTTATCTCCTGCTGCCATTGGTTTTTTGGCAGGAATAGGCACTACGGAAGTTTCAGTTTATCCGCTGCCGGTGGTAACCATTATTGTTACGGGAAATGAATTGCAAACGCCCGGCAAGCCATTACAATTTGGTCAGATTTATGAGTCAAATTCGCTTGCATTAAAAGCAGTTTTAAGGCAATTCAATATAAAAAATGTTTCGGTTTTTTCGGCGGTCGATACTTTGGAATCAGTTGCCACCATTTTAAAAACGGCATTGGAACAAAGCGATTTGGTATTGCTAACAGGCGGCGTAAGTGTTGGCGATTACGATTTTGTTTTACAGGCTGCATCGCTTTGTGGGGTTGAAACGCTATTTCATAAAATAAAACAAAGACCCGGTAAGCCATTATTTGTGGGTAAAAAAGAAAACAAATTAGTGTTTGGTTTGCCCGGCAATCCATCGTCTGTATTAAGTTGTTTTTACCAATATGTAGCACCAACTTTGGCTCAAATAAGTGTACAAAAAAATAAAGTGCAGCAATTATTAAATGTACCACTTTCATCATCCATAAAAAAGCCGGTTGGTTTAACCCAATTTTTTAAAGCTTATTACGATGGGAAAACGGCTGAAATATTAGGTGCGCAAGAATCGTATCGGCTTAGCTCTTTTGCAAAAGCCAATTGTATGGTGCAAATAAATGAGGGAATTAGCGAATTAAATGCAGGAGAATTGGTGGATGTGCATTTGTTGCCTATTTAATCAATAGAATTTAAAAAAATGGAAATTATCATATTTGGACAATTAAAAGATATAACAGGCGGTAATATTGAATTAAATAACATTGAAGATACTGATGAATTAATATTGGTATTAAATAAGGAATATCCATTATTAAAGGATGCTAAATATGTAATTGCGGTGGATAAAAAAATAATTTCGGGAAATACTGTTTTAAATAACCAAAACAATATTGCATTATTACCGCCATTTTCCGGGGGCTAAAAAATGGATAAACAATTATTATACGAAAGATACCAACGCCAAATTTTATTAAAAGGATTTGGCGAAATCGGTCAACAAAAATTGTTGGCCGCTAAAGTGTTGGTAGTTGGTGCCGGTGGGTTAGGTTGCCCAATTTTGCAATATTTAGCGGCGGCTGGTGTTGGTAAAATTGGTATTGTGGATGATGATATAATTTCCTTAAATAATTTACATCGACAAATTTTATTTTCAACAGCCACTATTGGGCAACCCAAGGCAATTATAGCCGCCGATGTATTAAGTAAATTAAATCCTGACATATGTATTACGGCTTATAGAACGCGGCTTACTGTTGAAAATGCGTTAGAACTAATTGATTTATACGATATTGTAATTGATGGGACAGATAATTTTGCCACCAGATATTTAATAAACGACGCTTGCGTGTTGTTGAAAAAAAGCTTGGTTTACGGAGCTATTTCTCAATTTGAAGGGCAAGTTGCCATATTTAATTGCGATTTAAGCAATGGATTAACTCCGGTAAATTATCGTGATTTATTTCCGCAGCCACCGAAGGAAGGAGAAATATTAAACTGTGCCGAAGCTGGCGTAATTGGTATTTTGCCCGGAATAATTGGAAACATGATGGCCAATGAAACCATCAAATTAATTACTGGGATTGGAAAGCCGCTCATCAACCAATTACTCACTTTTAATATGCAAAACAATCAATTATTTACTTGGGAATTACAATCCAAAAAAGAAACTGCTTTTTTAATTCCCTCCAATAAAAATGAATTTTTACAAATGAATTATGATTGGTTGTGCGGAAATCAATTAAATATAGAAATAAGTACAATTGAATTTAATTCATTTTTAAATAAGCCTGAAACTTTAATTATAGATGTAAGAGAAATAGATGAAACACCAATAATTACTGCATTTGCACATATTAGAATTCCTTTGACAAAATTAAATTCTGAATTAAATAAAATTGAAAGTAATAGTATAATTACTTTTTGCCAATCAGGAAAAAGAAGTTTAAAAGCAGCGGAATTATTAATTGATACATTTGGTTCAACTAAAAAGATTTATAGTTTAAAAGGTGGAATAATTAATTGGAAGCCGCTAGAAATTTAATTTAAAATGAAAGAAAAACGACCTAAAAATATATTTGTTCAAGGTGCTATTGCGGCATCTTTTATTGGCGAAAGCATACATAAACACAGCACCCAAACAGCTATTGGCGGCCACAGTATTTTTTTAGGACAAGTACGTGCCGATGAAATAAATGGCCAAAAAGTTGCCGCCATCGAATACACTACTTATGAGGAAATGGCATTGGAAAAAATGCATGAAATTCGCGAAGCTATTTTTGAAAAATATAATATCACCTGCATGCATGTGCACCATAGTTTGGGCAAGGTAGCTGCTGGAGAAATATGTTTATTTGTATTTACTTCTTCCGCCCATAGAAAAGCTGCCATTGAAGCATGTACCGAAGCGGTGGAAAGAATTAAGGCCGAATTGCCCGTGTGGGGCAAGGAATTATTTGAAAACGAAACCTATCAATGGAAGGAAAATAAGTAGTACTCAGTATTTAGATATTAGTACATAGACTTCTACAAACTAGGAACACCATAATTTTGGAAATTTCAAACCCCAATGATAAAAATTAATATTGCATGCATTGGTTCTGTCTAATTACTAAATACTAATATCTAAGTACTTGCATCTATGGTAAATATTACGCATAAATCAAATACGCTTCGCCAAGCAATTGCTACGGCCGTTGTAAAAGTTTCCAAACAAGAAACAATAGATGCGGTTCGGGATAAAAAAGTACCCAAAGGCGACGTTTTTGAATTTTCAAGAGCGGCAGGTTTGTTGGCTATCAAAAAAACCAGCGATGTAATCCCAGATTGCCACCCGCTGCCGGTGGAATTTGCTGCCATTATGCATGAAATAGATGGTTTGAATATTATTATTTCTGTTGAAGTGCATACCATTTACAAAACTGGTGTTGAAGTAGAAGCCATGCACGGAGCTGCCGTTACGGCACTTACAATGTATGATATGTTGAAACCGCTCGACAAAGGCGTTGAAATTTCAACCATTAAATTGCAAAGCAAAAAGGGTGGTAAAACAGATTATAGAAACAATCTGGCAAACGATTTAAAAACAGCCGTAATTGTATGCTCAGACAGCGTTTCAGCTGGAACCAAACAAGATAAATCAGGCAAGGCCATCATTACAAAATTGGGGCAATTCAAACTATCGACTAGTTTATATGAAATCATTCCTGATGATATTTCAACCATTCAAGGCAAAGTAAAACAGCTGAAAGACGAAGGATTTCAATTGGCGCTTTTTACTGGTGGAACGGGTTTGTCGGCAAGGGATGTTACGCCAGAAGCTATCCAGCCTTTACTCGACCGTGAAATTCCGGGCATTATGGAAACGGCCAGAAACTATGGTCAACAGCGGATGCCCTTTGCCATGTTGTCTCGTGGGGTAGCCGGTTTTATTGGCAGCATGTTGATAATAACTTTGCCCGGCTCAACCAAAGGAGCCGAAGAAACAATGGATGCTTTGTTTCCGTATATTTTGCATGTGTTTAAAGTGGCCGAGGGAATGCAGCATGATGGAGATGCAAAGTAATGCTGCAATAATATATTGATTACTAGGTTATTATGTAGTTTTATTAGTAATGCTTGTATCGTTTTTGAAGACAGGATTGGTAAAGCCCAATGGATATTCCTTAGCCGAAGATCTACCCCCGATTGCGGCAAGTAGCCCACAGCACGGGCATGCGTTACGCACGGGCTTGCGTGGCCTACTGCTAAAAGCGGGACGGATGCTGAATTGTGCATTACAGCTTGGGTACAAATAATCCGCACGGCCTGCTTTTTGATTATATCTGTAAAAACAATTGATATATGAAATCCATTTTTCTTTCGCTGCTGTTTGTTGCTGGGTTATGTGGCGCAAATGCACAAACGGTGATGCCGGATTTAATCCCGACAACAATGGGCGCATTAACCATTCAGCCTGTTAAACATGCCACCGTTGTATTGGCTGTAAAAAACCTTACTATTTATGTTGACCCGACCAGCGATGGCGATTATACCGGCATTGCTTCGCCCAATATTATTTTGGTTACGCATATACACGGCGACCATTTTGATGTGAAAAAATTAGAAGCCATTAAAGGCGCAAATACCATTTTGATAGTGCCGCAAAATGTGGCCGATAAATTGCCCGAGGCCGATAAAAGCAATTTAGTGATACTTAAAAACGGTGAAAGTACCACACAATCGGGCATTACCATAAAAGCGGTTCCGATGTATAATTTGCCGCCAAGCCCTACGGCAATGCACCCCAAAGGTCTTGGTAACGGCTATGTGTTGGGCATCGGCGGTAAAAATATTTACCTATCTGGCGACACGCAAGGCACGCCCGAAATGCGTTCCTTAAAAAATATTGATGTGGCTTTTGTTTGCATGAACCTGCCGTACACCATGGACATAAAAGAAGCGGCGAGCACGGTTTTGGAATTTAAACCGAAGATTGTGTACCCTTACCATTACCGCGGAAAAGATGGTTTAAGCGATGTAAATGCGTTTAAAACAATGGTAAATGCCGGTGATCCGAAAATTGATGTAAGATTAAGAAACTGGTATCCAAGCAAATAGATGGGGATAACTTATTGATTTTGAAACGCTTATGGTTATGTGCTGTGAGCGTTTTTTAATTTGATTATTAAACTAGTAAATTTGTAAAAATTAGCGTTATGCTGAGTAACCTGCAAATAGAATTAATAAAGACTTTTTCAAGACCGCTACCGGAAAAACAATTGCTTGAAATAAAGCAACTTTTGGCAAATTATTTCGAACAAAAGACTGATGAAGGTATAGATGTTCTTTTTGAGAAAAACAATTGGGACGCAAATAAAAAGGTTGATGAATGGTTGGGTGAGCACTTAAGAACGCCATATCTGCCAAACCAATGATAATAGTAATAGACACGAATTGCTTTTTAGCAATTTTACCTAAAGGTTCTCGTTATCGTCCAATATTTGAAGCCTATCGTCAGGGAAAATTTGAATTGGCGGTTTCTACCGAAATACTTCATGAATATGCTGAAATTTTTAGTCAGCAAATGACTGCCGAAATTTCGGACAATTTACTTTCCTTGATACTTAAACAGCCGAACACCCTAAAAACTGAAATTTATTATCGTTGGCTTTTGATTACAACTGATTATGACGATAATAAATTTGTGGATACTGCTATTTCTGCAAACGCAGATTTTATAGTAACTGTCGACAAACACTTCAATATTTTAAAAGCAATATCTTTTCCAAATGTTAAGACAATGAACATTGATGATTTTTTGAAAATTTTGCAGCAACCCCGTGTAGGATTTAATATTTAGCACCTTACAATTCCACCTCCACCATTTGGTTTTCCATGCCGTACAGTAAATAGCCTTTTACATTGTTAAACTCCATTTGCTGCAACAATTGCACATATTCTTTTACCTGCTTGTGGTGGCTATTATCTTTTTTTTCGCCGAATTTAAAATCGATTACCCAAGTATTGTTTTCATCCATCAATACTAAATCAGGGCGTTTTAATGACTGGTCGGCACCCACAATTTCCCGTTCGCCAAAGCGCTGGATAGTATTGGTTTTCCAGTTTTCAAAAATGGGTTGGGTCAATATTTTTGAGAGTGTTTCCTGCATTTCGATGGCTGTCAAATCATCCACCAAGCCTTTCATTTTCATTTGTTGCAGCACCATCGGCAATTCTTGCGGATGCTGTAACAAACACATTGCCTCGTGCAATAATGTGCCACGTTTTCTAGGCAACGAAATAATATCTTCACCAACAAAAAAATTGCTTGGCCGAATACCTAAAATTTGCCGCCAATCGTTATTGTGGATTTTAGCTAATTTAATCCCCCCAATTATTTCAGATGCAATACCAGCTTGCGTTTCAGCATCCCCAAAGTGAATGGTGAATGGTGAATAGTGAATGGTTTGCGGGTCAATTGGCGCTTTGCCACTGACCATTGACCATTGACTACTGACCAGCGAAGCAAACAACAAATCGCCAACAGTATTCAACTTTAATTCTTCTTTGTCTTTTGTTGGTTTTGGCAAAGGGGCATACGCAATAATCTGGGATTTCGCACGGGTAAACGCTACATACAACAAATTCAAAGCATCCATTTGTGCCAATAAACGTTCCTCAAAATAAGCGTAGGCAAAATGGCTTTTGGCCAAATCTTTCTGGTATTTTACAGGAACGACCGGCACATTTCCAAACGGCGTATTCTCGGTTTTAACCCATAACCAATTATTCTTTTTGGCATCTGGCTCCAGTGCCCAATTGCAAAAAGGCATTATTAATACATTAAAAGCCAAACCTTTAGATTTATGCACCGTCATTACTTCTACCGCATTGCCACCGCCAATTGCGGGCAACGATTTTTTTGTTCCTTCATCTTCCCAATATTGTAAAAATCCATACAAACCGTCTTCACCGAAGCGGTTTCGTTCCATTATCAAATCTTGAAAAGCCAACAAATATGCTTGGTGGTTTTTTACTTCGTTCAATTCAAAAATATCAATCAGTTGGCTCGCCAATTCCACCAACGGAAGCCCTGCCAAATGGATGCGGTTGCTGTAATATTTAGGCGGCAACAATTCTGCACCCTGTCCGTTGCTGGCGTACCACTGGTGCTGCGGTAGTGCAGTGCCAAACCGTTCGGCAATGTTTTGCACCATCAAAGCACGGCTCAATAAATCATTTTCATCTACCAAATATTTCATGGCGGCCACCAATAATTGAACACTTGGGTTAGCAGCCAACAATAACGCTTCGGCACTCAATAAATCATATTGAATTGCACCTTCATTTTGCTGGTGTTGCATCAATGTTTGTATCACCAACCTTGCTTCGTAATTGCCGCGGGTTAAAATGGTAATATCTTTTGGTTGATAACTTTTTTCAACTAATAATCGTTCAATAGTGATTGGCAATTCACGCAAAACAACATCCGTAAAATTGATGGTTTCGCCGTCTTCATTTTCTTGTTCGCCAAAAAATTGAATTTCCACCAAACCCTTGCTGGTATTGTGCTTTGGCACATGTTGAAAACTGTCTTTATATGCCTCGGCAATCAGATATTTAAAATTGGCCGCTTCCAATTGTTCCTGCAAATCGAGCGGTGCTTCCTCCATTTGCAGGTTAAATTTTTCTTGCAATAATTGTGGCGCTGCACTAAATAAAAAGTTATTAAAATCGATAATTGGCGTGGCGCTGCGGTAGTTATCCTGCAAAGTATCGTTGTGGATTTGATATTGCCTTAAATCCTTTTTTACTTGGCTCAACAGCAAGCGCCAATCGCCGCTCCGCCAACGGTAAATAGCTTGTTTTACGTCGCCCACAATCAAATTATATTCAGCTTGCGCCAGCGAGTTTTCGAGCAATGGCCTAAAATTATCCCACTGAAAATTGGATGTGTCTTGGAATTCGTCAATCAAAAAATGGAGATAACGATTGCCCGTTTTTTCAAAAATAAACGTGGCTTCGTTATCGGCGGTTAATTGGCGCAACAACAAATGCGTATCGCTAATTAACAACGCATTATTTTCTGCTCGATAATTAGCCAATTCTTTTGAAAAAACCTGCATTAATTGCAAGGTGTATAAATTGGTAGAAATTGCTTTGGCCGTGTAAAACTGCGCCACATTAGCTTCGTAATAATCAACCAATTGCCGCAAAAAACCATGCAATTGTTGGCTGATGGCTTTCACCGCAGCTTTGGTTGCAGCTGGTGCTGATTTGGTCGTCATTTTTTCGATGTCTTCCAAAACATCTAATACCCGTTTGCCCGGCGGGCAACAATCTTTGACGGCATGTTTATAAAAATGGTTGATAAAACCCGCTTTGCCATACGCAAAATGCGAGTGGTCGAGACCGTTGTTTTGCAATAGCTCAATGGCCTGTAACGCAATGCCAACAAGGGTTTTTTCAAAATGGTTTTTACTGGCGAAAACTTTATTGCGCAATTCACGGAAAGCATTTGTCCTTTCTTCGTCTGGAATATTCAACATGGCTTTGTCAAACTGTTGGAAACGTTCTTTGAACAGTTCGGCCGCCAGTTCCAACATGTCTTTTTTAAAGTCCCAATTTTTGCCTTCGCCCAACCGCTGCGATGCCATTTCAACTACCCAATCTAATAAATTTTGGTCGGTATCTAGTAAACGATACAACCTTGCTGTTAAATCATCTTTCACCACATCGGTATCCAATTGCAATTTAAAACCAGCATCCAAACCGATTTCATACGCAAAAGACCGGATGATTTTTTGCACAAAACTGTCGATGGTGCTAATGGAAAATTGGCTGTAATGGTGTAAAATGGATGTATATGCCAGCTCTGCTTGCGTTTGCAATTTTTCTGCCGATAAACCTTTTACTTCTTGCTGTAACACAGCGCCATACTGGGTTTCATTGCCCATGGCCAGTTTTTTCAATTCGCTCAAAATGCGATGTTTCATTTCATCCGTAGCCTTGTTGGTAAAAGTTACGGCCAAAATAGAACGATAGGAAAACGGATTGCCAACCAGTAATTTTAAATACTGCTTGGTGAGCAAAAATGTTTTGCCGCTACCAGCCGAGGCCCGGTAAATATCCAATTGCGGCGGCAAGATTTGTTCTAATTCCATGGATTGAATGTACGAGAAGAATTGGTTTTGGAGGAAAAGAAAAATAAACAGACAGATAATATAATTTCTATTTCGGAATATAAGAAATGCAAAACAAATCACTTAATATTGGATAAAATCAAATTTCTAAAAGCAGTAACAATATTGCCAATTTCAGGATTATCAAGCCGTAAAATCATTGAAGTAAAATAGGTTTCGCCATTGGAATTTTGGCCCATTTGCATGTCTATTTTCACAAAAGCAGTTCCTTTGTACCAATCAAACCAACGGTAAAATTTTCGATTACGCGAAGCCGCCCTAAAATCGGCAGTTTCGCAGATATATACCACTATTCTTTGTTTTTGCTCACAGAAATGAGAAAAAATACTGGCAATTGTATTTGGAATAAGATTATCTGATGGAGGTGTTTTGCCCGTTGGGTTTTCAACCACTAATATACTAAACTCAAACGTTTCGTTTTTGAATGAATCGAATTTATCAAAAAGATAGGGCTTGGCTTGAAAGTAACTTCATAAACTATTTTATGGGTTGTTTCAAAAAGATAAGAATTAAATTGCCCTCCTGCAAATTCAAAATCATATTTGGGTGATAATTGGTGTGCCCCTAAGTTCATTTCTTTCCTTCAATTTTTTTACGACAGATTGGATAAGTTTGTTTTGTCCATATTCTTTTAATGCTTCTTCATGAGTTGCTCGTTTACTGTCAAGCAGCTTTTTTTGCCACCTTAACACCGTTGGCAGGTTCAATTACTTGTGTTTCCATGGTAATTTATTTTTAAAAATTTATCGAACATTGAAGATATTTAAGCATTAAACATTGCATGTTTGCTGTAGCTGAAAGTCTTTTGCAAATCATCAATACTTATTTTTTATCTTTATTGTTATGATAAAATCCCTTTTTTACATATCAATCCTACTATTCTTCACAACTCGAGCCATCAGCCAAACAAAAATCCCCTACGGCAGCAACCCCGCCGCTGGCAAATATTACAATATCCGAGGCATCAGCATCTACACCGAAGTGTATGGCAGCGGAAAGCCATTGCTGCTCATCCACGGCAATGGCGGTAGCATGAAAAGTTTTGAAAATAACATTGCTTTTTTCGCCGAGAAATACAAAGTAATTGCCATGGATAGCCGGGCACAAGGCAAAACCGTGGACAATAAAGACAGCCTTAGTTTCGAGATGATGGCTGACGATGAAGCGGCTTTGCTAGATGCGATGCACATTGACTCGGCCTATGTAATTGGTTGGAGCGATGGTGGCATAAACGCGTTATGTCTAGCGATGCGCCATACTGAAAAAGTAATAAAATTGGCAAGTACCGGTGCCAATTTGTGGCCCGATTCAACTGGTGTTTTGCCCGAATTATGGCGGATGGAAAAAGCAAAAGTTGATACCACCGACCCTACTAAATTTAAAACCGCCCAAGAAAAAAACGATTGGAAAATTTTTTGGTTGGATTGGTTGCAGCCCAATATTCCGCTGAGCGCCTTGCAGGGAATCAAATGTCCGTCGTTAATTATTGGCGGCGACCATGACGTAATTCCCGTTCCGCATACGGTGCAAATTTTTCAAGGTATTCCAAAAGCTTATTTGTGGATTGTGCCAAATTCCGGCCATCCCACTTTAATTGAACACGCCGCAGAATTTAATAAAAAAGTAGATGATTTTTTTTCGACGCCGTATAAAGCGAGGAATGGAATGGATTTTTTTTGATTGGTAGAATAATCATATTAATTAAACAATCATCGAGCATTAAATTTTAATTAAAAACTTTTTAAGTAGTTTTATTTATTTGAATGAGCATCATGTTGGAAAAACTAAATTAAAAAAATTACCTACATTGCGCCATATCATTTTTAGATGGAGCACTCAAAAAATTTTTTGGCACCCAAACTTGAAGGTAAAAGGTTTGAAGACCATTACCTTCCAGTTAATCTTTTGGAAGATTTTACAGCTTTGGAAGAATTAATTTTTGAAGTTGCTAAGCAAATATACCTAGAAGACAATCCACAAAGACAAAGGGTTCCCAAAGGTTTTACTGATAATGTTAGCCTTAAGCTATCTGGTATTGAAGAAGGTAGCACTATAACTAAACTTATTCTAGTTTCGAGTATTGTTGCTACAAATCTATTATCTGACACTTATCCAGAATCAATGACATATCTAGAAAAAGCTAGAGATAGGGTTATTCAAGTTATTGGTAATGCTCAATTAGGTCAAAGCAATGCAAATTTGTTAGAGCAAAAATATTTGAATTATTTTAATAAGATAGGAAAAAATCTACAGGAAGGCGAGTCGATGGATTTAGATATTAGTCACAGAGGGACGGCAGTCCTTAATAAAACAGTCCGAAAAAAAATTCTTTTATCAAGAAACGAAAAGATTGAATATTCAGATGCTATTTCTTTTAACGCTAATATTCCTGCTGTAGATAAAAAGCTAAACACGTTTACATTAGATATAGAAGGAGCAAATATTACCTGCAATATAGTAAGTGATTTTTACGATACAATACTTTTAGGATTTGATGAATATGAAAAAAACACTTTGATTTCAATAAAAGCAACTGGTATTTATAATGCGCAAGACAAGCTAATAAGGATTGAAGGGATTGAATCAATGGATATCTTAGACCCGTTTGATGTAAATGTTCGGCTCAACGAATTGTCAAAACTTAAAGATAATTGGTATGAAGGTTTTGGTAAAGCTCCTTCTAGCAAGCTTCTAAAACAATTCGGAGAATATTTCAGCTTATACTATAACCGTAATTTGCCCTTACCATCAATATTTCCAACAATTGAAGGTAATATTCAATTAGAGTGGAGCTTTGCTGCAGCTGGAATAATGTTGGAAGTAAACCTACACAGTTATTCTTCAGATTTTCTCCTTACTTTTTTGGACAATGAGAAAGTAGAGGAACTACTTTTAAATCTAGACAGACGTGAAGATTGGGAATCCTTAAATAAAAAAATAGAAAAATTGGTTTGATGGACAATGATACTTTACTACACAGGCAAGTCCACCCAAGTTGGGTTCAAAATAACGTTGTTTCCGCTCAAGCGTTTATTCAAGAAAAAGATATTTCATCTTTAACATTTACTCCATCCTTAAAAGATGAAGATAAATTGTCTGTATATAATGGGACGATTTTTACAGCAGAACAGTCTTACAATCATTATACACAACATTTTGAATCGCATGGAGTACTTTCTGTTGAAAGAATCGAATGCAAATCGATTGAATTATTAGAAATACTAGATGATAATGTTCCTTTCGATGGCCATTCTTGTATAGACTTTAGTAATGTTACTAGCAAAAATCAGATTAAAATTAAAGCACAAAAGCTGAGAAATTTTGCAGTAAAAAGAGGCTGGACTTATTTAAAAAAGTAATCCTTAAAAAAAACGGCCAGTCCTTATGCTAGCCGTTTTTCATACATCAACCAATTGACTAATTGAT
>CAWJTH010000204.1:0-14733 GCA_963845495.1 uncultured Chitinophagaceae bacterium
TAGGTTTAGCGTAAATACTCAACGGATTGTCGGTCCACAAAACCAAATCAGCATCTTTTCCCACCTTTATGCTACCTACTTTATTATCAACATGTAGCATTTTTGCAGGGTTTATGGTCACCATTTTAAAGGCGTCTTCTTCGCTCATGCCGCCGTATTTTACGCTTTTGGCCGCTTCTTGGTTTAGCCTGCGAGCCATTTCGGCATCATCACTATTTATAGCTACGTTTAAACCAACCTTTTGCATAATGGCAGCATTGTAAGCGATGGCATCTTGTACTTCCATTTTATAAGCAAACCAATCGCTAAAAGTACTGGCGTTACTACCATGTGCCTTCATTTTATCGGCCACTTTATAACCTTCCAAAATATGGGTAAACGTATTAAGCGTAAAGCCAAAATGCTCGGCCATGCGGATGGTTTCGGTTATCTCGCTTTGTACATAACTGTGGCAAGTAATAAACCTTTTGTGGTTCATAATTTCAACCAAGGCGTCCAGTTCCAAATCGCGGCGAGTTGCTTTAGGATTTGCTTTCATAGCTTTTTCGTAATCCTGCGCACGGGTGAAAGCATCCCATTGAACTTCTGACACGCCCATACGCGTATCAGGGAAACGGTTATTGGCTTGAGAAGTGGTCCTTTTCACATTTTCGCCCAAGGCGAATTTGATAAACGGATCAGCACCTTCGAATTTTATTTGTTGGTCGTTCAAACCCCAACGATGTTTTATTAATTGGGTTTGGCCACCAATGGTATTGGCACTTCCGTGCAAAATATGCGACGTAGTTACCCCACCAGCCAGTTGACGATAAAGATTAATGTCCTCTGGATCCAAATTATCGCCAATGCGAACTTCTGAAGTAACAGATTGTGCACCTTCGTTAATGCTGAAAGCTGCAATATGCGAGTGCTCGTCTATAATGCCAGGCGTCAATTGTTTGCCGGTTCCGTCTATTACTTTCGCACCAGCCTCGCTTAGGTTTTTACCGATGGCGGCAATTTTCCCGTTTTTAACCAACACATCGGTTTGTTCCAATTTACCTTCTTTTTCGTTGGTCCAAACAGTAGCATTCTTAATCAGCATGGTTTCGGGCTTTGGCAAAGTATCCCAACCGTAACCGCCAAAAGGATAATTTACTTTTCCTAAACCAGCTAGCATATCTTTCTTTTTGGTGGTATCCGGTTTTACAGGCGCCAATTTTTGTAAAGATGCTGTCCAAGTAAGTTGGTTGCCCATCGAATCAACACCGGTTCCTTGCCAAATACTGCCATTGCTTACACCGCTTAAACGGGTAGAGCTGGTTGCCACCGGCTGCTCCGCACCGCCTGCTGCGCCGCCAAAACCGCCCCGGCCACCACCTGCACCACGCATACCGCTTGGGCGGGCTGTTGAATCAGTCATACCCATATTTCCACCTCCGCCACCACGGCGGCGTGCGGTTGCTGGTGAAAAGCTGATTTTCACCATTTTACCATCAAAACTAAATTTAGTTGGCATGCTATCCTTTGCTGCAACCGTAGCGCTGGTAGCACCTTTTACTTCTAGGGTAAATGTTTTTTGTCCATCTGGATAGTCTACCAACAAATTGTAAGTACCATTCACCGGACTAAAAGCGTCTTCTTTTACTTCGTATTTTTTGCCGTTCACCCAGTTTTCGGCAATGTTGGTACGGGCTAAGAAAATGCTATCGGTAGTAATTAAAAAATCGGCCATTTTTCCATTATCCAAGCTGCCTACCTTATCGTAAATGCCTAGCAGCATAGCTGGTGTTTTGGTAAGTGCCTCCAAAGCCTTGCTTTCGCTAAGGCCATAATCAATAGCCTTGCGCAGGTTTATCATAAACTGTGTTGGGCTGCGAAGATCTGTTGTAGACAGGCAAAAGGGAATGCCTGCTTTTTCAAACGCGGCCGGATTGGTGGGGGCCAATTCCCAATGTTTCATGTCAGTAAGCGATATAAACCTTGCATCGTTGGGGTCTTCCACGTCTTGCGCCTGTGGGTAATTGATCGGTAAAATATAAGTGGCTTTGGTAGCGGCTATTTCATTTATACGCTGGTATTCGTTTCCGCCAGCCTTTATAATGTATTGAACACCAAACTCGTCGCCAATTCTGTCTGCCTCAACATCACGCCACTTATCGTTGCCTTCAAAAATTTGAGGCAACCCTTGTTGCTCGTTAAACGCTTTAAGGGTAAGGTTTATGCCTTCTGCCGCAGGATTGTTTTTGTACCATGCCGCATCCAAAAAGTTTTGGCGTAGCAATGCTATGCTACCCATTTGGCTGCTGGGATAACTTTGGGTAGAACTGCCTTTGCTAAAAGAATAGTGCGCAGAAGCTTTTTCTTTGATTACCACTAAGTTTTCGTTTTCGTTTCCAAGCGAAACAAAAGTACCTGTACCTCGGGCAATACCATCTTGCTGATGGGTAAGCACCGCACCAAAACCAGCATCACGCAACGGTTTGGCATGGGTTTCATCTACTGAAAAAATACCAGACGCATCCACATCGGTCCGGATAGCTTGGTTCCAACCAAATGGGCCTTTTTGGTTCGAGAGGAACTGGGCTGGCTGTCCAAAACCGCCACCACCGCCTGCACGGCGACCAGCGCCTGCTGTCGCATTTTCGGCAACCGGCATGCCATAATTACTGTACAAATCAATAAATGATGGATAAATAAACTTGCCGGTACAATCTACTACCACCGCATCGGTTGGAATAGAAACAGATGCACCCACGGCAACAATTTTTCCATCGCGGATAACCATGGTTGCATTTTGCAAAAAATTGCCGCCATCTTTAGCAATGCTGGCATGGGTAAATGCGTAGCAATGTTCACGATGATCGGCCACCCCATTTTCTGGAAAAGTTTCCTGCGCTTGGGCCGTGTACACACATAGGCCTGCAATCAGGGTAAAGAACAGGTTCTTCATAAGCTGGATTTGGTTCGGAATCTTAGATTTAAGGCATGAATTTACAGGAAAACCGCATCGGAAAGCACTTTTTGTGATGAATGGCACTAAAAACTGCTTTTTTTAAAAATAAATAAAGGTAAATTAACCTATATGGAAAAACGTAATGTTATATCGGCTATATTTAATTGAGTGGATATCGAGATTTACTAAGTGTTAATTATTGGGTGGAATCTAACAACAAACCAATTTCTCCGTCTCACAACCCCTTCTGAAAATGAAACCCCAAAATCTTATAACCTTGGTTCATCCAAAATTTTACGCCGGCGTTATTGGTAACATAGCAATTTAATTCGGCGGCTACACAGCCTTTTTGTTTGGCGTAGGCGTGTACCCAATCCATCAATTGTTCGCCAATGTGCTGGCCGCGGTAATCGGGACTAACGATCACGTTGTCAGGTTCCATATGTTTGCCTACATAATATTTGGTCAGCGTCCACAATCCACAAATGCCGATGCGTTTGTCGCCGTCGTAAATGCCCACGCATTCGTAGCCTTGGGAAATCATTTCGGTTAGGCGTTGGTGTAAAATGGTTTCGTCAATTTTATCGTTCAGTAGTTGCAAAAAAGGAATAATGGAATGGATTTCGGTTGATGGAATCAATGAAAAAGTTATCATAAGCTTGTTATTAAAGGGGGATTAAAGTTGGGGATAAATCGGTTGCAAGAAAAAATATTTCACACAGAGATTGCTAAGGGAAGTGAGAAAAATGAACCAAGAGACAGGAAGCTAAGCTTCTTTAATTTCTTCGCATATTTTATATGCTCTGCGTGAAACTTTTGTTCTCGCCTTTCCGTCTTTCCAGCAAAAAATCCTTCCCACCAAAAAATTCCCTAAACTTGCCCACCAATGCTCGACTATCCACCACATATTAAAAACCCATTTTGGCCACGATCAATTCCGGCCGCAGCAAGAAGATATCATCAATGCCGTAATGGACGGAAAAGACGTGTTGGCACTGTTGCCTACGGGGGGCGGAAAATCAATTTGCTACCAAGTGCCGGCCATGGCTATGGAAGGGATGTGTTTGGTGATTAGTCCGCTGATTGCGTTGATGAAAGACCAAGTGGATGCATTGTTGAACAAAGGTATCCGGGCATTAAGCATACAAAGCGGAATGACGAGTTACGATGTTCGCCGAACCTTGCAAGAAGCCACTAACGGCGACGTAAAATTCCTGTACGTTTCGCCAGAACGCTTACTGACACAGGCTTTCAATGAATGGCTACCTGCTATGGATTTAAACTTGATTGCCGTAGATGAAGCACATTGTATTAGTCAATGGGGTTATGATTTTCGTCCACCCTACCTAAAAATTGGCGAACTGCGGGAAGAAAAACCGAATGTGCCGATTTTGGCGCTTACGGCAACGGCCACCGAAGAAGTGCAATTTGATATTTGCGATAAGTTGGGATTTAACCCCCCGTCCTCTAAGGGGGTGCCTCTGCTTAACTTACCTCTGGAAAATGAAAGGCTTTCAAAAAACATACAAAGACTTGATAGAGGCACCCCTTCAGGGGACAGGGGACTTATTATCCGCCAATCGTTCGCCAAGCCAAATCTCTCGTTCAGTTGTTTTAAAGTGGAAAGTAAGGTGCATAAAATGAAGGAGATTTTTGCCAACGTGCCGGGCTCGGCGTTGGTTTATTGCAGAAACCGCCGCCGCACAAAAGATATTGCGGAGTTTTTATTACAAAATGACATTAATGCCTCTTTTTACCATGCCGGTTTGGGCAATGAAGAAAGGAGCAAACGCCAAAAAGATTGGATCGATAACCGCACTAGGGTAATGGTTTGCACCAACGCTTTTGGTATGGGCATCGACAAGCCCGACGTTCGCTGCGTAGTGCATGCCGATGTACCCGATTGTCCGGAAAATTATTACCAAGAAGCAGGCCGTGCAGGCCGCGATGGCAAAAAATCATACGCCGTTTTGTTGTACAACGATACAGAATTAGACGATTTGCAAAAGTTGCCCGACCAAAAATTCCCGGTTATGTTCGACATTAGGCGGGTGTATCAAAGCATTTGCAATTACCTGCAAATTCCAGAAACCCATGGAGAAGGCCGCTATTACGATTTTGATTTTAAAGAATTTACCGAGCGTTGGAAGTTGGACATTTTTTTGGTAACAAACGTGGTAAAAACCTTGGAGCAGGCTGGTTATATTGCGTTTAACGAATCGGTTTTTTTGCCTGCCAAAGCAGGATTTATAACTGATAAAAACAATTTGCAGGAATTCGAAAAAATGAATCCGCCTTTGGAGCCGCTTATCAAATGCTTGTTGCGCTTTTACGAAGGCATTTTTGATAATGTGGTAAATATTTATGAGAAATCGCTGGCCAAAGCCATTTATAAAAGCATCGAAGAAACCCAACGGCAGTTACGGACATTGGCTTACTATAAAATCATCGACTATTTACCACAAAAAGATACACCGCAAGTGTACTTTTTATACAACCGCGTGAATAAAGATGAATTGGTTATAGACCAAAAACAATATAATAAACGAAAGGAACAATATAAAATCAGGATTGCTAGCACCGTCAGTTACACTACCAACCAAGATGCTTGTCGCAGTGAAATACTACGCCATTATTTTGGTGAAAAACAAACCGAACCATGTGGTATTTGTGATGTTTGCTTGGCTAAAAAAGCAAAATCGGTAAGCAATGCAGAGGTAGAAAACGCCATTGCCGGGATTAAAAATATATTGCAAGAACCGCAGCTTATTTTATATATCCAACAAAAATTGCCGCAGGTTAAAAAAGCGGCCATTGAGAAAGCAATCAATTATTTGTTGGCAGAAGAAATTGTGAGCTATGATGCGATGGGAAGATTGTTTATTGCCACAGATTCACATTCTTTATAGCCACAGATTCACAGATTTTGCACTGAAGATTTATGTTTTATTCTTTTAAAAACTTTTAATAAAATCAACATCCCTTTATTATATGTCTCTGACGCTTTTATTTAGGGCCTCAAACACGTTCAAACAAATTTCAGTGCAACATCTGTGAATCTGAGGCCGTTGTGGGCTATGATGGGGATGGGAAGATTGTTTATTGCCACAGATTCACAGATGTTGCGCTGAAGGTTGGGGGATAATGCTTCAAAGTTTGATGTTTACTCCTTAAATGCTTTAGGGAATTACTCAAAGATTTGCAGCAAGAAAAACTTTTAAATAATTTCTGTGTAAAATCTGTGAATCGGGCAATAAACCTGTGGCGTTAAAAGAAAGACGATTTCCTGCTTTTTCCACCCAAGCCCAAAGCGCCGAGTAAACTGCGTACAATCATATTTCCACCCGTGCGGACCATTGATTTTACAATGCTATTGTCCATTACTTTTTCAATCATCGAAGGTTCAGGCTTGCCGCCGCTGGTAGTATTTACTTGATTAGCTTGTGTTTTTTCGGCAGCTTCTTGCAATTTGGCGGTCAATATTTCATAAGCACTTTGCTCATCAATCACTTGACCATACTTAGCTGCTAGTTTTGATTTTGCTATCAAACCATCTACTTCCGCATCGCCCAACACATCCATGCGGCTATTTGGCGGGCAAAGCATGGTATGCACCAGCGGCGTTGGAATCCCCTTTTCATTCAACATAGTTACCATGGCTTCGCCGATGCCCATTTGGGTGATCAAATCTTCCGTTTTGTAAAAAGTAGAATCGGGATAGTTGTCTGCCGTTTGCTTAATGTTTTTCCTATCAACCGCGGTAAAAGCCCGCAAAGCATGTTGTATTTTCATACCTAATTGTCCCAATACTGCCGCAGGCACATCCATCGGGTTTTGTGTGCAAAAGAAAATACCGATACCTTTTGAACGGATGAGTTTGATAACGGTTTCAATTTGGTCGAGTAAAGCCTGGGTCGCTTCGTTAAAAATAAGGTGGGCTTCATCAATAAAAATAACCAGTTTGGGCGCATCCAAATCGCCTGCTTCCGAACAAGTAGCATAAATTTCTGCCAACATTTGCAGCATAAACGTGCTGAAAAGTTTCGGCTTGTCTTGCAAATCCATCACCCGCAAAATGCTAACGATGCCGCGGCCATCGTCGCCAATGCGCATTAAATCGTCCACTTCAAAACTTTTTTCGCCAAAAAACACATCAGCGCCTTGTTGTTGCAGTTCTATCACTTTCCGCAAAATGGTTCCAGTGCTGGCGGTAGTGATATTGCCATACGTTTTTTGCAGTTCATCTTTGCCTTCGTTGCTGGCATATTGTAGCACTTTTACAAAATCTTTTAAATCAAGCAAAGGCCATTTATTATCGTCGCAATATTTAAACAACATGGCTACCAAACCTTGTTGCGTGTCATTCAACTCTAAAATTTTACTTAATAAAATGGGGCCAAACTCGCTTACCGTAGCACGCAATTGCACGCCTTTTTGGTTTGCGCCCAATTTTAATAATTCAACCGGAAAACCGGTAGGCGTAAAAGTGACATCTAATTTTTGGCAGCGTTCGGTTAGCTTATCGTTTACGGTGCCAGGTTCGGCAACACCGCTAAAATCACCTTTTATATCCATCACAACAACAGGTATACTTGCGTTGCTTAAACCTTCGGTTATCATTTGCAAGGTTTTGGTTTTACCCGTTCCCGTTGCGCCGGCAATCAAACCGTGCCTGTTCATGGTTTTTAAGGGCAAGCGAACATCGGCGCTGGGTACAACTTCGCCGTTTAACATACCAACCCCAATTTTAACTGAATCGCCTTGAAACGTATACCCAGCTTTTATTGCATTTAAAAATGCTGTATTGTCCGCCATAAAAATGTTTTAAGGGCGAAAGTTAGGATGTTGGGGGAAATGATGTTGAAATTATATGAGAAAATAATTGTTTTGTATTTTTATTCGTAGGGCGGTTGCCCAACGAATAATAAATTAAAAAATGCTATTCCAACTTCTCCCTATTTTAGAAACGATGATCCAATTCTATCAACAACCCCTATGTTTTGATAGATTTCAGCTTTATATAAAACTATTGCAAGGAAATACAAAGGGCGATTTAGTTTTACCGATTGGCGGATTCAACCCCATGGCAAAAGAGCATGTACTCGAAAATTTGATAGGGCTAAAAGCATTGGACATCGAACAAGTTATAAATAAAACCTTACAAGAAATAAGCAACAAAAATCAAAATATCCAACCAATATTTAAAGTAGCTTTTAATTTATCCGACGATTTAAAAGGTGCATGGACAAACCGCTTTACCGCAGATTACGACAACAAATTTAAGTTCAGCGCATTACTGAAGCGAAACTTTTGCAGCCCTATTTTTTGGACAAGCGAAACTTATTCCGAACAATTAATTATCGAAAGAACGCAAGAATTTTGTTACCGAACTATTTACTGGCTATCGCATCCTAATCCAAGAACCTTGCAAGACCATATTTTGCAAGAAGTTTTTATTGCCAAGGAAATAAACGCCGAAGTACAAGCTGGTATTGATTTTGAGCCATTTAACCAATTTTATCAAACCTATAAAACCAGCACCGATTATTCAACCATCTTCAATTTTTTATATGGTGACGATGCCGCAGTTTCCCTTGGCAATAACCCATTGGGAATTAAAGAAGCTTTTGCAGGATTTAAATTTTCGAAGTGGTTGGCAACGAATAAAAAATAATTATTTTATCTTTTTAAATACAATTTGTTCGCTTTGTTTTTTGATGATATAGGCAAAAAAATCGCGTAGGGTTTTATAATCATCCGGCGCAAATGTTGCTTGCTTAATTTTTATATGACTGCGCAATTGAATCGAACTTTCATCTTTACTAATAATATATTCATAGAAACCATCAGTACCATTAAATGCAACTTTTGTAGAAACTGGTAGTTCGTCAATTTTATAACCTTTAGGTATTTCCATGTTTAATACATATATGTCATCAATCGGATAGGGCAATTCAACTGGATATCTTCTTTCTTCTGACCTAAAAGGATTTTCTTTATAAGAACTATTTAATATAGGATTAAAATAGAAAATGTCCTCGTTGCCCATGGTATTAAAAACTAAGTCATAATTAAATATAATTGGCTCATCCAATTTAGTCAAAGTATCAATATGAAAATTGGAAAGTGTATAATCAGACCCATAACTGGTTTGAACATTATTCAGATAGGCTTTTTGACCTATTTTCTTTATTTCACTCCTTACCTTATACGATTCAAAATAACCGAGGTTTGATTGAAAGCCACCACTCAGCCCTTTACCGTTTTCATTATTGGTCACAATCAAAGAAGTGACTTTACTTTCTTTGATTGCATCTGAAAAGAAAAACACAGACCCGCTACTATTTTCATTGATAATCCTCGCATGTCCGTTATAACAATCAATCGGTAATTTTCCATAACCATTAAGAGGTTTGCTCGCATCAAGATAGATTGTATCACCAAACATTTTAAGCATACAAACCACATAATTCATTTTTTCCAAAACAGGAAAACGATAAGAATTAGTGCCATATTCTTTTGTACCAAGAATAACTGGGTAAGCTTTTAGGCCCCTTTGCCTTAACATAGCAATCAATAATAAATTCAAGTCTGCTACAGTTCCACTTTTTGCCTGATTTACATCATATAATTCTTTAAATGTGTAAATAGAGTTATCCGGAACACAGGTAAAATTATCGCGGATATAATAAAAAATCTTTTTTGCGTCTTCGCCCGCATTAATTTGATCGCCGCAAATTTTTTGCACTATATTTTTAAGGTTTTCTGTGTAAACCACGTCAATTGCATTGCCAAATTCTTTTTCTTTTAAAAGGTCGGCTTCGGTCGTTTGCCAGTTAGTACCATGGCTGCTTATTTCGGCACCATTATAAGTTTGCGACAAATTAAAACTTATATTGTCCAAATAATCCCTTGGATAATTTACATAGTTTTCATTTTTTAAAGGCATGACATCTTTAATTATCCATTTTTGTTTATACACATTGGTTGCTACTTCATAATGGGAAACATCATTGGCGTCATAGCGGGTCATTATTAAATTTTCATGGCTTTCATCGTTTTTTGTTGAAGAAAAAGAATCTATTCCATGCCGGATTATAGTGTACCTTAACATATCGGGAATTCCTATCTGGAATTCACTATATAAACAAGGATATTTTACATCTTGAAAGTTCCATTCTGGTATGTAGTTAAAATGCCGAGAGTTTATTGTATAGGTGTATTCGATTATTGAACCGTTCTTTACTTTAGGAAAAGTAAATTTTTTCTCAACAAAATTTTTATTGATTTTTTCTTCGAATAAATCTTCGGTACTCAATTGTGTTCCAACTACTTTTCCATCTTCTAAATTATAGGTGGTTGCTTGCAAGTTGCTTAACCTATCTTGCCATTCATCTATTCCACGTAAGTAAAAATGTATAGTTGCTAAATCAAAACCTTTATTGGTTAATATCTTTATGCGTGTTGTTTTTTTAAACACATACGATACCCAATTATATTTATTACCGACAAACTCTGTTGAGCCGACATCCGATATAATTACCGCATTTGTATTGCTATCAATTATTTTATTGGCGGGTAAAGTAAAATCAGCTGTAGATACTTTTCCGAATGTAGTTGGCTGCTGGTTTTGGGCAAATGTTGGTTTATGTAAAACAAGCAAAAAAGTGACCGCTAATATGCTAATTTTCAGCAAGGTGTTATGGATCATCCTGTTAGTTTCTTTCATTGTGGTTAGCTTTGTGGCTGTAAATATATGTGTTGGAATAGTAAATAATCAAGTTTTCCGTCCACAATCCTATGCAAATCATCTACCAATTATCAGGAATAAACAATGCAGCCGAAACATTGCTTGCACAAATAAACAATGTGCAAACCATTGCTTTTCATGGCAATATGGGTGCTGGAAAAACAACTTTTATTACAGCCTTTTGTAAAGCATTGGGTGTCGAAAATGTGATTAGTAGCCCCACTTATTCCATCATCAACCAATATACAACCAAAAGTGGAAAATCTATTTACCACATGGATTTGTATCGCCTTCGCGATGAAGAAGAAGCCATCAATGCTGGTGTGGAAGATGCATTGTACAGCGGTAATTTTTGTTTGGTAGAATGGCCTGAAAAAGCGGCGGATCTTTTGCCAGAAAATACTTTAAATGTTTACATAGAAGCGATAGCAGACACGGAAAGAAAAATAAGTTGGTAGTGCAAGATTTGCAGAAAGGAACGGTTTAACGGGAAAAGTTGTAATTTGCCTTTCCCCAACCCTGCCACAAACCATTTTTATTGTTCATTATTCACTTTTCATTGTTCATTCACCATGTCTAAAGCCATTATCAGCGGTAGTTTTAATTATGAAACCCTTGAGGAAACCCTCGATATAAAAGCAAAGAGCGCCGAACTTTTTATCGGTATTCCCAAAGAAACCGCGTTTCAAGAAAACCGGATCGCTTTGATTCCCGAAGCGGTAAGTGTGTTGGTAAACAATGGTCATGATGTTTGGGTAGAAAGTAAAGCTGGCGAAGGAAGCCGTTATTCCGACCGCGACTACAGCGAAGCTGGCGCCAAAATAAAATATAGCAAAGAGGAGATTTACAATTGTGATATCCTGGTAAAAACCGCTCCTGTGGTGGAAGAGGATTTGCCTTTGCTTAAACTAAACCATACCATTATTTCGCCCATTCATCTCAGCGCTATGAAGACGGAGATTTTGGAGCACATGATGTCTAAAAAAGTAACGGGATTAAGCTTTGAAAACCTGAAAGACGATAGTGGCACTTTCCCCATTGTGCGCAGCATGAGCGAAATTGCGGGCAGCGCCGCAATGTTAATTGCAGGTCAATATTTAAGCGCCGCTGGCGAGGGAAAAGGGATTTTGTTGGGGGGCATTAGCGGCATTCCACCAACAAAAGTGATTATTTTAGGCGCTGGGGTCGTGGGCGAATTTGCCGCACGGGCAGCATTGGCCATGGGAAGTTCGGTAAAAGTGTTTGATACCAGTGTTTACAGGCTTAAAAGATTGCAAGATACGATGGGTCACCGCGTTTGGACATCGGTAATCGAACCCCGTATTTTGGCCAAACAGTTACGCAGTTGCGAAGTGGCGGTAGGCGCACTTAGTTCGCAGAACGGACGTACTCCGGTTGTCGTTCGGGAAGAATGGGTAGCCGATATGCGACCAGGCAGCGTTATTATTGATGTAAGTATCGACCGTGGCGGTTGTTTCGAAACCAGCGAAATAACCACTTATGACAAGCCGACTTTTATAAAACACGACGTGATACATTATTGCGTGCCGAATATTCCGTCAGGTTTTAGTCGCACGGCAAGCCATGCCATCAGCAATGTGTTGATGCCCATGCTTCGCGATATGGCCGATGCCGGTGGTTTCGATCCTTACGCTTGGAACAATTTTAATATGCGCAACGGTATTTATTTGTACAAAGGCGCACTCACCAATTTCCATCTCAGCGAAAGGTTTGATCTAAAATATACCGACCTTAATTTATTGTTTGCAAGCTTAGGAAGATAGGTTCAACCAACTAAGACATCTAAGAAAACCAAAGAGGAAACCCAACTGTTCCAATCACGTTAGGAACCTAATAAAATTGCATCATATTTTTTAGATGCCTTAGGTGGTTTAAAGCTGAAAATGAAAGCTAAAAAACAACCCAAAATGGTGGATTTTGTTCGGTAATTGATTCGGATTAGGCATGGTGCCTGGCGCAGGTGGCGGAACAACCTGTGTTGGGGCAAAACGCCAAACGCCGTCAATTCGTAAAAATTTAAAAATATTTTCAAAGCCGGTACCAACTTCCGTGTAGGCATTTCCGTTTAACGCATACATACTGTGCCGCACATAATCAGGAAATTGGCGGATGTTTACGCGTTTATCAGGCAAAGACAAATTACCAACAACTGTTTTTAATGTCCAAAACTGGCGCATATTGCTTTTGCGCATAAATGGTAACAAGTTCAATAATTTTTTGTCAAAATCGTGTTCAATATTTACACCAGCATATTGGTCGCTGATGTATTCAAACCTGTTCATCAGATTAAAACTGGTTTTACTGTAATAATAAATTTCGTTGCCAGGGTGTATTTCTAAAACCATAAACGGCAAACCGTCTTTTGAAAAATATTTACCTGCATACAATTCATATTTTAAATGGCCCCAACGCGGTATGCGCAGGTTTTGATCCATCGAAACAGTTACTTTTCTATACCTGTAATCGCTGCCGAGCAAATTAGGCACGGCTAAAAATCCCCCAACATAAAATACAGGGTTGCCGCCCGGCATCCTAAAATCCCGGCGTTTGGTACGGATTGTTTTTTCGCCCGGCGCAAAACGCAGCATTAATCCAATTTCACTATTTTCTATATTCCGCCCATCCAATGTAAAATCAGTGGCTTTTGCAAAAGGCGTATAAGTATCATATTTAGTTTTTGTAAACATCAGCTGTGCCGACATATTATTATCCCATTCTTTTTTTACCCAAGCCTTTGATTCGGTTTCCATTAAAAACTTTTGCTTAATGCCATCGCGGCGAATCAATTGGCTAAACAAATTATCCGTGCTGTTATCATCGCCATGCGTGTTTATACGCCCATTATCCACATCATGCGTGTAACTGGCATAAACCGAAACACCCGATTTTTGCGGAAATTTATAGGTCACATCAAATCTTCCTTTCAATGCGGTATCGCCAAAACCATAGGCTAAATAACCATGTAGCCTTACGCGGTGGCTAAAAGAATCGGTTGTTGCCAAATCAAATCGTAGCCTCTGTTTTTTCTAACTGGTTGCTGCTGAACCATTTATACCATGGTCCAATTTCAAACTTGCCCAAACTTTTTCTGCCATCCACAATAAACATGAACGTGTTCATGTATTTTTTAAACGTAGGCATGCTACGCAATGTATCAATCATGGTAAATACCTGCATCTCGCTTTTGGTAAGCGGCGCTGGGCGAAGGTTTTGCCATGCGTCACGGTTATTGCTGTAAGCGCTGTCGCTAATAATAACTTGCTCTGCGGTTTTATTTGTTGAAAGCTTTGCTTCAATATCGGGCTGGTTAACTTTTACATTGTTGTAAATACTTGTTTTCCTTGCAATAAATGCTAGCTTTTCTTTTTTGGTAAGCGAAATATCGGTAACAAATTTGTCTTTAGCAAACACCCAAGTGCTATCGTTTTGCTTTGCAAATTCTTGAACAATACTTATCCTGTTTACAAAATTAATATTTGCCGATGGAGACGAATTGAGGGTTATGCGTTGTAATGCCCAAGTTTTTTGGTAAATCCAACATTCGCCGTTAAATGTGTTTTCGCCATCTCTTTTGGGTTGAAAGAAAAGATGCAAATAACGGTCGCCGCCAATGTATTGTGTATCAGCAGCTATATAATTGTAATATTGATCGCCGGCCGGGTTTATTGGACTAATAAACTCCTTATTAAACATTACAATGTAATTTTGATAAGCATTGATGCGCTGGTTTATGCCGCCAACATATTGCATAATGCTCTCATTTTTAATGCCGTTTGTAAGCAAAGCTTTTATTTCTTCCCTTTTTTTATTTGGTGTGGTACTATAATAACAGTCAGAAATGGATTCTGTAAAAAACATTGGCAAAAACGGCTTGTCTTCCGTTACGCTATCAATATTTTTTAAAATAAAAGCAAAGGGTTTAAGCAATTTGTTGGTCTTAAATTTTTCTTTATTGATGTTTTCAATATCAATTTCAAGCTTATTATAAAGCCCATAAGAATAACTGTTGTATTGAAAAGGATCGTTT
>CAWJTH010000205.1:0-3416 GCA_963845495.1 uncultured Chitinophagaceae bacterium
AGTTTAAGCGAAATAGCGCAATTGGCGGCAGCGCACATGGTAGACATGCTTGAAGTGCTGGCTCCGCCGCCAGTCGCTATGCAAATAAAAAGCAACGGCGAAATGGTAACGCTTTTCACAAAGGGTAACTTCTCTATTGTTACGGGTTTTGCAAAAAGCAGAAAATCATTTTTGATTTCCATGTTGCTAGCCGCTTCGGCGGCAATGGAACAACTGTCGCAGATTTTCAGATGCCCTGCCAGTGGTATGAATATTCTTTTTGATACGGAGCAAAGCAAGTACAAGGTACAGCAGATTATCAAACGTATATGCAAGCTTTGCGGCAACCTATCACCGAAAAATTTTGTTTGCTACTCACTTAGGACACTTAGCCCAGCGGAAAAGGCTGTCGCTTATAGATTATGTTCTAGCAACCACGCCAAATATAAATTTTGTGGCGATTGACGGTATAATCGACTTGGATATTGACCCCATTTTACAGGCCGACCAAGCGCAAAACATCGTAATGCATTTAATGAAATGGACAGAGATTTACAACATCCATATCGTGTGTGTACTGCACTACAATAAAACCGTCAAAAACCTGCTCGGACATCTCGGTAGTTTCTCACATAGGAAGGCTGATGCGATTATTGAAGTTTCAAAGGATGCGGCAAATTCAAATATATCAATAGTTACTCCCATTGATTGCAGGGAAAAAGAGTTTGAGCCATTTGCCTTTGCTATTGACGACGAGGGGCTTCCTTACATTTTAGATGATTATCAGATTAAACCCTCCATAACAAAGGAAATTAAATCAAAACCAAAAGCAATTACGTATAACGATTTCACAGAAAAGCAGCATTTAGATTTAATTTCAGAAATTTTCCGCTTTCAAAAAGAATTGACATATACAAGGTTATGGAAAAGTATAAAAGACATTGGCGGAAGAATAATTTACGGGAAAATAGGAGACAATAATGCTAAAGATTTCACTTCTTATTATGTGGAATCAGGTTATTTGGAAAAGCCAATGGCATCAAATGGACACGGTGTTTACAAGCCAAAACAAACCATAATCAAGGTAGGTAAAGGTGAATTTGATGAAGGCTTTGAAGAATAATATAATAATCTTTTTATGAGTTTAATCCCAGAAAATATCATACAACAAATCAAAGCGTATTCTTTAGTTCAATTCATAATGTTGTTTGTTGACCTTAAACGTAAAAATGGTAATTACGTAGGGGTTTGCCCATTCCACGATGAAAAGTCAGGCTCGTTTGATGTGTCTCCTGCAAAAGGTTTATATAAATGTTTTGGTTGTGATAAAACCGGACACAATCCGATAGATTTCATTCTTGACTTGGAAAACTTGTCTTTTGTTGACGCGGTAAAAAGGTGTATGTCCCTCCTTGATATTTCAAGTGATCATATGAGTGCAAGTAATATTACTACGCCAATGCCAAAACGTATAAAAAAATGATACCAATTGACTATATACCATCTGAAACGGTTTACAGGAATATAGAAGCTTACAACAAGAACAACTTATACTTGTTCCTGTACGATAAATATGGTCGAAACCATGCCGACCATCTTTGCAAGCTTTACAATGTAGGCTCTTGCGTAAAGCACGGCGAAGGAACTACGCTCTTTGTACAAAAGGATATTAACGGCAATTTGAGGCAGGCAAAGGCAATGATGTACAATCCGTTAAACGGTAAAAGAAACAGGGAATTTGCCCCTATTTATCTAGGTAAAAATATACTCACATCTGTTGGACGTGGGTACGACAAAATAAATCTAGCACAGTGCTTTTTTGGCGAACATCTGTTGAAAGGGAATAACAAACCGGTTGCTATTTGTGAGTCAGAAAAAACCGCATTGATAGCAAGTCTTCACTATCAATCCTATATCTGGCTTGCAACAGGCGGGAAAAATGGTTGCAGGTGGTATTCGAAAGAAGTTTCCAAGGTTTTAATTAGCAGGGAAATTTTTCTTTTCCCTGACGTGGATGCATTAAGTGAATGGACTGGTAAGGCTGACGAATTAAGGGCAAATATTGGCAGCGAAGTAACCGTAATAGATATTATGAACGGCCAGCCCCCGCCACCAAATTATGAGAAGTACGATATAGCCGATCTGCTTATAGACCTTGGCGAACAACCTTCACCGCCGTCCATCTCAATAGAACATGAACAAATAGAATCCTTCCCAGTTGAATCAATTTACGATGATTATAAATTACAAACAATCAAAACAAACAGTGGCGAATGGTTCGATATCCTATTCACAACAGGCGGCGATCCGTTATTAAAAACAGATATCGGAGGCTTTACATCCGGGTTATTCTGCGGTAAGGAATGCCTCATGAAAACAACAGAACAACTTAATTAACCTTAAAATAAATCAAAATGACAACAGCATACCAACCCTATAGCGGCAATTACGCCAATTCCAGTAAGTTATTCTGGAAAAGTGAAATGGAACGTAATAAAATAGTATATTTACAGGGCAAAAATAACCATCATTTAATTAGCAGAATCCTTTCTGGAAAGACAAAATTAAAGAGGTATTCAGACAAAAATCATTCAACATTTTTGTACGCAGCAATGGAGTTTTTTACCTTGAACAGGATATTCGCAAGGCGGGTAAACGGAAACAATTTTTCAGACTTAGTTGTGATCAGGAACGGGCAAAAGTTATTCATTCGGTTAAATCCATTAAATGCCAGGCTGGATATTGAGCAGTTGACAACAAACAAAAATAACCCTGAGATATTTATCGCCAACGATATGGTGCACCTGACAGATTATTTTAAAAACATAATAAACAAACCCAAATTTAAAGAACACTTAAAAAATAAACAATGCCATTAAAATCAAAAGTGTCAGACGCTATAAAGGATAAACTAAAGCTGTTAAAAATCCTGAACAGGATGGCAGACAAGGATCTGTACCACGCATCCTACTTACAAGAGGATGATAAAGCAGCAAACAGCATAGAAGCCAATATGCGCTTGATAGATAAAAAATTGGACGTCCTTATCAAGGAAGCAGCAAAGAAGATCGAACCGGAGGGAATCGAGATAGCAACAAACGCACAGAAGAAAAAGCTGTTGCACCAGTTGAAAAAGCTGAATGAAAATTACGGAATCGATGTCCAAGAAATAAATTTTTATTAACCTATAAATCACAAAATGACAAACAACAAAAAGGGAAAGTTCAGCGACAGGATAAACCACCGCCTCCATTTACTTGGACTAATAAACGGGTGCATGGAAGCCGCTTATGAGAAATACAGCAACGACCCGAAAGCACGAAACTACCTGAAAGATTTAGATGTATTTGCCGCAAGCATGAGCAAGGCACTATCGGAAACAATTGAAACAACCTACAATGCCTTCAGCAATACGTCGTAACGAGCGCTAACAGCAC
>CAWJTH010000206.1:0-17766 GCA_963845495.1 uncultured Chitinophagaceae bacterium
ATCAACAAAAAACCAATTTTACTTTATGCAGGTGTTGGTAATGCCATGGTTGCTTTATGTTGCAAAATATCTTTTGATCTAGGTTTTGAAGGCTACATCGGCTTTGACGCCAAAAACAAACTTTTTGATTATTATAAACGTGTTGGAGCGATACATCTTGGTGGGATAAAGTTTATTATTGAAGAAAAACAAGCGGTCCTTTTAATAAAAAAATACTTTTAATACGTAAATTTACACTATGAAGACAAAGCAAAAGAAAACAGCTATTATTACACCTGAAATGCTAGATGGTCCGATTATGGACTATAGGGAATGGAGCGAAAAAGAGACAAAAGAATTTGCGGATTATGTGGCGACAAGAAAAGCGGCAGCCAAGGTCAAAAAATCTAAAGCAATACATCAAAAAATAACAGCTTAATTATTACAATGTTCAGCTCCGCCCAATGTGGCGGTTTTTTATTTTGATTAAATTTCAGATTTGTATCTAGATAACTATTTTAAATCTAATTCATGAAAAAATTAATCCGTCTGCTATTATTATTTGTCAATATTATTTGTACCGCCGCCTATGCTCAAACCGACAGCATCTCCCACTACAAAAAAACTTCCGCCATGATCCCAATGCGGGATAGCGTTAAATTATACACAGTTATTTATACGCCAGTTGGCGCAACAAAACCGGTTCCTATTTTAATACAACGGACCCCGTACGGTGTCTATAATCGCATGCCGGACGATACAATTGTGGAAACAAAAGCTCTTTGGAGTGTTTATAACATGGCTAAAGAAGGTTACATTTTCGTGTACCAAGACATCCGTGGGAAATACCGCAGCGAAGGCAAGATGGAAATCCACCAACCATTGATCCACACTACACAAAAGGGTGCGGTTGACGAAAGCACAGATACTTACGATGCCGTAGATTGGCTAGTTAAAAACATGCCGAATAACAATGGTAAAGCTGGGATTTATGGCATTTCTTACCCGGGTTGGCTGGCTTTGGTTGGCGCTGTTGATCCGCATCCAGCTTTGAAGGCATCGTCTGAACAAGCTTGCATGAGCGATCTTTTTTTAGGCGATGATTTTCACCACAACGGTGCTTTCCGATTAAGTTATGGCATGGAATACAGTTATGAATTGGAACATGATAAAACCACCGATAGCAATTTCCCTTTTCCGCAATACGACTTATTTAATTGGTATTTGCAATTGGGTTCTTTAAAAAATGTAAACGATAAATACTTTCACAACACTATCCCCACTTGGAACAACTTTGTAAAACACCCGAATTACGATAGCTTTTGGCAGAAAAATTCGCCGCTGAATTATGTAAAATCGGCGCAAATCCCACAATTACATGTGGGCGGTTATTACGATCAAGAAGATTTGAACGGCCCGCAATTGATGTATCAACACATGGAAAAAACGGATAGCTTCAACCGCAACTTTATTGTGTTGGGCCCTTGGAACCATGGCCAATGGGGCCGAGATAAAGCCGACAGTTTGGGCAGCATTTCTTTTGGCAGCAAAACGGGCGAATACTTTAGGGCGCTGCAAAAAAAATGGTTTGATTATTGGCTAAAAGGTATTGGCGATGGAAAGTTTGATGAAGCAACCTGTTTCCAAACGGGTAGCAACCAATGGAAAACTTATAAAACCTGGCCACCAAAAGATGTAACCATTAAAAAATTGTATACCATCGCCAATAACAAAGCCAGCTTTACAAAACCTTCTGCTGCAAGTGATTATGTTACTTATATAAGTGATCCGGCGCACCCTGTGCCTTACCGCACTTTGCCCATTGAGGCTACTTATGGACGTGGTAGCCGTTGGCGGCCTTGGCAAGTGGAAGACCAGCGTTTTGTGGCTACAAGACCCGATGTGGTAAGTTTTGTAATGGATTCGTTGACGGAAGATTTGACCGTAACAGGTAAAATAATGGCGCATTTATTTGCTAGCACCAGCGGCACCGATGCCGATTGGATCGTAAAATTGATTGACGAATACCCTGCAATAAACCGAGAAAGTTTAAGCATGAGCGGTTATCAATTATCGGTTACCATGGAAGTTTTTAGGGGTCGGTTCAGAAAAAGCTTTACCAATCCAACAACGCTTACGCCCAACAAACCCGAAGAATTTGTGATCGACTTACACAACATTAACCATACGTTTAAAAAAGGCCATCGCGTTATAATCCAAATCCAAAGCAGTTGGTTTCCGGTTATCGACCGCAATCCGCAAACATTTATCCCCAATATTTTTGAAGCAAGGGAAACGGACTTTAAAAAAGCGGAACAACATATTTATTGTTCAGCGCAGTTTCCAACTTATGTGGAATTGCCGGTGGCAAATTAATCGCCGGAGGCGATATAATAGCTGTGTGAGGCGAAGACACCTCGCACAGCAAAAACTTGCGTAGCAAAAATCCTTGCACAGCAAAATTGCTTTGCCGCAACTCATTTAAAATTTAAGCGTATCATCAGTAAAATTTATTTGAAAGCTGATAGAAATTAACCTTTCGCAGTTGATGGAAATACATGGCTATTAAAATTACTTAAATTTTAGTATTGCCGACGGCTGTGCAGGAATCTAATTTCACGTTGTCAAAAAAATATTTGTTGCCCAGCATTATGCGGTGGTAACAATGCATTGACAATTTAATAATCCATTTATTTTTTAGCTTTTAAATCCAAAAGTATGAAGACCACGCTGTATTTCATTATTGTTACGCTTACATTAATAGGCTGTTCAAAAAGCAGCGATTCCAGCAGCATCGTTACCGGCGGCAATCCAACCGGTTTATTTCCGCTTGCTTTAAACAACCAATGGAGCTATAAATTAAAAGATTACAATACCAGCACCGGCGCTGTTATAGACAGTAGCAACTTTACACTTACCATTACCGGGCAGGCCAGCGCAAACGGAGCAACATACTACAAATTGCTTAACAGTTTAAACAATGGTGTTTTATGGATGGCCAACCTTAGCAGTACCACAATTGGTAGCATTGATAGCGTGAACGGCGTAACTTACTTTACTTTTTTTGTTGCCGGCACCGGCGATAGTACGCAAAGCATTAGTTCGTGGCCGGTAACAGTATCTGGCAGTTGCACAGGCACTGAAAAACTGTACGCCTATTATGCCGATACCACATTGGTAAATCTTGATGGAACTACTTACGCCAATGCCAAAAAGAATGATGCGGTAATTTATGACTGCAGCAGTAAAAAATACGAAGCACAGGTTTATTTTATTAAACAGGGAATCGGGCTAGTACGCTATTCGCAATATACATACGATGCCAGTGGCAATTACCATTTGCAATTGGCATGGATATTAAATTCATATACGCTTCATTAAAATTGATGTAATATCCATGACTGGGGTGATTTTAAAATAAAAAATGCTTGTCAATATTTCATGTGGTAATTAATCGCCGGAGGCGATATAATAGCTGTGCGAGGCGAGGACGCCTCGTACAGCAAAAGATAACCTATGTTCCTATTGTTAGGTTTTATTTAAACTGTTTCACAAAATAATCAGCCACCGTTTTATAAACCGTTACGGCGTTTTCAAACTTCATCCAATGGTGCGTATCGTCCACAATCATCATCGTTTCGTAAGGCACATGTTGCTTTTCCAACCGGCTGATCAAATCCACACTTTGGCTTACGCGAACATTTCTATCGTCATCACCTTGGATAATTAAAACGGGTGAAGTCCACGTGCTGATGTAAGCAACCGGAGATGAAGCCCACGCAATTTTGCGGGCTTTTTCGTAATCGGGTGCTTTCTCAAATTTATCGGCTTGCGTAGCAAACGATGAATTGACTTCCCAATCGTGCACACCGTGAATGTCAACGCCGGCCGCAAATATTCTTGAATCTTTCGCCAACGCCATGGCCGTTAAATAACCACCATACGAGCCACCATAAATGCCAATTTTCTTTGCATCCACAAAGCTTTGTTTTTGCAGCCATTCGCCAGCTGCTTTAATATCTTGATATTCGGAAGCGCCGGCTACGCCGCCATTTTTGGGTTGATGGAATTCGTAGCCATAACCAATGCCCAGCCTATAATTCACCGATAAAACCACAAAACCTAAACTGGCCAAATATTGATTGGAAGCGTATGCATTGGCATAATAATCAGAATAATTCCAGCCCAACAACATTTGCCTTGGTGGGCCGCCATGCACGTAAACAATTGCTGGCTTTTTTGCAGCATCACCAATTGGTTCAAACAATTGCGCATGAATCATGATGCCGTCTGGCGATTTAAAAACGACTTGTTTGGGTGTGATTAATTTGGCCTGTGGAAATTCAGACGGAATTAAATCTTCGCCCAATAATTTAATTCCATTTACCCCTTTAACGGATAAGAAGCCGTTATTTGGTATAATGGCTGGCAAAGGCGGTCGCTGTGCGGTGGCGCTTACAAATGCGATTGCATTTCCATCTCCAGTTATTACAGGTGTCCATTCCAATCCTTCGCCTTGCGTAAGTACTTGCATATCAGGCTTATCTACGCTTACTTTTGCTATGTGTCTTCTGTCGATATCCAATTTATCGCTGCCAGTATTGGCGCTAAAAGTCAAGTATTTTTTATCGGCACTTAATTTAATATGCTCGCACATAAAATGGCCAGGCGTTAATAAAACCGCATTTCCACCGTTGGCATTGATGGAATATAAATGTGGCCAGCCATCTTGGTACGACGAAAAGACAATGGCATTGTTTGCCGCCCAATGCAAGTTTGCCCCACCGTCGGTTGTTGGTATATTGCCACGAAGTGTATTGGGCGATTTCCACAATAAAATTGGTTTCTTGTTAAGCGTATCGGCGGTATAAATGCTCCAATCGGTGTGTTTTTTAACCAATAAAGAATCTGGCGAACCACCCAAACCAAGCCTGCGGATAAACACAATTTTGCTTCCATCGGTTGACCATTGCGGTGAATTATCGCGGTTGAAAGATGGGGCAATCCATTTAAGATTAGCAGAATTGTTGGAATAAAAACCGATAATGGAATGATCGCCGCGGGACGAAACAAACAACAACCGATTGCCATCAGCAGACCATTGCAAGGAACTGACCGTGCCACGGGTGGTAAATAAATTTTTAGCGGGTGATGAACCGTCGATTGGTGCCGACCATGCTTGTCCGCCTTTTATAAATGTTACGGAATTATTATCAGGCGAAATAATTGGCTCGTCGCCTTCTGACAAATATTTTACCGCTCCGCCTGCAAACGGTACGCTGGCAATTTGCACTTTAAAAGGGTTTAAATCGAAGCTGGGGTTGACTGGCAGCGCATCATCCCAGTTGGCACCATGGTCGCCACCGCGAACGAAGATGACCCATTTGCCATCGTCGGAAATGGTTAAACTGGTAATTTCTTGGCCGTCGTCTTTTTGGTAATCTGTTATTTTTCTGGGCTTAAAATCTGGCGCTTCGGCTACGTACACATTGCGTTTTCCTTGTTCGTTCATGGCCCAAGCAATTTTTTGGCCTTGTGCGCATGCAGTTAATTCGGTTGTGAACGGGTAATTTTTAAAGGCTGAAAACGGAATGTTTTGCGCCAAGATTTGAAGCGGTAACAAAATTAAAAGCAGCAGTTTTTTCATAGATGGTAATATCGGTGATTATTGCTAAATCACAAAAAAAGTCATTGAGACATTAGGTCAATAAGTCATTATGTTTGGCTGATTCTGCGTGATAAAAAGTTGTCAACCTGTATGTTCATCAATTTCCAATTTTCACGTTTTAAAGGTTGACAACTTTGGCAGGGATGACGCCTATCAACATAAAAAAGTTGTCAACCTTTGCTTTCATCCATTTCAAATTTCACGTTTTAAAGGTTGACAACTTGCCTGCCCGCAAAAACAAATGACTGGTGTGACCGTGCGGCCGGGATGGGCAGTAGTACCCCGTAAAGCGCCTTTTTTGTGAATGGTGAATAGTGAATAGTGAATGATTGAAATAAATGAATTGGCGCTGCGGAGTACTACAGACAGCCCGATAGCCGCCCAAAAAGCTATTAGCAATGAGCTTTGAGCTGTTAGCAAAAGTATAAGCATTTACTTTGAATAGGTGATGCTTGATGAAAGGGCTAAAAGCTAATTGCTTATAGCTCACAGCTTTAGAATCCTACCATCCTTAAATCCTTTAATCCTAATCACACCTTCAAATATCCCTGTAAATCTTTTACATATTGCTCAAATGCCACGATGCCGGTTTGGGTTATTTTACAAATGGTTTGCGGGTAATTGTCTTTAAATTTCTTTTCCACTTCTATGTAATTGGCATCTTTTAATTTTTGCACTTGCACGCTTAAATTACCCGCTGTAGCACCGGTTTTTTCTCGTAGGAAAACGAAATCGGCCTCCTTCACCGTAATGAGAAGCGACATAACTGCCAGCCGTAACTGCGAATGGAGTATGGGGTCTAAATCTTTAAACATGGCTTAACGGGCTTGGCTTAAAAAACGCTTACGTAGTAAAATACCTGGGATGAGCCAATTGAAAATACCGGCCAAAGCAGTTAACAATGTATCTACAACCAGCGGCGTAAATAAAGATGCCACAAAAAAACAGTAGCAAAGCGCCGCACCAATAATCATGGGTTTAAACTTTGTAACCACGCCGGTTATCATGGTGGGAAAAGCGTAAATGAGCAAAAAAAGCGACAAGGCGCTGGGCGGATACATGGAAAAAGGTGTCAACTGGTTGGTTGATAAATTTTTTTGAAACACCGCTGCACCTTGGTTCAACAACAACCTGATGGATTGCTTGGGTACAACGTTGATGTACAAAACCAGCGCAAAAATACTGATGCCATACACCGTCCAAACCGCATCAAGTGCAAGCTGGGTATGGGTTTTAACTTTTATGCGCTTGCTTTCCATAATCACGATGATAATCTGCGGGATGACGGCAAGCAAGGCTAAAATCCAAATATCGAAGCCGATATTAAAATGCCAATATAGTTCTGCAAAATTTATTAAGCCGCAAAAACCGACAACACAGCCCCACAAAATGGAGCTGGTGCCGTTTTCGTTGATGGTACTTTTCGCCTTTTGGATCATCTCTGTAATCAGGCGGAGGCTTTCCTCGTTAGTCATGTTTTCTTCCATAGTGAATAGTGAATAGTCAATAGTGAATGGCGAATGGTTAGTAGTCAGTGGTCAGTAGTCGGTAGTCGGTGGTCAGCGGTCAGCGGTCAGTGGTCAGCGGTCAGCGGTCAGTGGTCAGCGGTCAGTGGTCAGTGGTCAGTGGTCAGTGGCCAGTGGTCAGTGGTCAGTGGTCAGTGGTCAGTGGTCAGTGGTCAGTGGTCAGTGGTTTGGGAGTAAGTGCCTTTTACTCACCATTCACCACTGACCATTTACAATTCACTTGCTCCATTGTGCCAATAAACTAACGGCATAATCTTTGCCCCAATTTGGGTCGATATCGGTAGCGGGTTTAAATGTATCGTACGCTGCTATTGATTTTTTCAACAACTCGATGGCTTTTTCTTTACTGCCACCAAATGCGGCTGGTGTGTAAAATTTCATTTGCGAAAGTTGCATTAATGTACGGGGATTATTGGCGGGTTGTTGCTGCATGGCTTGTTGCAACAACATGGTGCTTTTTGGTCCCATTGTCATGCCGCGGCTTTGGTCGGCTTGCATGCGAGCGGTTAGTACCATCGATTTTAGGGTGGTGATTTCGGAATTGTCTTTCGACAAACTTTCGGCCATCGTCAATGCTTCATCAGCCTTGTCGCAATTAGCATCGATGGCTTTAGGATCTTTGGTCATAAAACTTTTCATTACCAGGGAATACGCTTCGTAATAATAAGGTAGCCATTGTGTTTTTTCGGCGTTGGCAATACGGTCGAAATTGTTGGCGGAGTTTTGCAAGTCGTCGGCGGTTTTAACACTGTCGAGCATAGCTACATTTTTTTTCATAAATTCCGTGTATTTAGCACTTTGTGCTTTTACAGAAACAATGCCGATGGTGCAAGCAAAAACGATGATGATTTTTTTCATGGTGGTTAATTTGAAAATTTGATTAAATATTAAAGGATTACTTTTTCCGGTTTTGTTTTCCTAGGGCGTTTGCCCTAGGCTGTGTTATGTCGCCCTTTCAGGGCCTGTAGGCTTGTTCCTTGTTTTCGTGTTCCTTGTCTCTTGTTCCTTGTTTTCTTGTGGCTTGCAGCTTTCAGCTTACAGGTTATTATTAATCGCATCTTGCCGCCTATCGGTGCCCCAACTTAAAAAGGCGCCGATAAAAAAGAAGCGTTTAGCTGGCGGATTTATTTCCGCTTTATTTAATCCGTTGTAGGAATAATTATAGCCATAAATCTGATTGCTGCCCAATGCATTGGTTACGCTAAAAACAATTACGGTAAAAGCTTTTCCAATGGTAGTTAAATAATTGGCGCTTAAGCTTAAACTGTTATAATCAATTGTTCTACCTTGGTCTTTAATGGTTGTTTTACCAGTATTATCGGTAAAAAAATCATAATATGGCCGACCGGTGGCGAAGGAATAATTGGCATTTAATTGCGTGCTCATCTTGGTGAAAAATCTTTTAATTACCAAATTAGCGGTATGGTTAGCGGCAAAATTCGGTGTAATGGAATAAGGGAAATTTAAATACTGGCGCTTGGTATCGAGATAAGAATACGTGACCCAATAATCGAAGTTTTTGAGTGTTTTTTTATCCCGCCAAAAGAATTCAACGCCACTGGCATAACCCGTTCCACCGTTTGCGGTATCTAAATTATTGGTGGTTACCAATTGGTTATATTTTTTGTAAAACAATTGCGTACGGAAGGTTTGGAAAGCATCGGTTTTTTGATAGGTTAAAATATAATGTGTGGCTTTCATGTAATTCATTCCGGTGTTGTACAACAAATATTGGCTGGTAGGTTTTTGGTAGAAAATGCCATAATCAACACTTAATTGAGCGCCCCTGTTTAATTTATAAGCAATGGAAAACCGCGGAGCAATATTAGCTTTACCGATGTAAGTTGAATTTTCAATTCGAACACCTCCTTTTGCGGCTAATTCGTTTGACAAATAAATATCGGTTTCGCCAAAAACGGCATTGAAATTATCATGGATTTTTTTGTTGTAACCGTTGTAAGTTGCTTCATCCGTACTGTACCAATATTCAGTTCCAAAACGGATGGCATTTAATCCCGTAAATTTATGTTCTAACACAATACGGCCTTGCGCCAACATGTTTTTGTTAACTAAACCAAAGGTTTTTACAGACAAATAATTGGGCAAATTTCCGGTTACCGCTTGGTTCATCGCATTTTCCAATGTTTGGTCAATTCCATCGCGATTAGTGCTGAAACTAAAGCCCAGATTCATTTTCCAGTGGGTGGCAATCTTTTCTCGATAGCTAAAATTAGTGTACAAATTATTGTTTTGGATGCCAAACGCATTTTTTAAAATACTGGAATCAATGTCTTGATTGCGCAGCCCTAAATTGCTATAACCATAGCTGGCATAAAATTTCAACATACCACTGTTCGAGGTTTTAATCCTGAAATTGAAATCACCATTTTGAAATTGTGGCGTAGCAAAATAATCAGGCGTTTGTTTGATGGCTTTAAAATACAAGGCCACATTGGTATAATTATAACTGGCACCCCAACTGCTTTTTTTGTTCTTTGCTAAATTTTGGTATTGCGAACCTAAAAATAAAGGCGAAATGCTAGCCGTGGCCGAAGAACGATCAGGCAAATCAATCGATTCCAAAATAAGTGCGGCGCTCAAGGCTTGCCCGTACAAAGCGGAATAACCGCCGGTACTAAAAACCGTTCCTTTAAACAAAAATGGCGAAAAACGGCCTCGGGTGGCAATATCTGGCGCACCCGAAAATAACGGGTTTGCAACTGTGGTGCCGTCAATAAATTGGCGTGTTTCATCGCCGGTGCCACCACGTACAAACAATTCGCCGCTTTCGCCCACTTGTTGTGTTCCGGGCAGCGTTTTCATGGCTGCGTACACATCAGCATTGGCGCTGGCGGTGGTGGCAATGTCCAAAGGTTTTAAGAACGTGCCTTTTTTCTCGTCGCTGGCTTCAAACGAGCCAGCAGTAATGATTACAGCCTTTAGTTCGTTCAATTCTTCTTTAATGGAAACATCTATTTTAATCGGTGTTCCGTCCAATGTAACCGGTTCTTCCACTGTCTTATAACCAGTTGAAGAAACCACTAAAATATGTGCGCCTTTTTCGGTGGTGGTAAAATGAAAATTGCCTGAGCTATCGGCAGTTGCGCCATCATAAGCGTCTTTTATTGAGATGCTTGCACCTAATACCGGATGCTTACGGTTATCAAGAATTTTACCTGAAACCTTTGTTTGGCCGAATGAAAAGCCAAACATTAAAATGAGGAAAGAAAGTATGAATAAGTGTTTCATGATGGTTTATATTTTGAATTGCACTGCAAACATAAACTTGTTTATTTTTTAAACCAAATATTTTGTGAAAATTATTTTGGAGATATTTAAAGAACACTTTTATAATCATCTTAGTTAATTTTTTGACAAACTAAAGTTGTGTTTTCGTAGATTTGCTTTGTGAAAACACAAACAGACGAAGGACTAGATTTTATCATCGACAAACTAACTAACTCAATTGAAAATGCATATTCAGGAGATAGTTTTCCAACAGAGATTTCTTTATTAACAGCGACTGAATCAAAAAACGTCACAAAGAAAAATGGATGGAAATTTAACTGGGCCAAAGAAATTAAAATACCTGAACGTGATATTTTTAAGCTAACAATTATAAATAATCCAAACATCATTCAAGGAATAATAAGTTTGGAAGTAAAATCAGACCATGCTTATATGCATTTGATTGAAAGTGCGCCATTTAATATTGGGAAAAGTAAAGCCTATTTAGGCGTTCCTGGTAATTTGGTTGCATTTGCTTGTAAACTTTCATTTCAACGAGGTAACGATGGTTATGTTTCATTCGTTTCCAAAACAAAACTAATCGATCATTACGTTGAAAATTTGGGAGCGGTTCATTTTGGTGGACATTTGATGGTGATAAACACACAAGCCGCTTTAAAACTGATTAATAAATATTTCTAAATTATTAAATTATGGGATTAATTAAAGAACCGCTTGACGTTGACTTTGAAGTTGACCCAAGGCCGTTGACGAAAGAAGAACAACTTGCAATCAGCGAATACATTAAAGTTGATAAAGCGAAACGAGCATTATTGGAACAAAAAATTTCGAAAAAAAGAATTTTGATAAAGAAGAAAGCAACTACTTAATTATATTTATGCCACTCATCGCAAACATTCGCCGATTTTCAACCATTCATTTTAGCCACGGCTAAAACGATTCCCTTCGTCTTTCTTTGCGGCCCTTGCGCCTTCGTGGGTCAAAAAAATTATCTTTGCCCACTTGATAACGCAGGAAACCATACAACAGATTATCGGCCGCATGGACATCGTGGAGGTCGTTGGCGAATTTGTGAAACTGAAGAAACGGGGCAGCAACTACATTGGCAACTGCCCTTTCCATAACGAAAAAACGCCTTCGTTTTCGGTGTCGCCGAGCAGGGAAATCTACAAATGCTTTGGCTGTGGCAAAACCGGTAATGCCATCGGTTTTGTGATGGAACACGAAAAACTTACCTACGCCGAAAGCCTGCGCTGGCTGGCCAATAAATATGGTATCCAAATAGAGGAAACTGAGACCAGTCCTGAATTTAAGGCCCATCAGCAAACAGCCGAAAGTCTGTTCATTATCAATAAATTTGCCCAAGGCTATTTCTCCCAGCAATTGTTTGAAAGCGAAGATGGGCAAGCCATTGCGATGAGTTATTTAAAACACCGCGGCTTCACCGAAGACACCATCCGAAAGTTTCAATTGGGTTATAGTCCGGATGCCAGCGATGCTTTTTTGAACACGGCTCTAAAACAACAATTCAATAAAGACAACCTAAAACTAAGTGGCCTTGTAAACGAACGCGAAGGCCGTTGGTACGATAATTATCGCAACCGCATTATTTTTCCCGTGCATAACAACACGGGCAAAGTAATTGGTTTTGGGGCTAGGTTGATTAAGGCCAACGACAAAGCGCCGAAATACATCAACACGCCGGAAAACGAACTATATCTTAAAAGCAAGATACTGTACGGTTTGTTTTTTGCCCGGCAAGAAATTGACAAAAATGACGAATGTTTGTTGGTGGAAGGCTATACCGATGTAATAAGCCTACACCAGGCCGGCGTAGAAAATGTGGTGGCCAGCGGCGGCACATCGCTTACGCCCGACCAATTGCGTTTGATACGCAAATACACCAATAACCTTACCATTATTTATGATGGCGATGGTGCCGGTATTAAAGCTGCGCTTCGGGGGTTGGATATGGCTTTGGAAGAAGGCTTGAACGTTCATTTGGTGTTGATTCCCGACAAGGAAGACCCAGATAGCTATGTGCAAAAAATAGGCAAAGCCGCTTTCAACGAGTTCATTAAAAAGAATAAAAAAGATTTTATCCTTTTTCAGTTGGAAACAGCTTTAAAAGATGCCGGAACGGATAGCACAAAAAAAGCGGAGATCGTAAACCGCATCGCCGAAAGCATTGCCAAAGTAAACAAGGCAGAAGATTTCACCAAACAACAAGATTACATCCGCCAAAGCGCTGCGCTGCTAAAAGTTGATGAACAAGGTTTAACGACGTTGGTAAATAAATTTATCCGCGAAAAAATTGGCAAGCTGGAAGAAAAAGCGGTAAAAGATGAACCGCGATTACTTACACCCAAAGAGCAGGTAGAACAAAAACAGTACGAGGAAACGCTTACTTTGCTCATTCGCAACGAGTTGCAAGAGCGCTCGGTGGTGCGCTGTTTGTTACTGTTTGGTCAAAATAAAATGGACGATACACAAAATGTTGCCAAGTATATTTTTGACACCTTACACGAATTCCATTTTGACAATCCGTTGTTGGAAAGGATTACAGAAAGCTATCGGTTGATGAATGATGCCGGTATGGAACCAACCGAAAAAAGTTTTGTGTACCACGAGGATGCCGAACTTCGGGGAATGGTGATGTCGCTGTTGGATTTTCCGTATGAACTAAGCCTGAATTGGGATAAAAAATTAGAAGGGATGAACATTAATGGCCGCGATACCAGTACGGCCGATGTTTTACAATCTGTAAATTATTTTAAGCTACGTAAGATAAAACAGATGCTGGAAGAAAACCAAAACGAAATGGAAAAAGCAACCCTAGACGAACAATTGCAAATGATGCGGATCCATGCGGAATTAAAAACAATTGAACGGCAAATTACGCAGACCTTGGGAACGGTTATTTTACGTTAGTATTTATTTAACAATACTTAAAAAATTCTTCATCATACCCAATAAATTCTATTTTATAAGTAGGAATTGATAATCATATTTTGTACTTTTATGAATATCCAATGCCAATATTTAATCAATAAAAATGATAAATATTTGAATTAGATAATTATAAGTACAACACATGTATTACTTTTTTATTAATAGCAATTTTAAATATCCCCCTAATTAAATTGAATAATAATAGGATATTTCTATTATCAATCAATTTTAATTATCGTTATGCTATATTCACCCATTCACATCTTCGTTGTCCTCATTAGAAGTCCTGGTGATTATATTAAAAACACGTCTTGTTTTAATATAATTATCATATCATTAGCCTAAATTAAATCGATTTTATACCCTAACCTTTAATATATTTTTTTCATCAAATTATTATAGGTCGAGTGATTAAAATTTAAGTTGATGATATTTTTTCTAATCATTTATTTTTAAAAATATCACAACAATGAAAACACTTATACTTTTTGCTTTCCTTTTAATAAGTAATTTAACAGAATCGCAATCTTATTCTGGCACAATTGCGCCTGCATCCCCTTCAGCTGGCGAAACTATTACTGTAAATTTTTCTTTGATAAGTGGATCAGCCGTTCCAAACCTTATAATTTATGTTTACAACTCTACTACATTAGATTATTCAACATTGCCTACCACTTCTACTTTCAGTTCAACCGGCTATTATGCTTATTACACTATTCCCCTAGGTACGCCAAACAATACTATTTTACAATTTACAATTGGCACAAACACCACACCACCAACATATTATGGCATTGTGCAAAGCACAACTGTGCTGCCAATTATATTTAAAGATTACACTGCGACTTTTAATGGAATGGATAAAATAGCGTTAAAATGGCAGCTAGAAAGCACAAGCGGAATTGATAAAAGTATTATTTATAGAAGTACCGATGGCAATTTATTTACACAGGTTGCAACCATTAAAGGAAATATCAACCAAAATGATTACAGCTATATCGATACTATTGACAATAACAGTTCTTATTTTTATAAAATTGCCGGAGTGGGGTTAGACGGGGATAAAATATTTTCAAGTACATTATTCATTTATGCAAATGGCAATAATATAACCTTACCTAAAGTTTTAAATAATTCAAACATTTCTAATGAAATAATTTTAACTGGTATAAACCTGACAAATTATAAAACAGGCGACATAAATATCATAGATGTTTTAGGTCGAAAATATCCGCTTAGCATTTTAAGTAACAACACCATTGGAATTAATAATTTAAAATCAGGTTTATATTATTTAAAAATTGGCAATAACAAACCGCTGAGTTTTATGGCCCGTTAGGATAAAAAATCAATTTATAAACAGCCACTAATGGTGGCTGTTTATTTTGCTAAAACAATCAATTGGCAAAACATTAATTTCGTGCTAAATCAAAACAAAAAACAAATGCCGGAATTAAAAACCCTTCATCACATAGCAATTATTTGTTCAGACTACATCAAATCGAAATTGTTCTATACACAGGTTTTAGGCTTTACCGTTTTAAATGAAGTGTATCGCAATGAAAGGCAATCTTATAAATTAGATTTAGCCTTAAATGGCAATTATTTAATCGAATTGTTTTCTTTTCCAAACCCTGTTCCGAGGCCCAGCAGGCCAGAAGCTACAGGCCTTCGGCATATTGCTTTTCAAGTAAATGATATTGAAAATACAATCAAAGAAATTGCTGCTTTTGGGGTGGAAATAGAACCCATCCGTATCGATGAATTTACCGAAAAACGGTTCACTTTTTTTCAAGATCCCGACGGCTTGCCGATTGAATTGTACGAAGTTTAAACTTTTCCAAGTTAGATTATTGATAAAAATCTAGATATCAAGTTATTATCACAACTTCCGTTAATTACTAATTACCCAGTTACTTAATAACTATTTAAAGAACGTTCGTTTTAGGCGTCGCCTTTTTCTGACGATTGACCATACAACTTAAACTTCCCTAACAACAACAAAATAATAATATATTTTTTTACTTGTATTAGTTGTTACATTTATCACCTAAATTTCAAATATATGATATGGCATCTTATTCTGGGTGGTGTCGCTGGGTTTCTTGCCGGTAAAGTAATGCGGGGAGATGGCTACGGCGTTATTGTAGACATCATTCTTGGTCTTATTGGTGGATGGTTTGGCGGCTGGGTAGGCAGCAAATTGGGCATCCATTTGGGTGGAAGTATCGGTTATTTGCTAACAGCTTTTGTTGGTGCCGTGTTGTTGGTTTGGATAGTAAGGCTGATAAGAGGCAGAGAGTAGGTGCAATAAAATAGATAACAAAGCTTTAAAATGGTGCAAATAATATTTGCGCCATTTTTGTATTATAAAAAGCTATCGTTGGTTGCACAATTACTGCTGGTTTACACCAATTTTTTATCAATTTGTAACAACTTCTTCTGCCAAAATATGTTAATCAAGCTTTAATTTGTCCATATCATTGTATAGTGCTTTACTTTAGCGGCATCTGAAATTTTCTACGGAATATGACTATCAAAAAATATTGGTTGCTTTTCTCTTTTTGCTGCCTTTTAGGCTTGTTGAATAAGGGCCGTGCCCAAAACATCGATTCATTATTGACGTTGCAACGCATTGCCGATCCACAAGAAAAAGCGTATGTTCAGTTTGATAAAAATTATTACAATCCGGGCGAAACCATTTGGTTCAAAGCATATTTATTTACCGGTACCGATCCATCGTTGGTAAGCAAAAATTTTTATGCTGAGCTGTTGGATGCTGATGGCAACATCATCGATCGTAAAACGGCACCTGTTGTAAAGTCCAGCGCCGCTTCCAATTTCGATTTATCAGCTAAGCTTACAAAAAACACCTTGTATTGCAGGGCATATACCACCGGCATGCTAAATAGCGATACCAGCTTTTTATTTGTAAAGCCTATCCGAATTTTAATTCCTGCGGTAGCGGCCGCTGCCCCCACGAAACCAAAGGCTGGTGATGCAACCGTTTCAAGCGGTAGTAGAATGATCGGTGTTTCGCCTGTTTCTACTATCCAGTTTTTGCCCGAAGGTGGCGATTTGGTACAAGGTCTACATTCAAACCTTGCTTTTAAGGCAATAGGTCCAAAGGGCGACCCCGTGGAAGTAAGCGGGACTGTGAAAGACAATACAGGTGCAAAAGTGTTGGACTTTATTTCCCTGCACGACGGCATGGGCGTGTTTGGCCTAGAACCCGAAGCGGGAAAAACTTATACCGCCACTTGGAAAGATGCCAACGGCAAAACTTACACTACTCCCCTGCCACAAGCAAAGCCACAGGGCATTGTGTTGCAGGTTATTGACCAGGTAAATATGAAAAGATTTATTATTCAACGTACAGATGGCACAACTGAAAGCGAAAAAAACTTGCACATTGTAGCGCATATGAACCAGCAATTGGCTTACGCTGCCAACGCTAATTTGGTAGAAAAGAAATCGGTACAGGGCAGTTTACCAACAAAAGATATGCCCTCTGGCATCCTTCAAATTACCGTTTTCGATAAAGATTACAAGCCTTTGGCTGAGCGTATTTGCTTTGTAAACAACCACGACTACGAGTTTGACGCAGATGCATTCTTACCTCAAAAAAACTTGGATAAACGTGGCCAAAATACATTGGAAGTATTGATTTCCGACACTATGCCTTCTAATGTTTCGGTGGCCATTACCGATGCTGATTTAAATCAATCGGAACCGCTGCAAGACAATATCATTACGCATTTATTGCTTACCAGCGATTTAAAAGGCAAAGTAAACAATCCGTATTATTACTTTTTCAGCACTTCCGACAGTGCCGCGTTTCATTTGGATTTGGTAATGCTTACCCATGGCTGGCGGCGCTACAATTGGCCGCAAGTGTTGGCCGGACAAACAAAACCGCAACGGCTGAAAGAAAACAATTACTTATCGCTTAACGGACAAGTGGCTGGTACATTTGCCCCCGGCACCTTGCTTACAGGTATCCTTAAAACGGTTGATTCCGTTTCCTCGTTCATCACTTTGCCGGTAAGTAGAACGGGAAAAGTTTCTACCGACGGCCTTGTATTTTTTGATCATGCCAAATTATATTTTCAATTTAGCGACAAAAAGACGCAGTTTGATAAATCGATGATGACAGTTAACAACGGTCTTCGTCCGGCTTACAAAATAGCAGCATTAGATAGCAGTGGCAAAACCAACCCCGCACCTGTTGATACCGCCATTATTGCCAACAACATAAAAGTAAATGCTTATGGCCAAAAACTAGCCTTGCAAAGGGTTTCAAAAGAGCATGAGCTACAAGGCGTAACGGTAACGGCCAAAGCAAAAACCAATATCCAAAAATTGGAAGAAAAATATGTAAGCGGCATGTTT
>CAWJTH010000207.1:0-75782 GCA_963845495.1 uncultured Chitinophagaceae bacterium
CCACAAAGCTATTTTGCTTAGCAGTATCGTGTGGCGTGGCCAGCCAGTTAATATAATGTTCAATCAAGGCATAACCATCTTTGGCAAGCGTCATGGCATCATTTACTGCTGGATTGCTGCCGGTAGCATATTCCCAATAATCGGGCATACCGTCGCCATCGGTATCGGTTGCGGCGGTTCCACCATTTAATGTACCATAACCGTTATTAGGCAAACCAGTTTGTGTTTGGCTGGTGTACAAACCACCATCGGGGCCAACCGTTCCTACCGTGGTGCCGGTAGTTCCCAAAGCAAGGGTTTGCATTTGGTTGATAACCAATGAATCCAATTGGTCGCGGGGTAACGCACCACTGCGTGAACCCAACACCCGATAAGCGGTGGCTGCGTCATACAGTTGGGCATGTAAAGTAGAGGTATCAGCCCATTGCGAAGTAAGTACCGTGCCCACACCTTGGTACCAATAAGGCGTAGTTGGCCCGCCATCTAAAATGCCGTTTAGTACGCTATCTTTCATGTTGCCGGTGTAATAAATACTTTGGTTCTTATCAATTTGGAACCATGTATTATCTGTGCCGGAGGAAGCAGGACCCAAAATAAAATAGTTGTTGATGATATCTTGGTTGAAGGGGGTGCTGGTATGGGTGGTATAACCTGCAGAGCAATTGTATAATACGTTGTTTACAAAAGCCGTGTTTACTTTGGCCAACGGATTACGGTTGTGCGAATTGGCAATTACATTATAATACCACGACCATTCGCCACCAACTGATTCAGTATGCGCCCCAAATTGTTGGCCCGTGGGGTCGGCATCGATGCAGTTCATAAAGGTGATGCCTCTTTCAATGTGGGTATCATCGCCCACGCCATCAATATTGTTCCATGGGGCAAATTCTACCGAGCAGTGGTCAAAAATAATATTGTACACATCGCTCATGCCAAAACCATCATCAGTGGTGCTTTCGGTGTCATCGCCCGGGCGTACACGCACGTGGCGCAAAATGATGTTGTTAGAATTGGACAATCCTATTTCCCCACCCTTAAAACCGATGCCGCCGCCTGGTGCGGTTTGTCCGGCAATCGTAATATTGCTTTTTACCGATACAGCGCTTAACAAACTGATGTAGCCGCCTACATCAAACACTACAATTCGGTTGGGTTGGCTTACCGCATCCCTAAAAGAACCGGGCCCACTATCGCCCAAGGTTGTTACATGGTAAACGGTGCCACCGCGGCCACCGGTAACTACAGCACCAAAGCCGAGTGCACCGGGAAAAGCCAACGGCTTCTGTGCTTTTAATTGCCCATAAAACGACGCGTACAAAAACACTAATACCATCACCTTTTTGAATAAACTACTCTTCATGAAAAACATTTTAAAAATTAAAAATTGATAGGTTAATGTTTGAATAATCAATTGAAATGAAACAAACGATGTGTTTTTTTTTGAGATATGGGCATAGCAATGCCCACTCGGTGTTACCGATATTTTTCAGATTTAGTTAAGTAAAGCTTTAGTGGATTCTGAAAACCTTGCGGCAGTATTGTAAATTATTTTGACAAGTGTAAGCGTACAAGTCGATTGTCGATTATGCGTTAACCGCCAATCCGTTAGGTACGTTTTAATACTGGAGTTTCGTTTGTTTAACTTATAACTGTCATCACTAACCGTTAACAGTTGATTGATGCATCTTTATCAACTGTACGGTATCGTTTCAACATATCATCTTTTCAACTTAAAATATTTCTTTAGGTTAAAATGTGAGCCGATACAATTAATGCACCGACTCACATTATTTCAACTTAAACACTATGGTTTCATCACTTTTACGGTTTGTGTGTTGCCGCCCTGTGTCACTTGTATGGTGTACAAGCCGCCGGCTTTGCCGGTCATGTCCATTTGGAAGGTGTAGCCGGCAACGCCGCTCTTTTCAGCAATTACATTTCCAGCAATATCCAGCAGCTTAACAGTTGCGTTTAGCAGCCTTTGGCCAACGGTGATGGTGGTTAAACCTTGCGCCGGATTTGGATAAGCCGTAATGCCGCTTGGCAATCCTGTGGCTATCGAACTTGTGCGTACATTGGGCAAGGTGCTTGAGCCAACGCCGCAACTAGCTAAATCGCCACGCAAACCACCGGTTATGCCAGATGTTCCAACCTTGGTGAAGGTGCTGGTAAAGTCAATGCCCGACATTACCGGTTTGTAAATATCACCGTTAGTCAGTAGCACACGCAGGTTGCCGCTGGCGGTGGTGGAAATACCAGCCACCTCGTTGTTAACAGCGCCAAATGCAGGCGGGTTGGCGTAAAACGTGGTAACACCGCTTGATGGGTTGATGGCAAACAACTGGCCTGAATAAGCTTGGCCAGTGTTGTAGGCCGCATACACATACAAACTTTTGTACAAGTTGCTGTAGGTAATATCTTGGAAGCTGGTGGCAGCACCGGTTCCCGAAGATGAAGAAATAGCATTGTACAAACTTGATTTATAGCTAGCCGGTGCGGTGGTAAAATCAATTTTGGTCCAGGTTGGCGTAAGTGTTCCTGTGCCGGCAGCCATAGTAGCAACGCCTGTAAGGGTGCCAACATAATAACTGCTAGGTGTAAATGTTTTGCTGGTAAATGAATAAGCACCAGCCATGGCAATGTAATAATAGTTGCCTTGGTCGTCGAAGCCGCCGGCTGAAGGGTTAACAACCGCCAAATTTTCACCACCTAATAAACCTGGCGCAGCCAAATTACCTAACATATCGCTGGCATAATTACCACCTGCCCTATAGAACATAGCAGCTTGGGCAGTTCCGGCAGTGTTAATGGTATCCCTGATGCCATACACAAAACCATCTTGCCCGTTTACGCCTGCACCGTTCAATTCAATGTTTTTGCCTTGTGCTTGATCCATCAGCGGGCCGCCAGGTATTATAGTAGCAGCGCCGGTAGCAGTATCTAAATTATAGAAAGATAATGGCTCATTGTTGTAAGTATTGTAACCACGCCTTGCAACAACCAAGTTTATATTCGGGCAACCGGTAAAGGCAGTTGGTGCCAATTTTACAAACGCATTGGCATTGCCCACGCCAAACGGTGAGAAGGAAGTGAAGCCAGAAGCTTTGGCATAATATGGGTTAGCCATAGTGCCAGCACCTGAAATGGTAGCCGGGGTTTCATCCCAAACGGTGCCGCCAAAGTGGCCTATCACATCGCTATTGGTGGTAAAGCCGGTTGATTGATCGCCAGTTAACCATCCAAGGCTAATGGTAAGATTTGCTGCGCCTACAGTTGCCGGGGTAATGGTGAATTGTTTGTTTACCACTTTATTTGGCATATTCAAAGCATTGTCAAAATTGCTTTTTACGCCTACGGCAATAATATCGGCAGTACCACTGTTGTTTAAGATTACTGGGTTGTATGTTCCGCCAGAGCCAACCGGATAAGATACATCAGCATTGCCTACCCTGTATTTCAACACCCCGCCGCCGGTAATGTTCCAGAACAATATCTGCCCGTTACTAGAATTGCTCATTACAATATTGGTATTGGTGGTACCGTCTTTTTTGGCATCTACAACGCCTTTATCGCCAATATTAAAAGCAATGGAGCCCGCGGGCAACCCCGAAGTAAGGTTGGCTACCAAGCGTATGGCATTACCCGTAAGCCAAGTACCATTTACATTAAACACAATATGGCTGGTGGCAATGGTAGAATGTGCTACTACACTACTGGTGGTTGTGTTCGAATGCATATCAAGCGTACCGTTGATGTTGTAAGTGTAACTACCAAATGTGGTAATGGTATTGGTGGTAAGGGTATTGCCAGAGCTGGCTTCAGATAAATAACCGCTACTGGTAAAGGTTACGGTACGGCCTTGGTTAATAGTTACGGTTACAGAGTCATCGCTTTGATTAAGGGTAGTGCCGTCGCTGTAATAAGCACGGAAGTAGCTATTCACGTTCATGTTGGCATCTATAATGATGTTCTCTGTTAACGCCATTGGGTTTACGTTAAAAGTGTTTACGTAGAAAGTTCCAGTCCCGCTGTAAATAATGGTACCGTTGTCAAGATAGCTTTCGAGGTTGATGCGGTCACCCGAGGTACCGGTTCCTCCAAACACGCCGTAGCTGGTAACGCCTTTACTTACGCGTAAGGTTCTGTTGGTACCGTCTGATTTTAAATTACCGGTTGGCTCAATCATCACATTACTTACCTGCGTAGTGGCTTTTAACGAGATGGTATGCCCGGTTCTGATGGTGATATTGGCCGAAGAAGTAGGTATTGTGGTTGCTGCTATCCAGCCTTGGCTGGCGTCATACACTTGCCAAGTGGCAACTGTGCTCCAATCGCCGGTGGTTACGTTCGAGCGGTAATCGCCAGCAATTGGTCCTGGCTCGGCTGTTCTAAAACTCCATTGCGTGCCGGTAGTTGTTCCAGTTGCGTTGGTGGCATCAATGCGCCAGTAATAAGTGCTGTAACTATTCAACCCGGTTACTTGGTACGATGGATTAGCGGAGTAAGGTAAATCGATCAATTTGGTTAAGCTGCCAGCAACAGTGCCGAAATATACTGAGTATGTAACAGTATTATTGCTGCCGCTCCAAGTAAGGTTTAAGTTACCACCTGTCAAAGGCACATCAACCGCGGCGTTTGTCGGAGAAGGATTAGATACCAAATCAGGCGCAGAGAAGATGCTTGGCGTTTTAATGGAAGCGATATTGCTATAAGCTGAAACTTTAGTGCTGCCAATTGCTTTGATGCGGTAGTAATAAATGGTGTTTGGCACCAAGTTAATGTCTTGGTAAGACGTAGCATTGGCTACCGGATGGTTGATGTCTGTGAAATTGGTACCATCTGTTGAGCGTTCTAAGATGAAATACAACTCGTTGTCAGAATTATCTGTCCAAGTTAGGTTAATCTTACTGGTATTAGTATTGATATCGGAAGTTGCGCTTACTGCAAGGTTAGAAGGCGGCTGAACAAAGCCGGGAGAAACCACCAACAATTCGCCAGTCGACGGTTTAAACAGCCACTGCAAACCTGTGCCAGGGGTTGCGGGTACAATAGCAGAGAAGTTTCCGCTTTGGGTTGAACCGATGGTGAACAGTTTAAACACATCGCCTTCGGCCGGTGTTCCGGTAAAGTTTACTTGCAATGTGCCTCCGTAAGTAATAGCGCCGGTTACAGCGATGGTATCTTTTGTGCTGTTTGATTTATTAATATCTACTTGCGTAGTGCTGCCAGATTCCAAGGTCAGTTTGCCTTTCAACGTAAATTTGTTGGCAGAACTATCGCCGGGTTGAAGCGTATCGGCTACATCCACATCGGCAGCGATACTACCTTTTCCTGCCAAAGTACCGGTTGTAACGGTGTAAGCGCCAGCGCCTGTATGGCTTCCGTTCACAATTAGTTTACCGCCAACAATAGTAGTGGTACCGCTATAAGTATTGGTGTTGGTTAAACGCCACAAGCCAAAGCCTTCTTTTATAATGGTGGCGGAACCAGTAGTGTTGTCGTCGGTAGTGCTACCATATAATTCATTGTTGATGACACCCCTAAAAGTTTCATCGGTATTGGCTCCGCCAACAGAGTAAGTGGTTTGCCCAAATCCGAAAGTGCTTGTTTTTGTTCCGCCACACGACAATTTAACGCCTGTCACATCACTTGACAAACCACCCAACGACACTGTTAGATTATTGGAATAAGTACAAATTTTTGTGTTACCTGTGGCTACGATCCTGGCGTTTGGAATGCCATTACCACTACCATCGTTATTAATCATCAAAATGCTACCATCGGTTGTGTTAGAGCCAAAAGCAATCAAGGTACCGGTAAATTCCGACCAATCACCTTGGATAATCTCCCGCAAATAAGGAATGGTGTACAATAAAGTTCCACTGCCACTCACATCACCGTTCAAGTTAGCGTTGCGGTAAGGTGCCAAACCGCTGGTATCTGTGCCTTCTACATAAATATGCATGGGATAATTTTCGTTGGCCACCGTGCTGCCGCCAGAGGTTTTGAATGTGCCACCTTGCAACCTTAACACGTTACTGGTACCCAACGCAACACCGTTTATGATGATATTTTGCGCATCGGTTGCGGTGCTTATTGGTGTTACCTCTATCGTTCCTTTTTTGATAACGGTTTCGCCTTCGTAGGTGTTGGCACTTCTCAACACCAAATTACCCAGGCCAGATTTTATTAAACTACCGCCGCCTGAAATAACACCATACATGGTATCGGCCGCTGTAGCACTGGCAATCGAAAATTCGGTAGTAGCATCGAGCGATACGCTACGATCGGTGGCTGTTTTGCCGCCTGTGTAGTTGATGACACCGCCTTTCCACACCCAATTAAAGGGATAACCTTGCGATGCGCCGATAGAACTTGGCAATCCGCCATAGGCGATTTTATTTATTTCCATGGTACCGCCGCCCATAATAGTGCCGCCGGTGTAAGTATTATTGGTAAGCAACGACAATTTGCCGTTTCCATATTTATTGATGGAAGCCGAGCCTGCAATGTAGCCGCTGCCTTGTAAAATATAATCTTGATCGGATTGAACCAAGATATCTTTTGCGCCCATTTGCGCTGTTAGGTTAATGGTTTGGTTAGAAGCAATCGTCCCGAATTTTAATTTGCTGCTGTCGGTAAAATTGGCCGGAGAACCGTTATGCGTCCAGTTGGCGGTTACTTTGTCCCAGTTTTGGTTTACGGAACCGGTCCAAACCAAATCAGGCGCAAATGTTGTTGGATCAAGCACGGCAACCGGGGTTGGTTTCGATTTGGCTACCAATTCGTTTGAATACCCAGAAAAGCCGCCGGCATTAAAAGCCTTTACCCTAAAAGTGTCTGATTCTTCAGGCTGCATACCGGTATTGGTAAAAGTGTTTCCGTTTACACCTGTTTGGCCAACTTGCGTAAATACACCGTTTATCTTCTTTTCAACAATATAACCCTGTTCTTTGTCGGTATAATCGTACCAAGAAAGTGAAACGGTACTTTGCGTGGCCGAATCCATTACTAAATTAAGTGGCGTACGCAAATAAGCTTGCGAATAAGTAGAATCAATTCCATTTATAAAGTTTTCGATATTGGTATATCCGTTTGCGGTAATAATCATCGCATCGGCTGCTGAATTTGGATTTAAGCCGTGGGCTGTTTCCCAATCATCCGGAATACCGTCGTTATCGGTATCAGTACGTTTTGTGCCGGGCCAAAGGTACCAAGCGGTTGGCACGCCAAAAGGCAATGCGGTTTCATTGCCAATAAACTGACCTTTTAAACCCAATGATTTTACTTCGTTCACCACGTAGTAATCTACAAAATCGCGGTAGGGCAAGCAGGCACCAACAGTTGGTAAACTTTGATCAAGCAAAGTGTTGGCAGCAATGGTTGGTAATATTGGATATGGATATGGCGTGGCCTGAAAATCGGGGCCGCCGCCAAATTCGCTTTGTTGTATCACATGAGGATCGAAAATCCCGTTGTGGTTACTGTCGCTTAAATTATCGGTTTGGTAAATATGGAACAACGAATTGCCTACGCTAAAAGGACTTACCCCAGGAATGGGGCCTTGTATAAAAAGATTGCTTACCGCATTCACAAAAGATTCGCCTTCCGAATCGCCGCCCATAATGTAAGCGCCGGCACTCCAGTTGTACACAATATTGTTTACATACTGATTGCGGCCTTTTATTTTGTTGTTACGGGTGCCGTTATCAGCATATAAGTTTCGGTACAATGTAATACCACTGTCGTTTTGGATCAAACCGCCAGCCGAGTGTGTCAACAACCCTTGGCTCATGATACAGTTTTGAATCGTAACCCTAGCAGTAGTGGGCGCATTGATGGAAAATGTTTCATCGCGGCCCCAAGAAATGGAGCAGTGGTCAAAAATCATATCGTGGCCGTTGGCAATGCCATTGGCATCATCACCGCTGGAACCAACTATGCCCATCCTAATTTTAATGTATCGGCAAATTGAATTATTGGCACCTGAAAACGACCAGCCGTTTCCATACACCGTAATACCTTCGCCCGGCGCCGTTTGCCCAGCAATATATATGTTGGGCGAAACCACGATGCGTGCACTTATTTTGATAACACCGGCCACATCAAACACCACAATGCGGTTAGATGCGCTTACCGCATCCCTCAAAGAACCCGCACCAGCATCGTTTAAATTCGTCACGTGCACTACCGTTCCGGCTCGGCCGCCAACAGCATATTTACCAAAACCTTCGGCACCGGGAAAAGCCAATTGCTGCGCTTTTATCGCTCCAAAAAATGGCGCAATAAAGAGCAAAACCGTCATAATTTTTTTTAATAGATGTTTTTTCATAGGAAGCATTTACTATAAAATGGTTTAAAATTTTTAGCTACAATCAGTTTAATCGTTATTAGAAGCATTGAGATTACTTTTCAGAAACCGCACACGGCTATTCACCTTTTTGCGTTTTTCCATAACCCTAACTTTGGGCAAGATGGTTGCCCTATTGCGAAACCAAACCAAGGTCAACCACCTTGTACAGCTTTTATTCTTATCCGGTTTTCAAGAAAAGGTGGATGACCTACTTTACTGCCAATCCATTGATATACATTTCAATATTGGTGTAGTGTTTGTTTAATTTGTAGGCATTTCCATCAGCGGCGTTTTTGGGATCCAATCCGTTTTTCTTTTCCCAATCATCTGGTATCCCGTCGCCGTCGGTATCAGTTTTCATTTTTACATTTTCAATGGTTGGCTGGCCACCCGATTCGTTATCAGCTTTAATAATCAGTCCGTTTTTACCAAGCGATTGTAAATCATTTATTAATCTGGCATCTACTTTATCTCTTTTAAATGAAGCACCTGCACCAGCCAATACTTTTTGGTAAGCAGTTGCGGCATCATCAATTGTAACAGGTATTTTGGCATGGGTGGATGGTTGTTTTATAACGGTAGCCGTTGCTGAAACAAAATCTGAATCATCCACCATCCTTCCGTTTAATTGTCCGTCTTTATTCAGATCAACATAATTTCCTTTTTGGAAAACGTGATCGGTAGCGGTGAACATGGTAATGAATTTGTTAGAAGAATTGGGGCCGGCAATAAAATAATTGTTGAGGATATCTTGGTAATGATCAGCCGCGGAATGGCCGCCGATAAAACCGCCGCTTCCCCAATTGTACACCACGTTGTTAACATATTCGATCACCGCTTTTGCTTTGGGGTTGCGGCTTTGGTTATCGATCCAAAGGCAATGGTGTACCGTAATATCGGTTGGGCCTTCCATTAACGAACCAAACCTCTGCGGATCAATACCTTCGCCGATCATGCAATATTGAAAGGTAATGTTAGAGCTGTTTTCGATGTGCAGGTTGTCCCAACGCCCCCATTGAATAGAAACATGGTCGAAGATGATATCTTTCAAATGATCGGCGGCAACGGTGCAAGAACCTCGGCCCATGCCCATGCTACCGCGAAAACGCATGTAGCGGATAATGGTGTTGCCACTAAAAGAAACTCCGTTTCCATAAAGTACCACGCCATCGCCTGGAGCGGTTTGCCCTGCAATGGTAAGGTTTGAATCTGCCCTGATTTTATCACCCATTTTTATGACACCAGAAACGTCGAAAACCACGGTGCGGTTGGGTTTGCTTACTGCATCGCGAAAAGAACCAGCGCCAGAATCATCCAAATTAGTAACATGATAAACGCTGCCGCCCCGGCCGCCTGTAGCCAAAGCACCAAATCCTTCGGCACCGGGAAAAGCCACTGTTTGCGCCTGTACGGCAAACGCAGTTAACACAGAAAAAATCGTCAGTAATCCTTTATTCGTAGTTCTCAATTTTTATATTTTAGTTTAATAATTGCAATAAAATACCCGCCGCACATTCTTAATGTTCCGCTCTTGATGTTAAATTGAATTATATTTTCTCGTTTTATTCCTAGGGCGCTGCCCTGGGCTGACATATTTCGCCCCTTTGGCTTCGTCCAAACATATTTGACGATTCACCACTTTGCCTCTAACAGCCATCTGCCGTCCATCATCCGCTAACATTTACTGCCATTTAAACGGCAAATACCAGTTTGCTTTGTTCATTAATTTAGCTTGTACCGCAGCAGCTTTGGGATTACCTTCTGCCAACAATTTGGCGTAAACTTTATTGGCCAAGTAAGATGGATCATTCCTGCGCAATGCAACCCTTAGCAAATCCGACCAGCGTTTTCCTTCATAAGCCAATTCTAATCCTGCTTCGTTTATAATCTGGTCCTCAATTCCGGTAGTGCTGTCGCCCACAATTGGTTTAGAGAATAAATATGCCCTTCCCCTGATACCTGCATTTTGATACCAATCGGCGGCAATTTTGGGGTTGTCGCTTTTTCTGGCATCAAAATCATAGGGATTCGACTCGTTTGTTATTTGACCAGGAATAGTGGTAAGCCCCTGGTTAACAAGTGCATAAGCTAGTGCATGATGATTGTCTAAATTGGCTGCTTCAGCAAATTCTAAATGTAGAGCGGCTGCTCTGTACAAATGCCATTTGCCTTTTTTAGTCAATAAATTGACAGGCAAAAAAGTAGTACCGTCTAAATAATTATACAGGTATTTCATAATAACCGGCTGGCCATCCAACATGCGGTAAGAGAAAACCTTTCCACGGGCGTCGTACGAAAAATTGTTCTTTTGTGTTTGGCTGTTCCAATTAGCCATGGCCACCTGCGATGGCTTTAATAAGTAAGAACCACCGCGATTAGAAAACAGGTTGATAAAAGGATCTTGCGGCGTAAAGTTTTCGTTAAACGGCAAAAACCAAACCCATTCTGCATTGAACAATTTATCTGGATCACGAGCAAAAATGGAGCGCCAACCTTGGCTATTGTTATCAACCAAACTGGCTTCATCTTCTTCTTTGTAACGGATATACCCCACGGCAATATCATTGTTATCACCTTTTGATTCGTATGAAATTCGGTTGGTATAAAAATCGCCGGTTCCACCTAATTCCATCACACTTTTATAGGCTACGGCCGCTTTGTGGTAACTGCCAGCCCATAAATACAATTGGCCCAACAACACTTGTTTGTTAATGAAAAACTTACCGGTACTATATCCGTCCACCGTTGTAACAACACTAGCCGTAGTTGGATAAGCTTGCATAAATGGCAACGCTTCCATTGTTTTTATAAGGTTGGCAAGCAAGGTGTTGAAATCAATTTTTGGCATCAATGCAATGTTTTTTGCATCAGTGGTGGTAGCCAACGGATCAGTTACATAAGGCACGTTACCAAAATGGATGCCCAATTGCAAGTAAACCCAGCAACGCAACGCGGCAACATCGCTATACCGCATATTGTAATCCGCCACCTTCAATGTTTTGTTGGCCAACATAATGTTGAAATTGGCCATAATGTCGTTGCAATTCAAAATCACTTCATAATACGGCCTTGGGTTGGCGTAGATGTTCCCTTCCAACACTTCATGCTCGTTTAATTGACGCAGGTTTTCGTCTGTAGAGCCGGTTGTGGTCATCAAATCGGCACGCAGCTCGTTCAACATTACATAAGAAGGCGCCAAATTCATAAATTTTCCATACAAGCCCATAATGGCAGCATCGGCATCAAACACGTTTTGGTAAACGTTGGTTTGGTCTAATACATCCTGTGGCTTTACATCCAATATTTTTGAGCAGGAACCAACACATACCACTAAAAAGGCAAATGCGGCGGTGCGATAAATCGTTCTTATTGTCATCATAATAATTTTGTTATTTAAAAGCTTTGAGCTGTGAGCTATTAGCTGTGAGCGTAGGACATTAATTGTAAGCTAGGGTGGTTTTAAGGTTTGACTTGAACTTAACTTTGCTTTAGATTTTTAGCAATGGCTCAAGGCTAATAGCTCAAAGTAAAGCTAACAGCTCCTTACAATCCAAGCCTTACACCAACTTGTACCGACCTGTAAATTGGTTCGCCCATTAAATCGACACCCTGTCCAATTGGGCTTGTTGTTGCACTAAACTCAGGATCGTAACCCATATATTTAGTGAAAGTGACGAGATTATTGCCGTTCAAATACAAAACCGTGTACTTAATAGCGCTGTTTTTAATAGGGATTTGGTAAGAAAGCGAAACCGTACGCAGGCGGATGTACGAACCATCTTCAATCCAACGATCAGAAAAACGGCTGTTGCCCATCGGGTCGCCCCAAGTTGCTTTTGGCGTATTGGTTATTTGGCCATCATTTTTCCAACGGTTTAAAACGGCTTGCGTTTGGTTAGCGTAACCGCTCATGGATTCTAGTTGGCGGCGGGTATAGTTGTACACTTGGTTACCTTGCGAAAAAGTAAACAATGCATTCAGCGCAAAATTTTTGTAAGCCACATTGGTTGAAAACGAACCAAAATATTTTGGATTGGGATTGCCGATGATTGCCCGGTCAGTGGCGTCAATTACTTTATCGCCGTTCAAATCTTGAAACTGAACATCGCCACCTTTAAATGGCGTTAAGCTTCCATTTGCATTTCTAATACTTAAACCAGAAGCAGTTGCAGCAGCGTTGCTGGCAAAAACGCCATTGGTTTTGTAGCCGTAAAAAACATTTGGCGCAACGCCCGGCAACGTTAAAATTGTTGCATCGGCAAAATCTGTTAAGATGTTGGCTTGCGGCAATTGCGTGATTTTTGATTGGTTATGTGCCACTGTTATATTCAAATCCCATTTCAAATTTTTTGAATTAACGATTCTAGCATTTAAACTAAGCTCTTCGCCAGTAGTTTGCATGGCGCCAGAATTAGTGATATTGTAAGCTAAACCAGTAGCTGAAGCAGCTGGCTCGTACACAATCATGTTGGTTGTTTTGCTATGAAAGGCGTCAAAACTGATACTCACCCTTTCTTTTAAAATGGCCAAATCAATTCCACCATTCAGCCGTGTAATTGTTTCCCATTGTAAGTTTGGGTTACCGGCGTTGCCGCGAACCAGGCCTTCAACACCCAATAAATTTTGCGATACGTAATATTTGCGGGCTGTAAAATTGCCAATGTCATCGTTGCCTGTCATACCGATTGAACCCCTGATTTTTAATAGATCGATCCATTTGATGTTGGCCATCATTTTTTCTGATGATAGCAACCAAGCTGCTGATAAAGAAGGCATTACCGCATAATGGTTGTTGCCAATTTTAATGGAACCGTCTGATGCATCGGCCCCAAACCTTGAAGAACCATCAATAGCCATATTAAAAGAAAGGAAATATTTGCGTAGCAAGTTATAATCGGCATTCAGATAGGTATTCCACCAACGCGATTGACCCAAACTACCACCGATGCTGCGTAAAGAATTTAACCCATAAGTAACGCCGGTCAATTGATCGGTGGCTGAATTATAGCCTAAACCCACATCTTGCTCTGTTTTGCTTTGTTGAAAGCGTATGCCCGCACGAACGGCAAGTTGGTGGATGGAATTGAATGTTTTGGTATAGGCCAGTTTTGTATCGTTGTACACATTAAACATCCTAAGCACCTGTGCGCCAGATTGATTGGTAACAACGGCATTTGGCAAAGTATCTTGCACAATTCCATGCTGCGGAATAAAGAAAGATTCGCGGTCTTTATCCATAATTACAGCTATGGTTGTGGCCGCACTTAGGTTTTTAGTGATGACATAATTAAAATTAAGCGAACCAACGAAACGGTAACTTTTACTCAATCCTATCATGCTTTGCACAATGGCCAGTGGATTGCTGATGTTGAAAGTATCTTTATCAGCCAAGGATGGCGAAGCAATGCCTTTTACATCAATGTCGTTAGTGGCCAAGAAAGGCGCTTTTATCAACGCGGCAAAAATGGGGTTGGTTTTAACATCAGTACCCGTATTTTTCAGGTCTTGTTCTTTGTAGGTAAAATTTAAATTGGCTGAGGCAGTTAAGCGTTTGCTCAAATTAAAATCAGCATTGAAACGGGTATTGTATTTGGCCAAATCGGTATTGGTAATAATGCCGCCTGTTTTTTGGTAGCCCATGGTAAGCGCATATTTCGCAACCTCATCGCCACCACTAATTTTTAGATAACCGTTTTGGCTGCTGGTGCTTTTAAATATTTTGCTTTGCCAATCGTTGTTATTGTGGTATTTGTAATATTGTGGATTACTGGTATTGTCGTTCATGTAAGGCAGGGCTTGTATTTGATCGGCCGTCAACCCTTTTGATTGCAACATTTCAGACAAATAAATACGGTAATCGTTGGCATTTAACACGGGAATATTATCTGGTGTAAAATTTACACCACTATAAATTGCCACATCAATGGCAGTTGCTTCTTGCTTGGCCCGGTTGGTAGAAATTAAAATAACGCCATTTGCACCTTTTGTTCCGTAAGTGGAAGAACCATCTTTTATTACCGAAATATTATCGATATCCTTCAAATCAACAAACGATAATGGATTTTGATAAAAGCCAGAAATAAGGGAATTGCCATGGCTATCGTTATCATACATTACACCATCCACAATAACCAATGGTTGGTTGGTGGCGTATAAAGAAGAAAAACCACGCAGAAAAAGATTGGCACCCATATCTGGCGTTCCAGACCGGCGGATACTATTCAAGCCAGCCACTTTTCCTTGCAGGTAAGCATCTGGCGTTTCAGCAATTTGCTTCCAGCTACCGTCGGTTTGCACATTGGTGGCGGCTACCGTTAAGTTGCTTTGCGGAACGGTTTCAAAAGGCAAAGTGGCATCATCATACAACGACTTAAAACTGCTTTCGTACAAAGAAGTGGTAATTTGATTACGACCTTTCAAAGCAACTTCTTGCGCTTGGTAGCCATCAGCTTCTAAGCGGATAGTTACTTTGCTGTCTGGCACTTTCATTGAAAATTTACCTGCGCTATCTGTAATGGCAGCATACAATTGCCCATAAGAAATTCTTACGCCAATCAATGCCTTTCCTGTAGCGGCGTCTTTTATAACCCCGCCAACAGTGGCCGTATTTTTATCTTCTTTGCCTGGGGATCTTTGTGCATGTGCAGCAAAACAAACCGTGAGCAATACCAAAACCAATCCTTTTATTTTATATTTCATTTCCATATTGAGATAGCTAATTAAGTCAGTGGAATTGTGAGTGGTGAGTGGTGAGATTGTGAATTGTGAATAGTGAATAGTCAATAGTGAATTGTAATAGTCAATGGGTGAGTGGAAGTAGCAAGTGTATTTCAGCTCAAAGCTTACAGCTTTTAAAACTGCGGAACAAACTTTATGTAATCCAGCGTTAGGTTGTAAGGAATAGTTGATGTTTGCGTGGCTGGTGCTAGGATGCGCACTTTTTTAGTGGAGGCATTGTAAAGGATTGGTTTTCCTATTACCGCAAAGTTTGGTGCCGCCAATGGCCAGTCATAGGTACCATTGGTATAGTCGCCAATATAGGTTTCGGTATAAGTGTACGGTTTAATGGCCGTGGTATCGCTAACAGTTGGTGCGTAAATTGAATCAGCAAAATTGCCGACCTGCAAAATTTGTTTTAGGGTTGAATCGGTTCCATAAGTATTATCGCCCTGCCCAGATATTACCTTATCGTTTAGCGCTACCCAATACATTTTATATTTACCAGTTAGCAAGCCATTGGTGGTATAATCAATGTAAAAGTTGGCGCCCGACGAACCCAAGCCAGCATAAATATCGTTGAAGGAAAGGTTGGTAAGCGGGTTGAAACGTTGCCTATAATAAATATTGAGGAGATAACTTGCCGAGTTGAATTTTAATGCATAAGGCGTTTCGCCTTGTATTACAACGGTCGGTATTTTTTCGGGCATGGTCCAAGTGGCGGCATTTACCACATATACAACGCCGTTGCTTACTTTATGCGTTTCAATGATGGCCGCACTGTTTGAAACATGTGCACCAAATTTAGACAATGCATTTGCCAATTGGGCTGGTTGGTACAAACCTTTTATGGCCAAATCTTTCACCACATTCCAAGCTGGGTTTGAAGCGGCATAAGTAGCGTTGGTACTTAAAAAGAAAGGTTTTTGTTTATTTACTTCTGTGGTGTAAGCAGTATTTGCCAAAATAACATAGGTGTACAAAGTGTCTTCATTACTAACATCGTACACTTGCGCACGAAAGCTATTTTGGATAATGATGCCCGTTCCTGCTTTGTACACTGGGTCGCCGGTTGCGGGGTTAATGCTATCGAGCGTTGCCTGCGAAGGATCTAATATTTGATAATTCAAAGCCGCTACGTAAGCGTTTTGCGTAAATGTGGCGGTGGTGGTTGTAATATAATCCCAAGCGTTTCCCAATGGCGCTATGCCTTGGTCTATTACGTTTAATACTCCGTTTTTTACGTAAATATCTGCTGTTTTAATGTTGGCTACGTCAAATTTGGTGGTGGAAGTAAAAATCCTTTTCCCGTTCAGCATTGGCAGGCGAAGGCTATCGTTGCCCATACGTGTAAAAAACAATTCGCCTGAAATGTGGTTGAGCAAATAAGCTTTTAATTTGCTTGTATCAGCAATTGTAGCTGCATCCAACGTGGCCAATGCATCGTTGTTCGGCGCAAACACCGTATAGTTTTTGGAAGAAGCCAACACTTGATCCAATCCCGTTTTTATCAGATAATCGTTAAACTTCGACAGTTCGGTGTGCTTAGCAATTTCCTGCGTCAATGTCTCGTTCAGTGCCTGATTGGTAACGGCTGTGTGGTCGTCCCATTTTTTGCAGGAGCTCACCACAATAATCATCAGGCAACCCAGCAGCCAAGCATATTTTTTCGTAAAATCCATCTGTTGAATTATAAATTATGAGTTATGAATTATGAATATCGAGCCGATTAGAAAGACAAATTATTCTTATGAAAAATTCATAATTCACAATTCATCATTCATCGTTCTTTTATGGTTCCGTTGTTCCATCTGGATTAAAGTGCGGACTCGTTTGGCTCATGCCGATTGGTATAAATTGAACCATATCGAAATTGCAATCCGAGTTGGTGCCTGACAGCAAATCGAAGCGGATTTTATGGCGGCCTGTTAATTGAATATCTATAATACCCAACATCCTGGCGGCTGTTGAGCCCGATTTTTTTGCAACACCAGCCCACCATTTCCAACCGATGGCGGCCAATGAAGCTTCGTCTGCCACATTTACCGAAGATATTTTTTGGTGGAATTGAATCAACGCACTGGTCAACGGTACACCGTCAAAAGAACCTTGCACTGCACTTACTGTACTATTTTGGGTATAATAACAGAACCAAACTTTGTATTTTCCTGCCACCAACAATGGTGTGGTAAATTCAATCCAAGTGTTGGACGAACAAGTACCCGTGTTGCTGGTATTGCTGGTGCTTGTACCAAGCCCTAATTCCCAATAATCGCCCAAATATCCGTTTCCGCTATACCTATATTTTAGGCAGCTTGCACTCCATTTAATATCTTTAAAAGCATTATTGGTACTATCGCCACGGTCAAAAAGGTAAGCTGCAGACTTGCGGTAAACGGTGCTTAAACGGGTTAATTCAGTTTGGGTGGCGCACAAATCCCAATAAACCGGGAAAGGGCTGCGCACTTTAATGGCCAAGTGTTTCAATATGCGGTGCATCACTCCATTTGTGGCCGATACATCACTGTTGGCCAACTCCAATTCGCCACCAACTTCATGCACCGTTCCGTTAATGGTGCTATACGTATCATCGTTTAATAGCACTTTATTGTTGGAAACCAAATCGGTAACTACTTGCAATGGCGCAAGGGTTTCGTGCGAACTGGCCGTTACAATATCAGCTAAGTATTTGATATCTTTTAAAATATGATAGGCTACGTATAAATGCAAGCTGTCGGTAGCAAGCAGCGGGTTTCCCGTGTTGCTATACTTAGCTTTCAATGCGGCATAACTAGTTATCCCAGTGTCTGTGTAATCTTTATTTGTTTCAGCAATTAACGTTAGCCAATGGGCTGAACTATCGGGATTTTTTACCAAGTTCAACGTATCATAATAACCGGTTGCTTTTAATGCTTGTAGGAAAATGGAATAGTCTGGGTTTTGTTCTACCAATTGTGCCAAAGAGTAGGCGGTGGGAATCAATACTTGGTCTATTACATGAATAATACCATTGCCCAATTTTATATTAGCTTGTAAAACAGTGCCTTGCCTATTTATGATATAAGATGATACGCCGCCTTTATTTGCCACGCCGGTAATAAGAAACTGCCCGTACATGGTTACAGATGGCAACTTTCCATCGTTAAATTGTGAGGAATAAACCACTTCTGTTAGCAAGTGGAATTTTAGCAGATTTTGCAAATCGCTTATTTGTATCTGATCGATGGATGTTTTTCCGACCTGCTTTAAATAAGCGGCAACCGCATCGTTTGTTGGCGCAAACAACGTGTAGGTTCCATAAGCATTTAAAAAGTCGTTGTAACCAACTTTGTAAATAATGGCAACAAGGCTGGTAAAACGTTGCAGCGAATCTTGTTGCAGGTATTGCAAAATATTCACATCTGTAGTGGTGGTTTCCCTTATGGCTTGTTTTTTACAACTGCTTACCATGGCAATTATTACCAACAAGGCTATTGAAAAGGTAAATATGGCTTTTTTCATCTCGTTATTTTTATTGTATTATTCATTATCCATTTATTCTCATCCATTCTCCAATTATTTGTAAAATGGATTTTGTACCAGCAAGCTATTGGTTTGAAGCTCATAATCGTAAATGGGGAAGTAATGGCTATTATGATCCAACATTTTGGCCTGTGCCGTTCGAACAGAGCTAGCTGCAACAGTATTGCTTACCAAATTTTGTAGATAGGCAATATTGGCATAATTGTTCTTTTTTACATATCGTAGCACATCGTACCAACGTTTTCCCTCGAACATAAATTCACGGGCACGTTCATCTAAAATGTACAGGGAAACAGCGTCTTTATTGGTTGGATCGGGGTTTTCGTTCGTGCCAGCAAGTGCATGCGCCCTATCGCGGATATTTTTTACCAGTGCCAACGCATCAACGCCATTATTTAAATTGGCCAATGCTTCGGCCTTCATCAGCAAAATATCTGCATAGCGATAAACAAACCAATGGGTGTACGAATCGGCAGTGCCCATTAAAGTGCTTGAATTGAGACCCACATATTTCCAGATCAAACCGTCTTGTGCCCTTACTGAACCGCCGTCTGCCCTAATATCTGTAAAGTTGTTCACGTTATCGGTAGTAAAAATCTGGTCCATTACCCTGTTAGCAGCTACAAACCGTTTGGTGGTACCGGTGAACATGGTAAAAAATGTGTTTAGCTTTTGGGGATAAAACTGAAACTCGAAAATACTTTCGGTAGAATTGCCATTGCGATATAAAGTGGTGTACCATGCGCTGGTATTACCGACTAATCCAAATATCCTTGAATTGATTACTTTGTTGCAAGCTGTAACGGCGTCGTTATATTTCTCTTCCCACAGGTAAACATCAGCCTGAATAGTGTTTATCGTATAGCGGGTTAAACGCCCTTTATCAGAAGCGGTAGCACCATACGTAACCAAAATTTTGGGTTCGGCTTCATTCAAATCCTTTTCAATTTGTGCCAGCACATCTGCCTGCGGGCTTTTTGCAATGCTCACAATATCTTCATCGCTAGCGGTAGATTTCAACTTTAGCGGCACATCACCAAAACTTCTTACCAAATAAAAATACATTAATGCACGCAATCCTTTTGCTTCGGCAATGTATGCATCTAACGCATCTTGCGTTAATGTTTTATCGGTGGTAAGCACCAATGGCGCATTGTCTATTACCGTGTTACAATAGTTGATAACACGATAAACGGGACGCCAATTTACCAGCGAACTGCTTGAAACAGTATTTACGTTCATCACGGCTAATTCTTCGGCGGTGGTGGCTGAAGAAATGCCGAGCATATCGGCCCGCAATTCTCCCCACAGAAAAAACAATTCAGCTAAAGGCTTGTCTGCACCGGTCGGATCACCTAAAAGCGAAGCATAACAACCAATAACGTAGGCATTGATTTGTTCTTTAGTTTTCCAGTAATTTTCTACGATTATGCCGTCGGCAGGCTTTAAATCAAGCCACTTTTTGCACGATGAAAATGCCATGGAAAGCATTATCAAGCAAACTGACATTAACCGAAATCTATTTTTCAACATATTGAAAGTCTTTTATCGTTTTTATTTGCTCCTTTTAAAATGACGTTGGCTTAAAAAGAACCTGTTAAACCAAGTGTGATCATTTTTACTGGCGGTGTCATTGAATTATCCGTTGCTACGCGGAAAGGATCGCTACCTCTAACGCTTATTTCTGGATCTTGACCAGTGTATTTTGTCCAAGTAAACATGTTTTCGGCTGTTAGGTAAGCGCTTAAGTTTTTAATGCCTAATTTATCAGTAGTCAATTTAGGGAATGTATAGCGCAATGTGATGGTACGGAAACGAAGGAAAGACCCATCTTCCACATATCTATCGGAACCCAACCAATTGTAACCTGTGTTGTACAATGCACGTGGCACATCGGTTATATCACCTGGGCGCCTCCACCTTTTAAGCACCGCTGTACTTTGGTTATCGTAAGTGTACATATTGGTGGTTTCCATTTTTGTTTGGTTGATGATATTGTATTTGTACCTAAAATTGAAGAAGGTAGACAAGCGCCATGTGTTTTTATAGGCTATGTTAATGCCGAAACCACCGGTAACCAATGGATTGCTATTGCCAAGGTAAACAATATCACGATAGTCGATGGTGCCATCGTGGTTGATATCTTCATATTTGGCATCGCCTGGCTGAAAGGTATAATCGGTTGTGGGATAATTGAAACGCATGTAAACCGGCGTTCCCGTAGGGGTTGAAATTTTGTCGCCTTTTGCGTTTGTGGCAATTGTTTCGTCTAAATTTTTGTACACGCCTTTGTAACGGAAACCGTAAAAAGAACCAAACGGGTTATCCTTTTGTAAAAAAGTTTTGTATACACCGTTGGTGGTAATGGTAGGTTGCGTTTGTGGATATTGTGGTGATATTTCCCTGATGATATTTGCGTTACGTGCAATATTGATGTTCACATCTACCGTCCAGTTTTTGGTTTTTACAGGCGTTGTGTTCAAGGCAATTTCAAAACCTTGGTTGTCTAAGGTGCCAATGTTCATATCAACACTATTAAAACCGTTGACCGAAGCAATTTGCAAACCAGGGAAAAACAGGTTTTTAGTACGGTTCTTGTACACGTCCACATCCAAGTTTAACCTGTTCTTAAACATTACCAAGTTAAAGCCGATATTTTCACCAATAACGGTTTCCCACTTCAACATTTTTAAGGCAAGGCTTTGCGAATAAATGCCGCCTTGGCCTAAATAGCTCCAATCAAAATTATCGTAAGTATTAAAAAAGGTATAATCCTTTTGCGGGGCGTTTCCACTTTGGCCATAACTTAACCTAAAGCTTAGATCATCTACTTTTTTCTTGTATTTGTCCATAAACTTTTCGCCCGAAACACGCCACCTGCCTGAAATAGACGGGAACAAACCAAAACGGTTAGTTGGGGCTAAACGAGAGTTACCATCACCACGCAACCCAACGTTAAAAATGTATTTGTCGTCGTAACCATACTGTCCGTTAATTAATGCACCCACCGTGCGGGTTTGGTTGCTACTGGCCGAAAGGTTGGCCGTTGTGCTATTATCACGGGCAGGAATAGAGGGATCTTGAAACAAAGATGAGGCTGAGTTAGAGGATTGCGCCTGATACGATACGCTGGTGTTATCGTAAGTAAGCACGTTGAACAAACCGGAGAACGTGCTTTTTGGGTTTCTAATTTTTGGGGTAAAGATTAAAGATGTTTTAGTGGTAATATTAAAACCATCGTTATCACCGTCATAAGCTATGTTCACGTTGGGGTCTACCGTGGTTAAGCCAGTGGCTGTTTGTGGCAAAAAACGGTTATTTTTAATATTGTTGATATCGAACTGAACATCTACCGTAGCCAGCCAAACATCAGGTTTAATGGCGTACGACATATTGAACTTTGGTGTAACCCTTTCGGTAATCACACTATTTTTTGCCAAAAAAGCCATGGCAACTGGATTATAAGTACCCGGATATTGCCCTTGAATATTGGAAAGTGGCGAAAAATAATTGCTTGTTTTGTTGCCATATTCGTCATATTCATAAATGCTCATATTGGGCATTTTGGTATAAGCAATGTCCCGAACCCCATCAGAAAAGTTTTTGCCGTTTTCGGTATGAGCGAACGAAAGATCGGTACGGATTTTAATGCGATCAGAAACGATATAATCTAAGTTGATACGCGTACTGATACGGGTTAAATCGCCACCAACGGTTGTACCTTTTTGGGAAAGATAACCGAGCGAAGCATAATACCTTGCTTTTGCGCCACCACCCGTAAGTGAAATATTATGGTCCTGGGTGTTACCGTTTCTAGATATGGCATTTATCCAATTGGTATTTTGGCTGTAATTGTAATAATAATACGGATCGTTCGGGTCATATTTAAATTCCCGCACTGTTTGGGTATTTAACGGAATACCGTTTTTATTGATGTACTCTTCGGGGATAAGCGTAGAATATTCATCGCCTGTCAACATAGAAACCGACTGTGGTTTTAGCGATAGCGATCCTTTAAAAGTGTAGTTCAGCACTGGTTTTCCACGTGTTCCTCGTTTGGTTGTAATTACTAACACACCATTTGCAGCCCGTGAGCCCCACAATGCAGTAGCGGCCGCGTCTTTCAAAATAGTGATGTCTTTAATATCTGCCGGGGCAATATTTAACAAAGAAGCGTAGCCTTGGTCGTCGGCAGTGCCGAAGTTAAAATCGGTTGGGATAGCAGTTTCGTAAGGCATTCCATCTACCACAATCAAGGGATCGTTAGATGAATTAATGGAAGATGTACCACGAATCCTGATCTGCATGCCTGCGCCCGGGTCTCCTGAGTTTGCGGCAATGTCTACCCCTGCAATACGGCCTTGCAAAGCTTGGTCGATAGATGTAGCCTGCATTTCTTCCATTTCCTTGGCACTGATCCTGGTTGCCGCCATTGTTAGATCACGTTCGGCAACGGGCAACATGCCATTGTCGATTTTTTTACGGCTCACTACTACCACTTCATCCATTTCAGTGGTGCCTTGTTCTAATTCAATATTAAAAACCCTTTTGGCATTAATGGCCAGTTCTTCCAAGGCTTTAAATCCAATCATGGAAAAAGAGATACGGTGGTGCACATCGTTAATGCGCAATGAAAAGTTACCGTCCACATCCGTATTCACGCCACGGATGATGCGTTTATCTGCATCTACCTCGGTTACTGAAACACCGTGGATTGGTTTGTTTTTTTTATCGGTTACCTTACCAATTACCGTAATGGCGGTTGTTTGTTGCGCAGCAACCCTGCCCACAAAAACAAGTGCGGCAAACAATAAGCAAACTATGCTTGGCCTAAAAATTCTCATACAAAATATTGGAAGGGTTAATTGTAATTGTATTTTAAATAATTGTCGATCAGGTGGATGACGCACCTGTTGGAAAGGTTATTGCTACTGGCAACAATTACGTTTGCCTTGCGGCCGTACATATCCACGATGGTCATAACGCCGGGTGTACTGGCAACTGTAAATGTTAGTGCTGTACCTTGAGAGTTTTGTAGGAACGAGTTAAATACGCCGGAATTTATTCCGTCTGGAACAACGGTATGGTCGGCTAAAATATGGTACTGTAAAAATTTGCGTACCGAATCCTGTGCCGCCGGGGTAGTTGGGGCAAAGTTTGGCACCTTGTTTGGAACGGTTCCGGTTCCTGGTAAAAGGCCATCGTTTACTGCTTGCTTAATCGCCGCATTGTTGGGAATGAAAAGCGTAGTAAAGCCAGTTAAACCGTTTAACTCGGTCGTAGTAGTATTATAAAAGGTGGAATTACTGAGGTATTGCCAAAAATAATTGAAGTCGGAAGTGGTGGCCGTACCTAATGCTTTTATATGCGTACCTATTGGTTTACTGGTAAAAATGGGCCAATTATTTAAAAAGTAAACCTTTCCATTGGTACCGGTTTTTACGCTATCTACTTGCGCTACTTTGCCATAATCAGAAAGGCCTGCAGTAATAATGGTATTGTTATTGAATTTTATATAATCGCCTTCAGTACCCGCATCGCCACTTTTTACGATATCGGCCCCTGATAAATTATCAATTTTAGCACGGTACGGGTCGAAGAAAACACAGGTTTGGACTAGGCGTATCAATTTATCGTAAATGCCGGTTGTAGTGCTAGTGGTGGTGCCGGGTGCGGTATAATTATATTGATCTTTCGTTGCATCGTAATTGTATCCCGAATCTTTAAAAAGTTTGTCGGTAATCAAAAATATATCCGTTGGGATTTTTGAGCTTGCAACAAATAATTTTAACGCAGATGCATTCAACAATCTAGTCATCATGCTAAAATTGGGATTTAGATAAGCCTTGCTGTAAACAGTGCTAAATACATCCGCTTCTTGCACTTTACTAGTGCCGTACACTATGCCGTTACTTAAAAATTTGCGATCTATGATATCGGTGGTGGTGTTAAACCTAGCAGGTTCGCCCAAACTGTTTTGGGTAGAGGCAAATTTAGAAGGCCATACCGCCGTGGCAAATAAATGGGAATTTAAAAAATCGAGGATGATATTGTTGGGCATATTATCGAGTGAACCATAATACTGCGTCAATACATTTTTTACATAAGCATCTACCGCAGTGTTGGTTGGTATAAACATGGTCCAGCAATCTTTTTGGCCGTCATTATCTTCCAATTTAAACAAGTTTTCGTTGTTGGGCGAAAAAGCAAGCTGGCTGGAATAAGCTTTCACAAATACGGAATCGCCTTTGCCAGACATTACCTGATACCTATGCGTAGCATCTGCGTTGTAAAAAAACGATACCATATTGTTAATGTACAAGCGGTTTAAAATGGCTTTAAAACTGCTATATTCTGGTTTTGTCCTAATGTATTCGTCAATGCTCATTAATGGTGTTAGCACCTTATCTATTTCGTGGATAATACCATTTTCCGCAATAATATCTTTTGTTACAACCCTGGCTTCGCCCACATTAAAACCAGTATAAGTGGTGTTTGGATAGAAGTAATTATAATCGGCTGCAGAAAGGCCGTGTGCATTAAAATAATCATCAATAAAATAGCTGATATATTTATTGTCGAAGTCAGTAGAAACGTAGTTGCCTGTTAATGAACTATTTGTATTGTTACGATTGGCAGCGATAGCTATCAATGGCCGACCGTTAACGCCGGTATCTTTATAAAAGCCTGTATAATAAGCAGTTTGGCGCCTAAATGCTTGCGATGGCGTCCAGCCGGCATTATTGGCTGTAGCTTCGTAATCGTCCAGCCTATCTTTCATAAACTCGTTGTACACCAATAAGTATTGCACCATGGCACGGGCTGTAACAGAATCGATTTGCGAAACGTTGGAAATGCCTTTATCTTTAAAAAAGGCATTAAAAGCTGAATCGTTTGGCGCAAACATGGTCCAATAACCTCCGGCATTCATCGTGGCTTTGTAGCCCGATTTATCGATTAGCGCTAAAAAATTAGTGAAACGCCCCATTGATTGCAACTGCTGATACATAGGTGGTTGCAAGGTAGCTGGGCGTCCGTAATACTCATCCAATGCCTTTTTTCTACAGGCAACTATAGAAAAAATAAATAAAGGCAACAGAAGGATTTGACGAAAGGATAATTTCATAGTTGTAGCAACGTTCATTTAAAAGTCAATTCTTTAATGGAATTTATTGGTGGTAATAAATTTCCTTCAAGCAATAATTACAGCTCGTTTTAAAAATTAAATCTGGTAATGGTGATTAAATAATTACTGGCTCATAAAAAATGAGCTTTTATCAATAATCAGATAAGGTAAGGATGATGGCGTGACGCCTAGAAGTAGTAAATTTATCATCATGGACAAGCAGTTTTTTAAAGTTTTGATTTAGTAAGCCTATATTAATAAACTTTCCTTTCAATAGCAATCATTCTAATTTCTTAGAGATGTTAAAATTAACGCAAACGTTTGTTAAACTATCCTGATGCGTCCTGATTACATTAATTTATTTTAATATTTAATAAGCGTCTTTTTGACAATTAAAATTTAATTTAATGTTTAAAGTGTGGCAATTATAACTCATTGCTTCTTAATATTTATCCTTAATTTACCCAGTATCTAATAATATTTTCCCCATTTTAATTGGATTTTAGTACGGATGATAAACAAAAAAGCCGACAATAAATTGCCAGCTTTCCTTGTAATAATATAATATAATGACTATCCGCCATTTGGAATTAGATAACTGTTAGAATATCAGCATGAGTGCTTTTTAAAGCCCAGCGGGCTGGTATGTTGGTAAAGAAGCAGGAACAATAGCGAAACAGAGTGCCGGCGGCACGAAATGTTTGCGGTTCACATATCGCCCCGCTGGGGCTTGGGTGCGTCATCGTAACGGATTTTTTACCAACATTTCGTACCGCTGGTACTTTATTCCAAATAGCGGATAGCCATGTATAATATTTAATATAATCTACTGCATAATTATTTCAGTTTGTACATTTCGCTTCCGGCCAATAAAAAACATCCCAAACCATAATCTTCAAAATCGGGTTTGCTATCGTACGTAACTGGCTGGCCGTCTTTTGGCTCTTTTCCAGTGCCTTGCACATACCCTAAAAAGCCATTTGGGTGCAAACAATCTTTTACAGTTGCGTTCCAAGCTTTTATAACAATCGGTAAATATTTTTTCTGATCCAGTAATTTATTATTTATTCCCCAAGCCATTCCGTAAACAAACAAATCGGTACCGGTTAATTCTTTACCACCAAAATGGGTTGGGTCCTTTAAACTTACATTCCAAAACCCATCTTCTCTTTGCAAGGGTGCCAACGCCGTCATCATATCCATATAATCTTTTAAATATTCATTGTAATGCGCATCCGTTTTTGGCAATATTGAAAGTACCCTTACCAACGCGGCAACTACCCAACCATTGCCCCTAGCCCAATAGCAATTGGCACCATTTGGCTCTTTGTACGGGGGCACAAAATCCTTATCTCTCCACCATAAATTTTCTTGTTGATTATACAACCCGTTCCCGCCGTGTTTGTACTTGCTAAAAGCATAAATGTCATACATTTTTCTAAAGTAAGCAGTATCATTGTAAACCACGCCCAATTTAGCAAAAACGGGCATCGCCATTTGCAGCGCATCTATCCAAAACCAATCATCGACCTTGGTAGAAGCCACCATCAAACCGATGGATGCTTTTACACTATCAATCCTATTAGGCTGTTTTTCGTAGCCATATAAATCAATATAAGTTTGGCCAGCGCATTGGTCATCTGCATTGCGGGTTTGGATGCCTTTTCTAAAACTCCAATTGTGCGATTGAGCCCATTGCACGGCATAATTATAATAAATTGCTTGTTTGTCAATTTGTATCAAGGCCATTAATCCTTCGTAATAAACAGCCCTTGTCCAAATATGACTGGGACGCTCTATTCCTTTTACCACAATAGATTTTGCAGGATCGGGCCAAGTATACATAAAATATTCGTTAGCCAATTCCATTGCCTTTAAAACATCTTTTTTTGCCGGTATTTTTTGCGCAAAAGAAATTGAGACAATTAATAAAAAGGTAATTGTTGAAATCAATATTTTTTTCATTTCTGAACGGGATTAATTCTGATTAAATAGATTGAGATTTTTTAAAAATTGTCGACCATTAAATTAACCATATCGTTATTTGCAGCTTTGATTTATTGTTATTTTCCTTTTGCACCACATTTTCTTATTCCTTATTTAATTTTATTTACCTGGATTTAAATTTAATTTAGGTTTTAATTCGTCTGGACTATCTTTTGTAAAAGTACTGAATTGTTCTTTAGATGGTGTTTGTGTTAAATCTCTAATCAATGCTACATCAATTGTTGTGGCAGGTGCAAATTTATCTGATTCCATATATTTAACAATGCTGGCAAACAACTGTTGCGCAGCAGGTTTATTTTGAAGATCGGGTGACAAATCTGCGCTGGTCACCATTAGTTTTCCATTTCCCACCTTGCACTCGAAAACCTGTGCCAGCCTACGGTTTAGGAACCAAGTGTCGATTGGTTGAATTAAAGGCCTAAAGCTTTGTGGGAAATCTTCCAAGTGCATTACCTGCGCTTTATTTACAATTTCCCACCATTGCAAATTACTATGGTTTTCTGTTGGGAAAGAATTGTACATCGGATGCTTATCATCGGTTACAAAACCTAAGGTGTGCGGCGGCCGCATTTTAAACCAACTCGTATTCCAAAAAACCGGCGTAAATTGTTGGATAATTTCTTTTCCTTTTACTACTTTGCCTGCAATATTTAAAAATACTTTTCCGCCTTTATTTAAAATTTCTTCCGCTTTATTATCCAATGTATCGGTGAAATAAATATCTTTTAAATCAATTGTTTTTTTAGCAGGATAAACCCAAATTTCATAATGGTTTTTAATATCTGTTCCTGCTAACGAAAGCATCAAGGTTAATTTAGTTGGTACCTTAATATTTAAAAATGATTGGGTTATTTTTCCTATTTCCGAATTACCAAAATCAATTTTATTTAATTTAAATACGCCATTTACCAATTGCTTTTTATCATCTATTAATTGCCAATTAATTACTGCATTTTTAAAAGGCGATTTACCGTAATTAAATATTTCAATATTTGCATTTAAAGTTTCGGCATCGGTATAAACAAATTTTGGCAACTTGGCCAACAAAACGGTACTGTTGCAAAACTCCCTAAATTCAGCAGCGGTAGTATATCCTTTTTCTTCCCAAAATGCATCCAAGGTTCCCACAATTGCTGTGCCTTGGCCAGGAAAATCTTGCAAGCCCAACATTTGAAAACCTGCCAATCCATCAGTCCTACATTCCTTTTCCAATTCATATTTGTAGCAAAGCGTTTGTAATTTTCCAGAGGCCATTAAAAATTTATCGGCCATGTCGGCCATGCCCCTGTCGGCCAAATCTTCTTGAAATAATTCAAAATTTTTTGCCCGATAATTACCTGTGTATTTTTTTATTTCTTTTAAATTTGGATACACACACCATTGTCCCATTTCGTGCGTAACATAAGGCATAGCAAACTTTTCGATGGCCGAATGAAAATCGCTTTCCGATTCTGGTTCTTTATTCCAATCCAATCCCCGAGAACCGGATTTTATCATGTACTGATTCGACGGAACCAAAGGCCAACTCATAGCTACAGATGCGCCTGTGTAAACGCGGCGGGTTGAATCGGCATTTTTCCAAAAGGCAATAAAATCTGCCAAATATTTTGCTTGGTTCCGTCCGGCAGGCTCGTTGCCAGCGCTTAGCATACAAAACGAAGGATGATTGCCATATTGTTTTACCATGCGGCTGGTTTCATCCATCAAATATTTGTCGATAAACCGCCCATCGCCCAGCGACGTGCCGTGGTTTGGCCAACTTGGCCCTTCGGGTTGTAAGTAAAATCCCACACGGTCCGCGGCGTCAAAAGCAGCTTCAGGCGGACAAAACGAGTGGAACCGCATGTGATTCAACCCGTAAGTTTTAGCTACTTTAAAGATCCTTTCCCAAGCCGGTTCGTCCATTGGCGGATGGCCCGTGAGTGGAAATTCGCAATTATTTACCGTTCCGCGTAAAAAAACCGGGCGGCCGTTTACTTGAAAATGTGTGCCGGCAATATCAAATTTGCGCATCCCGAATTGCGTTTTCTTTTCATCTTTATTGCCTTGCGCATCAATTAACGACACGGTGAGTTTGTACAACGGCTGGTTAAATTCGTCCCAAAGCTGTGCATCTTTTCCAATATTGATGGTTGTTTCAATTGTATCGGTTTTCCCAACAAAAGAAAAATTGCTTAAACCTTTTGCAGGCACGGCAATTTGGGATGAATTAAAAATGCTGGCAATTAAATTTATTTTGCCCGATTTACTAGACCCAACATCCGATTGCAAAGCAATTCTCACTTTTACGGTTTTACTATCGATATTTGGAAAAACCTGCACATCACTAATCCAAATTAATGGCTTTGCATTTAATTCCATTTTACCGATGATCCCGTTCCAATTCCCTTCGGTATGGTCGGTTACGCTATGCGAATCGGGCCCTACATTTTGGTCTTTCAAGCGGTTGTCAATCCGGATACTGACAGTGTGTTTTCCCGAAGCTAAATTTCCTAAGTCATATTCATGTGGTGTGGTTAAACTATTTTGTTTGCCAATTTCTTGTCCATCAACAAATAAAGTGGTTTGAATATGCGCCCTTTCTAAAAACAAATTAATGTGTTTACCCTTCCAAACGGCAGGAACTTCTATATCTTTTTGATACCACGCAACGCCCACATAATATTTTAATGGTGTTAAAAAGAATGGCACTTTTATATTGCCGGGCTGGCGGTATTTGGCCATGCGTGGATTAAAAAACCAAGAACTATCGTAAATACTAGCTGTCCATTTAGTGTATAAAGTTACTTCGTTTCCTTTGCGGTTATCAAGCATAGAACCAGGCAGGTCAACGGTTTCAGCCAATTTGTTGCTGAACCATTTTTCAGAAATGCCTTTGTCTAACGAATCGATTTGAAATTGCCACCGGCCAGCCAAATTGATTGAACTTAGGCTTTGCGTAAAACCATTTACAAACAGTAAAACAAACAAAAAGACTAAGTAAGTAGTTAAAACTTTCTTCATATGCAAGCATTTCAATCTTCGATATTAGTGCACTACCGGTGATTGCGTGTCATGTAGTGTCCTGAAAATATAATTTGGGCCGGAGATCTTTTATAAATATAAGGTTAAAGTTAGGGCCATGAGTGTTCGAAAATTAAAAGGCGGTACTTTAAGTTGTTGTCTTCCCGAAAAGGTGAATGACCTTGTTCGGCTTAACAAGTTCATATCTCATTATTGATTGGTTCTCATAAGTTGATACGCTAATAACTGTCATAAGATTTGAACAAAACATACACAAACTTTAAAATAAATTACATTCGTTAGACAAGAATCTAGATTTTATGTTACGAGTTTTGTCTTTTCAGATCGCGGATAGTATCGACATTAAACAATTCAGGATAAATTTTACGGCTGAAATATATTTCGCGGATAACGATGAACTGTTCTATCAAACAGCAGAGGACAAATTCATATACGTTTTTAAATTTGGCATTGTTTGTTTCCTAAACTATAGTGAAGTGGAAATGTCGGCATTTATACAATTGCTCACACCATATTGCAGGCGCATGTTAGGGACTAGGTTAAGCGAAGAATTCGAGATCGGCACAAATGCACCAAGCATGAAATTCGGGTACAATAAAATTGAAATAAAAGGCGCCGGAATAGAAAGCCTACGGCTTATTATGTTGAATGTTTCACAATCTGTGGCGCTTGACCATTATTCCCAACAAACCAACATTTTGCTTGAGGAAACCAACCGCCATACCCAAGTATTGGAGCTTAAGGGAAAATTGGACCTATCCAGTACGGACCTGAAAAAATTTATTGGGCGAACGCTTAACCTGAAAAATAGGATTGCTGAAAACCTATATATTTTTGATTCGCCCGATGAAACTTGGGAAGATGAAAACCTGAACAAATTGGATATTGGACTTAAAAAAACGTTCGACCTACAGGTTCGCTTCCGAAATATTTCTGAAGGCTTGGGCATCGTGAAAGAAAATTTTGAACTGTTCAAAGACCTGCTCCAAAGCCGAAACAGCATCGTGTTGGAATGGATCGTAATCATCCTTATTTTGATAGAGGTACTCAATGTGATAATCGATAAGATATTTAAGTAGGTGAAATTGGGTTTGAAAAAATGCTATGACATTTGCCGCACATTTTAATTGACAACTATTGCAACCATTCAAAAAAATTTATCATATAAGCGAGCAAGGTAATATCCAAATGTTTATTCCCCCGACCATCCCTTTCTGTATTTGAAGGGTTGGATCGTGATGTTGTTTTTGCTATTTCAGAAAAGCTTTTGCATAACTATCTTTTTCCGAGAGATTGACCAAGGGTTTGCTATTACGCAACACCGCGAGTTACTGAAACCTTTTGTAAAAAATACCGACCTGCATTTTTTAATGCTTGAAAGTACAGGCGTTAAAAATGCAAGTTGAAAACCTGTTTTAAGACTATCACAAACACTTTCGTTTTCTCATAGTTTTGGTTAACTAAGTAACAGTCTTCCCTAGGCTGTTATTTTTTCGTTTATATCAATTGATTAAACCAAACATATATTATTTCTTTGGATGATCTAAATCTCCTTCTTCTGGATTTATTAGATTAAAAGAAATGTTCAATTTTTAACGGCTATTGCCGCCCCTTCACCGAAATTGGATATGCTTTTGAGCGGAAATCAAGCATTGGGTCGGCAGTTTCTATACCGTCGGGAATATTGTTTGGCATAAACGAAAGCGCCTTGTCGCCAGTTGTTGAATTATCAGCCAAGTTTTTAATTTCGATTATGCCCAGTAATACCTTCTTACGGTCGGCAGGCCATGCAATTGACGGGTCATCTGTTTTATCGCCGGTTTCTGCAATCTGTGCGTACATTTTAAATCTGATGGCACTTTTAGCAACATGGGTTTTTATTTCATTTTGCAGGTATTCAGAGCCCGCTTTCGCCATTTCCTCCGCCGTCAATAACTGCTCGCCGCCTTCGGGAACAAATTGATAGCGGATGATATGTGACAACCCTTTTGCATTTGTGAACTTAAACGAATTCACCCCAAAATAACTGATAGCTGCATAGCTGGACGGATTTTTTTGGGTGGTTAAAAACGTTTTTGCAATGGGATGTGAACCTAAGAATTTATCAAGGTCTGTTGGCTTTGCGGCATTTGCGCCACTGGTGCTAATGGCCAAAAGCAGTTCACGGAATTGATCGGTATTAGGCGTTGGGAAACCATTGAAACTATGGCTAATAACATCGGTACTTCTGCCGTCATCCATTTGAAACTTTATTGCCAAGCCACGCGGATTTGCCAATCCAATGTTATCGGGTATATCGGGAATGCCGGTAAAGTCAGAAAACCGCACCGTAACCTTACTGCTTTTTCTTTGCAAATGAAAAGCAGTTGATAACGAAGCGGCTTGGGCATCAGGCGTAAATGTTCCTTCCAAGATAATCCCTTTGGCATGCACGGCCCTTGAATGATGGTCACCAAATGCTGAATGCAGGGCATCTACCAACTGGGCGGGGGTAGATGACTGGCTGCTATCTTGCGCCTGCAGATTAGATGCAGTAAAAAATGTTGCAGCTGTTGCAAGGGAAGCTGTTCTTAACAATTGGATTCTTTTCATGACTGGAATTTTAAATGGCGATTGAAGAAATTAAAAAAACGAAGGTATTGTTGGGCATAAGTGTTATCAATAGCCGCATTATGGTATTTGTTGTCTGTTTTACAGCTATCTTATTTCACTCTGAAATCCTGTAAAATGGAGCCGATAAACAATACAGCTTTATCCATAATTCAGCCATTGCCCCAGCTTGGCAGGTATTTCACCTTTGAAGAATAAATTTTAAAACCATTTGTATGAAAAAAAACCTGATTATCCTGTTGCTCATAACATCCACCCTATTTGTTTTTGCGGGTTGCTCAAAAGATGACAATACATTGCCTGTAAACACATTTGTTTTGGTGCACGGTGCGTGGCAAGGGCCTTACGTATGGGCAACCGTAAAAACGCTGTTGGAAAGTAAGGGACAAAAAGTAATAGTTGTGGAGTTGCCGGGCCACGGTGCCGACACTACTGCCCCCGTCACACTATCGATTAATGCTTATCGCGATAAAGTAATTGCCGCTATCAATAACGCCACCGGCAAAGTGATACTGGTGGGGCATAGTATGGGTGGCGTGGTGGTATCAGCAGTGGCGGAACAAATACCCGACCGCATACAAAAACTGGTGTATGTAGGCGCTTTTTTGCCGGCCAACGGCCAATCGTTATTGGACCTTGCATATCAGGATAAACAATCATTACTGGGCGCTTCGCTCCGGCCTTCGGCAGACCAACTTACGCTGGATATTGTTCGGGAAAATATTGTTTCTATTTTTTGCCAAGATGCGCCAGACTCCATTAAAAATTTGGTCGTTTCCAAATTTAGGGTCGAACCTGCCATTCCTTTTACCAACAAGGCCGTGCTTACCGATGCCAATTTTGGCAAGGTTGATAAATGTTACATCAACACATTGCAGGATCATGCAATCGGGATGGATTTGCAAACTGCAATGTTGACGGCGGCGCATATCACCAAAGTATATTCGGTCAATTCGGGGCATTCCCCGTTCTTATCAAAACCAAATGATTTGGTGGATATTTTCTTTGACATCGGTTTTTATATACTCGGGGCGGATAAACTTTTTTACATAAAGTTCTCCCTGCCTGTATTCAAGCAGTTCGGTAATCTCTTCACCTACGGGCCTCAGGCCGCTCACATCCTCAGCAGGCGTTAATCGTATTTCTTCCCTGCGTAAATGAGAGGGCAATGGATTGCGGCCGGGATGGTTTACCCTTACAGCTGTTTGCCTTACCTCGTGTGCCTTTACCTGGCGGATGTTTTCTACCACTACCTCACCAAGCTTATCCTTTTCGAATAAAGCGATCTGCAGGGCATTGCTGTTAGGATCAACTTTAAACTTTTCCTGCTTGCCGCCGAAAATAAATTTTTGTAGTTCCTGTACCTGTAAGCGCAGTAAAACAATTAACTGGCCTTGCTCATCAACCGTATGTTGCCAGGTCGCATTTACTTGAAGCTGTTGCTCGTAGAGGCTTTTAAAATCGATATGTTGCGCGGTAGAATTGATACAGGACAACAGGCAATTATTATGCCACACAGTTCAATGTAATCCAATACAGCAAAGGGTTTCAGGGCTTTGTTGCAAACCTTTTCCTGTGGATCACCGAGCGCAGGACAACCCCTTGTAAAATGTGCTGCAACTGCAGGTTCGTAAGCAGGACACCGTTCGCATCCTGATCAAAACCAGGTTGCTCAAAGGTACCTTTCTCCAACCTTTTTTCATACAGCGCAAAACCATCCCTGTCCCATTGCAACAGTTTGATCTGGTTATGCCGCTTGTTGATGAACACAAAAACATCACCATTCAGCACATCTTTCTTTAGCTCGTCCTGCACGATACCGCAGAGGCCATAACAGCCTTTGCGCATATCCACAACCTGGTTATAGAAATAATAACGCTCATGGGAACTCAGGTGCAACATATCAGCTAACCAGTTTTTTCACATAGTCAGCCGGTGGCAGATTTTCAAAACAAACACGTGCGCCGTTGGCAAAGGCAATGTAAACAGGCACCGTTGTTACAGGGGGCGGGATACTGATAAACTTGCCACCGGTCTCTGCAGGTTCCCGACTTTTGGCCAGCCAATAGTAATAGTTGGAAGGGGTTATCTTATGTTCAAGGCAATAGGTGCGGACATTCAGGCCGCTGGCCTTACAGGCAGCAATGTGCGCTGCCATCTTTTCCCCGGTAGTTGCTTTCTTAGGTTCCATGAATGCAAAGGTCAGTACCTATATTTGGTATGGCAATACGGGGTTGGTAGAGGGGATACGATTAAAAAATGCTTGTCATTTAATAAAAGCGTTATTTCACTTTGGAGTGTGTTTGGAGAGTTTGAAATATGTCTGGCTAAAAGTATACGGGTCTTGTCTGAAAACGACGGAAAGTTTTTTAAAACATATTCTTTGTTTTCAGACAAAATAAAATCAATAATTCCACTGTATACGGGATTTAAATCTGTTCGTTCTACTTTTTGTAGCCATTTAAGAATCGACAGGTTTTCAACAAAAGAATCAATAAATTGTGGTTTTTTGAAATTTTCAATTCCCTGAAATGCAGACTGTCTAATTACTTGCACCCAATCAGCTAAACGATAGATGATAAATTGAATGGCTTTTCCGTTGTTGCAAACAGATAGTTTTTTTACAGCTTTCTCTCTAATGTGACCACTGCTATTTAAGGATGCAATTGATAAAAGTTGAATAAACTGCTCTTGTGTAAATGTATTTTCGTAAAGGTCAATGTCAGATATTGATATCTCGCAATGTTTTAATGTATCGTAATATCCTTTTTTGGTTTCGATTTTTGCAAACAGTCCTATAATTGTATTGCAGGTTGCGTTTTGGATTTCTATGTTTTTGTCCTTTAAATATGGAATTAAACTGTGGATTGTTGTTGGGTATCCATTTTCTAAAATTTTAGACGAGGCGACAAGCCTTTCTTCAAGGTTGTCTTTTAGAAAAAACCAACCCTGTTTTTTATTACTTAAAATTTCTATGTAATCCCAAATGTCCATTTTGTTAAGTGTAGGTTGGCCGATAAACATACCGCCACCACAAATATCTATGATATAACGAGGCTATATTTTAAAAATACTGCCATTGATAATCAATGAATAGTGGTATTGAAATAAATTGTCAAACGCTTTTAGGAAACAGAAACAAAGGCTGGGTTTTAGGCGTAAGCAATTATAAATAATTTTATCTTCGGCACTTTCCAAACAAAAACAATCAAAACAATCATGCTGCTTAAGTTGTTTACTAAGAATCTGACAGTGCGTTTATCATTCTCTTTCTTAGTATTGTATTCCTGTAAAAAAGATAAAACTATTGCTGCACCCAACGGGTTAACCATTACCTCCATTGTAGATACAGGTTGCGCCAGTACTTATTTATATGCCATTGATATTGCCACCAAATCTTTAATATGGAAACTACAATCGGCCATCGGAACATCGACCGGCCTTACGGTGCTTGGCGCTTTTTCAAACCCTGTGGTGTGGAACGGTTCGGTATATGCCGGCGATATCAATAACCAGCTGTACTCTTTAAATGCAACCACCGGAACAAAAAACTGGCAGTACAATGTTTCAGGTGTACAACTTGCCGCTGCACCCGGCCCAACCGTTGCAAACGGGGTATTGTTCGTAAACCGGCAAGACAAAAAATTGTATGCCTTTAATACAACGAACGGTACCATCAAATGGACCTTTGAAACGGGTGATATCGTAAACTCGGAACCTTGTGTCGTTGACACACAAGGCAATGTATATTACCCCGGTAATTCAGGCGACCAAAACTAGGATGCAGTTCTCTTTTGAACCGTAACATATAAATAAAATTTACACTTAATATTGCAGCATGGCATTTAATAAAAATATATTTATAATAATCTGTTGTTTATGTGTTTTGTTTGGCTGTAAAAAAGACAAACCGCAATCTTCGGCAAAAGCAATTACCTCGTTCAAGTTTAGCCCAACCGTTAATGTTAATTGGTCGGCCGATGTGTACGGGGTTATAAAAAACGATAGCATTATTATAAGTTTATCCCAAGGAACTGTTGTTGCCAATTTAATCCCCACCATCGTATTTACCGGCAAAACCATTTCCCCATCGGTAAACGCGGCACAAAATTTTTCTAATCCGGTTACCTACACGGTTACAGCTGATGATGGTTCTATTGCTCAATACAAGGTGGTGGTTGTTTTTTTATCAACGCAAAAATTAATCACCAGTTTTGTTTTAAAGGCAGCTCAAAATGCAGGTTTAACCGCTGATATTAACGGAACAATAGGAACAGATACTATCTCATTGCATATTCCTGTGGGTTTCGATTTAACCAAACTTACACCTATCATTACCTATATAGGCAGTAGTATTACCCCCAACAGTTTAACGTCTACTAATTTTTCTTCGCCCGTTCAATATACCGTTACGGCGCAAGATGGCAGTACGAAAACATATACTGTTATAGCATCGTACAATGCAATGGTTTATATAGCAGGCAGCGATGGGTATTTATATGCGCTTGACGCCGCAACGGGAGCAATAACATGGAAATTTAACGATGACGGTCAAATGGCCAATCCTGCATATGCAGACAATACCATTTTTGTAGGCGATAGCAAGGGACAGTTTTATGCGTTTAATGCAGCTACAGGTACCGTTAAATGGAATGTCAGTTTATCTACGGCAGGATATTCAATGGCAACGGTACACGACGGAAAAGTGATTGCTGTACTGGATAACGGCGGCAATAAAATAATTGCTTTAGATGAAAACTCGGGCAAATTATTATGGGAATCTGCCGCTGTTGGGTTTAGTGCTTCCGTTCCTAATGCGGTTTCACAAGTGGCTCCTATTGTTGAAAATGGATTTGTGATAGTAGCCACTTATTGGGAAGGTCCATTCGCTTACAATGAAAACACAGGCCAGCTCATTTGGTCGGTTATTGGAGAAAAAGCCACCGAGTGCCAGCCTGCTTACAGCAATGGTGCCGTTTACAATGGTACGGAAGGTAACGTTGCAACGGCTTACGATGCAACGACCGGTGCTATAAAATGGACACAAGGCCGCCCAACCTATAATGGGCAATTGGCCTATTGGTTTAACAATTACTCAAGTCCAACCGTTTCGGGAAATACGGTTTATACTGGTGGAAGTATTTTTTATTATAACAATATCGGTTCTACCACTGCAGTCGGGCACATGTTTGCCATTAATAGTGCCGACGGTTCGGTAATCTGGAAATATGCCGGTATAGATGAAGGAGTTGGAAGTGGCACCTTTGGATGCCCGGTTGTATTGAACAACGTTTTATATTGTGGTGATAACATCGGGCATTTATATGCGTTGGATGCATCCACTGGTGTTTTGAACTGGTCGAAAAGAATATCGAACATACCACAAAATGTAAGTTATCCAACCCATCCTGTAATTGCCAACGGCCAATTGTTTGTAGTGGAGTACGATAATATGTTGCACATGCTAAGTGCCGCAAACGGAAACAAGTTATGGAGCTTTCTTGGCAGTAAAAGCATCAACACGCTTCCCTGTGTGGTAGATGCGAATGGCAATGTGTTTTATTCCAGTTTTTCTGGGGACGTAAATTGACCTGCAACCAATTGCTCCCGATATGGTATCGGCCCGGTTTATGTTTCATTAATTGGAATGGGTGAATTAGAACACTAGTTTGGAATATATATTGAATGTTTTGACTAAGCAACAAAATATAAATCTATTAAATAGCTTACCGTTGCTTGTCCAGTACCAACCACTGATTAGGTTGCAAATTGTTGATTGTGCTTCCGCTAGCCACCATATTACAAACCGCTTGTTGCTTGCCGGCGTTTTTCTTGTCGATGGTCTTTACTTATTTCAAATAAATCGTCCAAAATATAAAGCTTAAATATGTCCATAAGAAAATGAATAAAATGTGGACCGTAGTTTCAAAAGTTTTTCCTTTCCAAAGTTTTGGTGAATAACCAAAAAACTGAATAACCAGCCTTGTTGTCCAAAATACACCAAGTCCCAAAGATATTTTTTTACCGAGGTTTGTTTCAGTTAGGTCGTTGGGTGATGTCAAACAAAGCAAACCCATAAGAAAAATTGTCAAGGCTATAAAGAACATATGAACCATGATCATTTGTCGGTTAATTAAACTCAATGAACTAAGTTCTTTGCCCCAATTAAAATACTTTGGGAAGACAATGTGAACCAGTGCTAATGTTATTAAAAGAGTTCCGATTATTTTTAGGTGAAGATGCATTTATATAAAAAAATTATGGGCTACAGTTGAAGATAGACATAAAGGGTGTGAATTTGGTTTCGTCAAACGAGGAAAACCCTGCTTTTTCAAATGCTTTTTTCCAAGCCCTTTTGGGGAAGAAATGTGTAAAGCCAACCGAGAATGCAAGAAAGTTTGGAAAATCCCGTAAGTGTTCAACCATAATTACCTTTCCGTTTGCCTTACATAACCTGTTGCATTCCTTTAAAAACTGAATTTTTTCCTCGTGTGACCTTATTTCATGAACAGCTGATAACAAGAAAATGATGTCGACCGAATTATCTTTTAGAGGGATCGAGTTTGATATTATTTGTTGGGTATCAGGATAAACTAAACTTACTTTTCTTGCTCTTATAATAGCTGGCTCGGTGTGTTGTTCTGCATTGTAAAAATCAAATACCTTTAAGTCGGATTGCGGAAATAAGTTTTTGATAATAAAACTTGTTTCATCAAAGCCGGCGTTAATGTTTAAGATTTGTTTCGCATCGGGATCTCCAATGTCGATACTTTTCAACCATTCGAAATTATAATACCCAGAAAAATCATACACATAAGCCGAAACAATTAATGGCATTACAAGGCCGTACAAAAAAGCCAAAACGACTATCCAATACAAAAGGTTGGACCAATTGAATATCAGGTGACCCATAACCATTAAAGCCAAGGCTACCAGGCCAAATACGTAAAAATGCCGGTTGAAACTTAAAATATTTAATACCCCTTGAAATTTTCTTCTAGTTATTTCCATGCTTCAATTTTGCCTTTTTTCCAATAGTAGGGAATGTTTTTGATTACAAAGGCATTTGCCAATAGTGGGTCTTCAAGGTTTAGGGAATTTAGAAACCCGAAATCGTAACCAATTACTTTTACAGGACCGGGTGTCCAGTTTTGTCTGACGCCCTCAATAATTAAAACTTCCTTTGTATTTGGGTTGTAAGTGAATGTAAAAGGCAATGGCCCGGCAAACCTTCTGGCTTCTTTCCAATCGGTAAACGGCGAATTTTTGGGCAATGGGATTTCTCCTTGTTCCGCTGATTTATCTATTGTTACTTTAAAATTTGAATTTGTTGATGAAATTTCTTTTGAATTTATTTGTTCCTTTTGAAGAATGTCGGTCGTTGAGTAATTGTAGTGGGTAAAGATGTTGCCCATAAATTCCATTTTCTTCTTATCGGTTTCCGATTTCAGGATGTATAATCCGCGTAAATTCTTTCCGGCATTGTTTGTGTAACGCACAAAAACACGATATCCGATTAAAAAAAAGTCGTTGCCTATAAACTTGGGGAAACCTTTTGGCCTCAGGTCTTTTGTTTGAACCATTGCTATTGCTATAAAAGCCCATTTTTCATTAAATGTATCCAATTGCAAACATTCCGGTATATAAGTTTTCAACTGTTCTTTCGGAACTGCAAATGTCAATACAAGGGAACTTTCAAAAAAAGCTTCAACTGTAAACGGATGATTTTTAAGGAATGAAAGCATACTATGTTTGTTGGGCTGGTTTTTTGTTTAAGTAAAACCCGTTGAAGGAAACAACAAGTATAAATAGAAAGGCAAATAAAGCATTCAGCCTGCCCCAAAGCAATAAGTCGGGTACAAGGATAAATTCAAGTGTGTTCATTGTTGCAACAATTACAATTTGAGCAATAGCGTTAAGCCGTGTTTTAATTTTGCTTAAAACCCAAATCGCCATGAAAGTTTCTGAACAGCCGATGGCAATCGTCAAAAGCCAGGGATGTTCAATTCCTAAAATTTTGGCTACGATTTGTTGGTGTCTTGGCACAAGGTTTAGCACTTTACAAAATAGCCCGTTTGCAATCCAAACTGTCGCAATGCAATAAGTCAGAAGTTTATGGACTGCTTTATCCGTCATGGTTTATAGGTTGTCGCACTACGCTTGCAGGCAACTTTTAAGGTTCGGCGATAGGATGGGTTTTGAAAATCGTCCGCCCGGAACCGCAGCCCGATAAAAATACAAAAGATAAAGTTAACAAACAAAAGCCCAACAGGATTACTTCCGCCGAAACCGCTGCTAATAGCGATAAAATGCCGAAGCTAACAACGCCCGGCCACCATATTGCCAAACCGCCGGTTGGCTGCTGTTATTTTTGGCCGTCCCTTAAATTGTCAAGTTCGGGTGAAGCAGAAACCCTTGAAACAAAATCTACTGTTCCCCGCTTTTTCCAAATTTTTGTCGCAAAAACAATCCCTACAGTCAAACCTAAAGCTGCAATAACTATCCCGACAACTAGCCCTGTTGCACTTTGGTATATCCCATAAACGGCAAGCCCAATGACAAGCCCCAAAAATAATGGTGAGGCCACAATTTGCATCCGAGCAAAAAATGAAGTTATCCATTCAAGTGTTTTCATTTTTATACCGTTTAATATGTAAAACCCTGGTTCATTTATATTGAGGTTCGGTTTGTGAGACTATTTAAATTCGTCACTTTTTACGCAGTTCATGTTAGCTGTTGTTTTTTTCGTTCTGAAGGCTGAAAATTTCGTTTATCCCCCGCTTTTCGCCTAACCATTCAAAACACTTTTCCAAGTCATCGATAACTTATTGGGTTATATATTTTAAATATTCTCTCCTTCCTTTTTTAAAGTCCCATGAACATAAGTATCGTCCAAGCCCTTTCCTTGTTTTATAGTTTCTGTCAGAGTTTATATAAGATTGATTAATTTCTTTTATTTCAAACATTCCAAGCATATCCTTGGGTAATTCTTCATATTGTGGATAACCAGTCCAAAAGTTTTTAGACTTGCCAAATGATTGAAGTAAGGCAATTATTTGCTTTTGTCTGTCGGGAATTTCAATATCTAACTCATCCAGAATCTGAGAAAAATAATACTTTTTTGTATTGTCAAACTTCTCCCAATAATTATTAAAACATCTCGGAGAGATATTTAACCAATTCGCTTCTTCAATTTTACTTTCGCTAAATCTATTTTTGTCCAAAGTTCTGTCTTGGAGCGGTTTTGTTAAACCAAGTTCGGCAAAAAAGGTTAACAGATCGTCACTTGGCAAGTTCGGCATCCCCGTCCCATTTGTCATAGCGGATAGAAACACCATGGTGAAAACCGATTGTCGCTTTAAGTTGAACACCGGAAAACAATTCGATGGCATGGTCGCCTAAACACATACAATAGAACCCGGTTTTATTTTCATCGATTTCCAACAATGATTTTAACCTATCGATGCTGTCTTGTCGTGAAATTGTCAAGACAACATTCCCATTGATTGCCTTGTCGTTGCTTACACCGCTTTGTTTGACAATGACCTTGTCGACATTTTCAAATAATTTTTCCAAGTTATTATTTGTCGGCTTGGGAAGTCTTTCAGGTCCTTCCTTCGATTTTCCATTTATCAAGTCTAATGTTGCCATAGTTGGGATTGTCGGTGAAGTAACAGATAACGACGGATTGTTGCTGAAGATGGGAATTTTGTTGCTGTGTGTACCCACAACCGCAGCTTTACAAAAAAAATAAAAGCACAAGTTAACAACTAACTGCCGAACAGGATTCGGATAAATTTGGTTGAGGAACGGTAGCGATTTATTGCAGATTGATTTTCCTTCCGTCCGTTTGGAAGCAATACTTTTGTTAGTGGCAGTTGTTTATTTCCAAAATTTCCACCACTTTTTTTGAGTATGGCTTAAGGTCTCTCTTTGCCTACTTAATTCCCGGCTCAAATCTTCTACCAACTGGGATGATTTGATTTTGTCAGCAGGTTTGTTTACCAACAGTAGATTTTGCTTGATCCAAAATATACCTGGGGTAGCCTGATATGTGGTTATGTAATCTATCAAGTAATTTTTCCCGTGTTCCCACTCGTTCCCGTTCACCCTACAGTCACAATCAATTTGCGAATTATTTATTTTGGACATGAAAGTTCGGATGTAATATAATCCTGGGGTGCCAAATAACGAATCTGTCATTGGCTGAAAAAGGGTTTGTTGAATTTGCTTTTGGTCTTTTTCATTTTCAGCAATTTCCAATTTATCCTTGTTTTGTGATGCTTCCAAGCGAGGGCCAAAAAACAAATCCCAGCCTATAATTTCGTTTAACTCACCTGAATAACTGACAGTTTCTGCATAACCTCCAAGCAAATTATCTGAGCTGCACAAGTGGTCATGGATCGGCGTAAAATCCGAAATTATCCAGTTATTAAAAGCCTGCTCTACTGCTTTTCTATAGTTATCTCCCAAGCCTATGGCCGTTTCGCTTATTCCCTCCGGTATTCTTTCAAAATGTCTGCATGATATGTTAAGTACTACCGAACAGCTCTCTCTTTCAGGCTTCTCAGCTTTTAGAACCTTTGCTTCAATTATTAAATTCAGGGGCTGAAATAAAATTCCGTTGACATCTTTATTTATTGCATAACCTGCCTTTAAAAATGATTCTGCTAAGGTGTTATATAAGTCTATCTCTGTATCCACAATATTTCAAACGACAGATTGGTTGAGTAAATAATATTCTTAAGATCTTTCCACAATTTGCCCCAAACTCAAAAGTGGGCGAAACCGCCGGGATAAAACGGATTGGATCAATGCATTTCTGCGCTTTTTATATTTGTGTTGTGAGACGACACTCATCTTCAATTTAAACCTAAAATCCCAATTGTTTTAATTTAATTCTAACTTCTTTGAAATCTTTATACCTACATTTATTTACCTTCCCCTGAGCATCGCCTTCGAAACAATAAAATTGGTTACTTAACTTTTCAAAATATTTAAGCTTTGGGGCGGGGTCTAATAAATTGGGATTGTCATAAATATGTGTTTCGTAATAAATACCATCAATATCAGCACCTTTATGTATGCTTTTATAACTGACCATGATTGCAATTTCTCTTTCTTTATCCTTATCAGCATTGACAAAAAATACCGTTTCAATAATTGGTTCCCCGCCATAATCCTCCATAAAACTATCTATTAAAATTTGCTTGTAAGTATTTGGGGCGGTCGGAACCAAGACATGGCCGACAATATAAGTTTCTTCCCCTGTTTCGTTTTCGTACCTGGTTGTTTTCGTATAGCGAAGGAAACATAAAATGACTTTTTTTAGTGGATCCCACTCCTTCGTTTCAATGACAGGATGTGCGAGCGCATCTACTTTAAAAATCCTTTTAATAAAGACATCTGTTGACTCGCTTGTTTGACGAACGTAAGTCTGGCCATGAAGATTGGAATAAGCAAAAACTGTGATTAGTAAAAAAAGTCTGCTCATTACGGTTGTTTGGTTAATATCATAATTGGAACGAAATTAACGAGATCAACAAGTATTATTGCTTCTATTTCTATGACAAAGGTACAATCCATCAATTTTTTACAAAGCTCGCCCAATGTAAGTAGCACTATTGTTGTCAATTGCAGTTTTGGTCTATAATTGGTTGGGCCCTGACATATCCTTTGTCGACTGATTGCTTCCAATATTTGCAGGCTGACTCCTTGTCGCCAAGTTGAAATTTGCAAAGTCCGATGCTAAAATATGCTTCGCCAAAGTCACCATTCAAAGCAATTACTTTTTCAAAATCCTCTATTGCCTTATCGTTGTCTTGAAGCAAAAGTTTACCAAGTCCGCGGTTATAAAAAGCTTCATAGTTTGACGAATCCAACGAAATGGATTTGTCGAGCAATTTAATACCCGAGGTGTCTCTTGTTCTTATCTTACAAAGCCCAAGGTTACAAAGGATTTGTGCATTGTTTGGGTCTTTTTGGTTTGCTTTTTCAAGGTCTGTTATTGCCTCCAGGAATTTTTGAAGCTTTAAATACATATCCCCTCCTTGTCAATGCCTGTATCTGGTCGAGAATTATTGCCAAGAGCAAATTATAATTATCTAACGCCTCATGAAATTTCCTTTCAAATTCAAGTGCTTGCCCTTTATTAATATAAGCTTGAACAAAATCATTTTTCTTTTTGATTGCTTGGTCGTATTGCTCAATTGCCTTGCCAAAATCTTTTTGCCTATAAAAATTGTCTCCTTTGTCTAAATACTGTTCCGGCGATGTTTGCGAACAAGAAAAAAAGTGATGGGCAACAAAAATCCGAGTAAGGATATAAAATTTTTTATCATGTTTGTTTGCTGTTGGCAATAATATATATTATAATGGTATTATATCCCCAAAGGGGCTATTGATAATCAATGCTTAGTTTTATACACTATGTATCGTTGTTATACAAATGCCTTTTTATATTCATTCGATTTGTAAGATAGAAACAATAGATAGCTTGTAATCTTCTTTGATAATTTAAAATGCGATTTGCACCAATCTTTGTGCATCAAGTCCCCCAGACGTTAATTGTACAGTAATTGCTTCTCTCGAAACCCGGTCAGTTGCGGCAAAAAAATCACCCGGTGCAAAAGAGGCCGTCCTCTTCTCCATAATTTTCGGCAAAGGGTCAGCTGACCATTGCCCCCCTATTGACCCAACGGGATTTAGTAGACCTGAGCCATCAATAGTTTTAATAATGTCGGGACCGTTTAAGTCTTTAATACTTCCTCCAATTTTTGTTATCACGATTAGCGGATTAATATTGAGCATCAGTTCAAACCTGCCGCCCCCTGTTCTGTTCCGGTGGATCGACATAACCCCAACCGAAGGTCTCACTAAACCGTCCGTATTCGGTAGGTTTGAAAATATACCCCCACGGTTTATAACAGTGTGGAATTCGCCGAAGCCATCGCCCAAACCAAAGGGAGCCAATTTTACTGGTTGGATACTTACAGAGTTTTCAGCAAACATTTCAATTGGTATAACACCGGATTCACCATCAGGTATTTCACCTTTTCTCTCTATGCCAGTACTAAAATTCCCGAATTTTTCAGGGTCAATTGGGACTCCTTCCGAATAGATTATTCCAGCCCCGGGAAATAACGGTTCAAGATTAAAATATGTCGACCCCTCAACAACCGTAAAGAAATCAAAACCTGGATTTATCGTTGCCATATTTTTAGATTTATAGTTAAGTCTAGACCGTTCGATTCCCAGAAATTCCATTAATACTAATTTTGCTTTTCGCTTTTAGCGGTCTATTTAAAATTAGCAAGCAACACAAATATAAAAGACTACAATTTAAATATTATTACCCATTGTCAATCAATGCCCCATTAGTACACTTTTCGTATTGTAGTAAGTTTGATATGTTTTAATTTCCATTTGTTTATCGAGATTGTTTTTTTGTTTTTATGTTAGCCACGGTATTTTTTGTTCCGAAAAGCCTTTGTTAATTTTCTCAAAGTGAAGCACTTTTTGTTCCAAAACGAATCTGGATTTACTTTTTCGGAGCCTACTTTAAGGCTATAAGCAACGTCACTTGCAATTCCTTTGGGTAAATTGTCGGCCAAAAAAATTAATGTCACGACCGTGCATTGAAAGTACAAGACCTTCCTCATCTAAAATTAAAAATCTGTGACCTAAATATGGGAAGATATTAGGTACATTTAAGGAAGTGCCAACTTCTTTTGTTATGCCATTATCTTCTAAAATCCATTCAATCTGCGACTTGATTTTTTCAACGTCATCTGGATATGAGTAATATGTTGGACCAAACTCAATTTCACTTGCGCCACCATTATTGTTCAGTCCGGGGTTGTCAAGCCCGTTCATCGTTCTATAATAGTTTTTCAACGACTCAGGAAATTGTATTCCTAACTGCCTCTGGAAGTCATCGATTTGTGGCTCAGTTAGCCCTTTTTTCCATCTACTGCCCTCTTGGATCTGAAACCCCCAACAAATTTCCAAATCAACTTTCTCCCAGCATTTCTCACTTATTTGTCTAAGCTGTTCAAAACAAGCTAAAGAATTATCAAGTTTCTTATACTCTGACTTTGTCATTGTTGATGATTATCCCCGCCTCCCAGGGCTTTTATCATCCCGTCGGCGTTCGCGGACCATCTCGCCCCGTTTTTGTCCCACGGGAAACCAATCCCGTCGAGGCTTTTGACAAGCCCGTCCCCCAACAGGCCCCGTTTTTTGGCCGACCTCAGGTTTGACATCCAGCGGTACAGCACGGGGTCGTCCCCCCGGCCCGGGAACCTCCCGTTTTTGTCGTAAAACGATCGTATCTCGCCTAACCTCGTGTCGGAGGTCGCCTCTCTTTGCCGGCCCGGCGGTCCCGGGCGGTGGTTGGTGTCCGAACTTTTCATGCACCGTTTTTACGTTTTATCAAATAAGCCCCCGCCGTTCCCGGCCGGGTTGCAACAAGGGGCCGGTATCTTATGGGGTTATGATATCCATGGACGGCAAAAATAATATACTTTGGGTTATTACATGGCAGGATTAACAGCGGTACCGGGCAGTGTTTATTAAACGACCGTTTTAGCGTACTAAGCAATAACTAAAAAAAGAATTTTGACCAAATGGATTAATATCTAAAAAATCTTTTTACTAAGTTCAAAATAGTGGTTTATATTTTGAAAGTTCAATAAACACTTAAGACAACAATTAATTGAACTTTACCACAGTCAAAGTCATAGTGCTAATTAACACATCGGAACTAAACTTCCAATTCTACTTATTAGTCAACAATTTGATTTCCGTTTTTTTCTATGTATATTCCTTCAATATCATTTAAACAGGATAAAAACATCGAACTTTTCGCGACCAAAATAAAAATCGAGGTACAAATAAGGTACAAGCCGACATAAAATATACACAATTAAAATATACAAAATACATTATATTACATATGTAATATAATGTATTTTGTATATTTATAGTTTGTATACTTTGGTATGTTTTTAGGATTTACTTTCCGATGCAGAATTTACTAAAAATATAATCGAGTTGGTCTTCATGTGTTATTTCACCGGTTATCTCACCTAGATAATGCAATGCTTGTCGAATATCAATTGCCAAAAGGTCAATCGGGGTATTGTTTTGTAAACCGCTTTGAACGGCTTCTATACTTTCGGCTACTTTTTGCAAGGCTGCAAAATGGCGTGCATTTGTAACAATAGTATTTTCGGTGTTTAATTTTCCGTTAGTTACTAAGTTAAATAAACGTTCTTTTAATTCATTGATGCCTTCAGCGGATTTAGCGACCAACAAAATACTATTTGGGTTGCTTTGTTGCAATGCATTCCTTTTATAATCGTCTAATAAGTCTGCCTTGTTCCAAATCAGCAAATAAGGCTTTCCCAAATGTTCCAATTCTTGTAAAAGGCTTACTGGATAATGGTTTGAATCATCGGAAGCGGCATCTTCAATCAATAAAACAACATCGGCCTGCAGCATTTTTTCACGGCTTTTTTCAATACCCATATTTTCTATTGCATCAACTGAATGGCTTCTGATTCCAGCGGTATCAATCAACCGGAATAAAATCCCGTCAATGTTCAATATTTCTTCAATTGTATCGCGGGTAGTGCCGGCAATATCGCTAACAATTGCCCGATCCTCTTTTAACAGCGCATTCAATAAAGTGCTTTTGCCTGCATTTGGTCTACCAATAATGGCTACTTGCACGCCGTTTTTTATCACATTACCTAATTGAAAAGACTGTAACAATTGATGCGTTGAAAAGGCAATTTGGTCAATCAATGAAACGAGCTGGCTACGGTCTGCAAATTCTACATCTTCTTGGCTAAAATCCAGTTCCAATTCTATCAAGGCACTAAAACGGATCAATTCCTCCCGCATTTGTTTTAACCCATGGCTAAAACCGCCGCGGATATGATTTAATGCCGTTTGCTGTGAAGCTTCTGAATTGGAAGCAATTAAATCTGCAACACCTTCGGCTTGCGCTAAATCCAGCTTGCCATTTAAAAAAGCACGTTGTGTAAATTCACCTGGTTTAGCAAGTCTTGCCCCCAATTGCGTGCATGCTTGCACCACCTGTTGCAAAATATATGGCGAGCCGTGGCAACTTATTTCTATCACATCTTCACCAGTGTAACTTTTTGGGCCTTTAAAAAGAGAAATAACGGCTTCATCTAAAACAATATCGTTGTGTTTTAATAAGCCAACATGCAGCGTGTGGCTGGCTTGTGCCAATAAATTTTTGGAAACAAATAATTGATCGGCAATTGCAAATGCCAATTTTCCGCTTAACCTAATAATGCCGATTGCGCCCAAGCCTTGCGGCGTAGCAATTGCCACGATTGTATCATTCCAACCTAATAATTTTCCCTGCATAATAACTTTTAATGTGCTAATTAGCTGATGCTAGTATTATTAATCCAATCAGCAAAAGAACGTGAAAATAGGAAAATGCAAAAATCGATGACTAAATGATTTTATTGGGATTATAATAAGTTTTTTGAAATAAAAAAATCCCCATCAAAAATTGATGAGGATTGGTTAGCCAAATGTGTGTTATTGTTCTAATTGGAAGGTTATTGTTTGTACAAATCGATAAGTAACGTGTTGTCCATTTTGCTCGGCGGGTATCCATTTTGGGCCTTTCTTAATAACCCTTTCGGCTTCTTCAGCCAAACCGTCGCCCGGATTGTTTAATGCTTTAACTTCAGACACATTCCCATCCTTATCAACAACCAGTTGTACCCTTACAATAGCCTGATTACCATTTTGTTGCGCCGCTTCAGGATATTGCAAATTTCTTTCTAAATAACGTTTCCACCCATCGGTACCACCTGGAAATTTTGCAACAATTTCAACTGGTACAAACTCACTACCTTCGCCACCAACTTTGTTATCGGATTTGGGGACAACAACCGTCCCCGTTCCTTTTGTTTCAACTGGAGGTGCAACAATTCCCCTATCATCATCACCTGATTGTGTAATAGCGCCAATTTTGCTTATTTCTAAAGTTTCGGTAGGTGGAGGTGGGTTGTCAACCAATTTATCTTCGACAATTTTAGGTGGTGTAAATGCCGTGATTTTCACTTGCGGAGGAGGCGGAGGCAAGGGCGGCGGGGGTGGAGGCGGCGGCGGTGCTGGAGGTTTAGGATTATTGATATTGGTGAGAGTGGTTGGGTCATCAACTTTTAATGATCCTTTTTCTCTTTCGCCCAATTTGTTAGCCATTACTGACCCAACAAAAAATAACAGTAAAAGGCCTGACATTGTCATCAATGCTTTTGACAACCGCTTGTTGTAATTTTTGCGAAGTTGATAAGCACCATAATCCTTATTTTTTCCGTCGAAAATAATGTCAAGTACGTCTGCATTCAATATTTTATTTGTTTCCATTTGATTGTGTTTTAAGTTTAATTATTTAATTGGAATGTAATATTTTGTACAAAACGAAAAGAGACCTTTCTACCATTTTGTTCTGCTGGAATCCATTTAGGGCCTTTTTTAATCACTCTTTCTGCTTCCGCGGCCAAATCTGCTCCAACCTCAGGGTTTAATGCTTTTACATCAGATACGTTTCCATCTTTATCTACAACCAGTTGCACACGTACAATTCCTTGTTTACCTTCTTCTTGCGCCCCTTCAGGATATTGAAGATTTCTTTCTAAAAAGCGTCTCCATCCATCTAAACCACCTTGAAACGTTGCTGCCTTTTCTACTTTAATAAATATCTTTTCATAATCCTCAACCACGACTTTTGGAGCCACAGCCCCCATCGGATCACCTTTTTCTACAGGCGGAGCAACAACATCATTGTCTTTTGTACCTTCCTGTGTCATGGTGCTAATCTTGGCATCTGCTGCTTTATCTACTTCCGGCGGCATTTCATCTTTCTTTACTTCTTCATCTGGTACAATCTTGGGCGGTGTAATCTTTATTGTTTGAATTTTAGGCGGGGGAGCCATTTTAGGTACGACAGGAGGAATAACAACTTGCTTTTTGGGTTCATCAACTTTTACTAATTGTACTTCTTGCGCCACTATCAAATTTTTGGGTTTATCGCCATGTAGTACATTTGCCAGTACCGATCCTACTAAGAATAAAAGCAGTATAGACCCCATTGCCATTAAAGCTGTAGCCATTCGTTTGTTATAACTTTTTCGAAGGTTATAGGCGCCATATTCCTTGTTTCGTCCGTCGAAAATGATGTCTAGGACATCTGCGTTTAGAATTTTGTTGATTTCCATGTTGTATGTTTTTTGATTCTTTTATAAGATTCAAATCACAAAAAATTCCATAGAAATATTAGACAATTTTTAAAGTGTAATTATCTGTAAATCAATTTATTAAAAGCAAATAAGTCACAAATATACCAAGCTGGTTAGTTCGTATTTTATGACATTTTCGGTTTAATTATAAGTGCTTTATTAGATTCAAGCAGCATCTTATTCCATAATATTTTCTTTATTTTTTTAATAATAATGGCAAGTTTTTTTTGTGGGAACTCTACTGGAAAACAAAAAACCCGTCAAAAAAATTGACGGGTTTTAAAACAAAATATTTAAAACTTATTGTAACTGGAAAGTAACTGTTTGAACAAACCGGAAAGTTACCTTACGGCCATTCTGCTCAGCAGGTATCCATTTTGGGCCTTTTTTAATAACCCTTTCAGCTTCAGCGCCCAAACCATCGCCTGGATCGTTTAAAGCTTTCACTTCAGATACATTACCTTCTTTGTCCACAACTAGCTGTACGCGTACAACACCTTGGGTTCCAGCTTCTTGTGCAGACTCAGGGTATTGAAGGTTCCGTTCCAAGTATCTTCTCCAACCATCCATTCCACCGGGGAAAGTAGCTGGATTTTCCACTTTAGTGAAGGTTTTGTCGTAATCTTCGGTTTCAACCTTTGGAGCTACTACTGTACCAGTTCCTTTTGCTTCTACCGGTGGTGCAACTACACCTTCATCTTTTGTACCTTCTTGATTAATTGCACCGATTTTAGCGGTTTCAACCTTTTCAACTTCAGGTGGTTTTTCATCTTCCTTCACCTTATCATCAGGTACAATTTTAGGAGGAGTAAACTTTGCAATTTCCACTTTTGGCGGTGGCGCCATTTTAGGTGGCGGCGGCGGCGGTGGTACTACATCAGGTTTTTTCTCCGGTACTTTTTCTAATTGTACCTCTTGAGCCACCTGCATGACCTCATGCTTTTTGCCGCCAGATATTACATTGGCCAATACACTTCCTAATAAAAACAACAACAAAACGGAAACCAGCGAAACAAGTGCTGTAATAATCCGCTTATTGTAACTTTTACGTAAGTCGTATGCGCCATACTCCTTGTTCTTACCATCAAAAATGATGTCAAGAATGTCGGCATTTAAGATTTTGCTGGCTTCCATTTTTTACGATTTAAATAATAAGATTCAAAAAACATTCCATTCCATAAATCCCCGTGTAATTTATTTTGTAGCGGGTGGCGTTGTTGCACCAGGTGCGGCTCCACCTTCTGTTGCCTTTATCAATTGTACTTCAGGCTCTGCAATATCTACCATCGCATAGCGCTTAATTACATTGATGGTCATTTCATCCAATGCATCAACCACATCTTTAAAAGTAGCATCTTCATCCGGCTTGATAACAATTACCAAATCCCCAGGCGGTGTACTTCTTTTTTTATCCAATATTACTTGGCGTAGCCCAGTAAAGTTAGTGGTTTTAAAATTAGACCCATCTGGTTTTAAGATGCCTTCATAATAATAGACAGCCCTGTTTTTACCTAACATAAGGGTCAACGAACCTGATTCTTTGGCCTTGTTCTGATCCTTTTCATCCGTATCTTTTGGTAAAAACAGCTTCATGGCCGTTGGTTGGCTCATAGTTGTTGTAAATACGAAAAAAGTGATCAAAAGAAAACCAAGATCTACCATGGGTGTAAGGTCCACCCTTGTTGACATTTTTTTTGCTTTTTTGACGCCGGGGCCCTTTTTGTGTCCACCACCCGACGAGGTATCCATTTCTGCCATGGCCCTAAGTAATTTATTTGTTAAACAATAATTTTATTGATCTGGCTTAGCCCCGCTCTGCTTTTCCTTGTAATAATCGGTAGTTGGATCAACACCCTGTTGATTGGTAATGATTTCAAATTTCATCAAGTCGTTCTTTTTGAACGCATCGATTACATTTTTAAACACAGGGTATTTTGCCATCTCATCGCCTTTTACCAACAAATGCATTGGGTTGCCACCGGTATAAGCCACATTTACAGATTCCAACCAATCTTTCAATTGATTATTTAAACTGTCTTGAGCTGGAATACCTGGTAAGGTTGCCGCATCGCGTTTTTCTGCCGGCAGGTTTAAATAGGCTGCCAACTGGTTTAAAGGTGTTCCAAAATAATCTGCTGATTTAGCTTTATCCAGATCGGCAGCAGTTAAGCCAAGTTTTAAACGATCGTTAAGATTAGCTACTATATCACGCTTCATATCCTTATCGCTGATTTCCAAGAATACCTTTCCTGTCCTGTCTATATTCACCAACACCTGATCCTTTGCTTCCACAGCTTTTGTGGATATAGAAGATGGGGTAACAATAGATACAATGGCAGGTGGTTTGGGCTTCGTTGCAAGGATAAAAAACGAAAGCAGCAAGAAGGCAACATCGCACATGGCTGTCATGTCGATGCTGGTACTTTTCCTTGGTAATTTCGCTCTTCCCATTATAAATTTTTTTTAGAATTTTAAGTAAGATTCACTTTTCTTCAATTTCCACACAAACAAATAATTATTTGTAAAGGGAAGCGAAGCTTTGTGTTAAAGTGAAACCACTTTCATCGATACCGTAAGTGATACCGTCGATCCTTGTAGTAAATACATTGTACATAATGATAGACAAAGCCGATGTACCGATACCCAAAGCTGTATTGTACAAGGCTTCAGAGATACCTACTGACAATGTTTTTGATGCGTCACCACCACCGCTATCGTTACCCAAAGCAGAGAAGGCACGGATCATACCCATTACCGTTCCTAACAGTCCCATCAAAGTAGCTACAGAAGCGATTGTTGAAAGGAAAACCAAGTTCTTTTCCAACATCGGCAATTCAAGCGCCGTAGCTTCTTCTACTTCTTTTTGGATGGCCATTACTTTTTGGTCTGTTTCCAAATGTTCGGTAGTGTTCATCATTTCTTTGTATTTGCGCAAACCAGCTTTCATTACATTACCTACGCTTCCTTGTTGTTTGTCGCATTCTGCCAAAGCTGCATCTACATTTTTATTAGCCAAATTGTATTGCACTTTGCGGATAAATTCTGCAATGTTGCCTTTACCAGTAGCTTTAGAAATGGTCATAAAACGTTCGATACAAAATGTAATAACGGTAAGCAAGCAACCAATCAATAAAGGCACAATAATACCACCCATGTACATCCTTGGCCATGTTCCGATAGGATTTTCGCGACCAGGCCAAAAGGCGCTACCCGCTTTATCGCCGGCAGGATGCGGAGTTGTAAAATTTCCTTCGGCACCAAGCCCAAAACGCCAGATACAATACCCGATTAAGATACAAACTACCGGAGCTATCCAAGAGATGGAATTACCGCTTTTTTTTGGTTGAACACTTGTTGACTTTGCTGTTGTTGCAGTCGGTTTCAAATCTGCCATGGTCTTTTTTTTTAGTTTGGAAAATGCTAGTTTTTAAATATACTTATTTAAGGCACAATGCTAAGGAAAATTAAATTCAAAAAACCATCAGCGCCCCATTTTTTTATTAGAAAATGAAAAGATTTTTTTTGCTTAAGATAAAAAAACCAATGCAACCGTTTGCGGGTTTATGTTTCAATGGGAATGTGAAGCTAAAAAATAAAGATTATAAAAAAATGAAGATTTTTATCTTTTTTATTTTTAAGGCACATAATTACAAACAATTCTGCATTTTTCCTATTAAATAAATATTAACGTCAATTTTTAGGGTAATTGTAGGTGGTTGTTATCTTCACGCACTTTATAAAAAAGGTGTAATGAATTATTTTTTTAGGGTTGTAACGGTGGGTGTCGCATTGTTAACATATAGTTGTAAAACAATTTTTGTTCAAAGAAAAAAGCCGTCGGGTGTTATTGTAACCAAGCAAGGTTCAGGCACTTTGCCTGCGGGTATGCCAACTAATTTTGCGAATTTTTCGCCTTTTTCTAAACCGGGCCCCCGCCCTTATAAAGAAATCATTACTTCAAAAGCTATTAGCAAACACGGGCTTTTTACAGTGCACAAGGTAGACGATAAATTTTATTTTGAGATACCCGATTCTCTATTAGACAAAGAGATTTTAGCCGTTACCCGTTTTGTAAAAGTACCATGGGGCGGTGGCACCTACGGTGGCGAACAGGCAAACGATAATGTGCTTAGGTTTGAAAAGACACCCGACAACAAAATATTTATCAGGGTTTCTTTAAATGTGGTTTCATCGCCAGATAGTACGCAGCCCATTTATGAAGCGGTAAAAAACAGTAGCGTAGACCCAATTGCCGCCGCTTTTGACATAAAGGCTTTTGGTAAGGATAGTACCAGTAGCATAATTGACGTAACTGATTTTTTTAAGGGAGACAACCAGATTGTTTCCATTGACCCGAGCGTTAAGCGAAGGTTTGGCCTTAGCGGCATAGCGCAAGACCGGTCGTACATTGAAACTATTAAAACGTTTCCTATTAATACAGAAGTGAGGAGGGTTATGACTTTCAGCGCTTCTGCTCCGGGTGGATTCAGTCCGTTTCCTTCTTCAAATTTACCATCGGCGCAGGCTGCTGGCGTAGTAACATTGGAATTAAATACTTCTTTTTTATTGTTGCCTAATACACCAATGCCCAAAAGAATGTACGACCCCAGGGTTGGTTATTTCTCGGACAAACTAACCGTTTTTGAAGAAAATTCACAAAAGGTTGATCCTGAAATGTATATACAACGCTGGCGATTGGAACCCAAAGACGAGGACATAGAAAAATATAAAAACGGTATTTTGGTTGAGCCTAAAAAACAGATTGTTTATTATATAGACCCAGCCACGCCAAAAGAATGGCGACCTTATTTAATTGCGGGTATTAACGATTGGCAAAAAGCTTTTGAAAAAGCTGGCTTTAAAAATGCAATAGTGGGCAAAGAATGGCCAACTGATGATACTACCATGAGTTTGGAAGATGCCCGATTTTCTGTTATCAGATATTTTGCATCAGATATTAAAAATGCGTACAGCCCCAATATTAACGATCCGCGAAGCGGAGAAATATTGGAAACACATATACAGTGGTACCATAATGTAATGAAACTGCTGCACGATTGGTATTTTATTCAAGCGGCGGCAATAGACCCGCGGGCTAGAAAAATGAATTTCGACAGCACGCTGATGGGCGAACTGATACGTTTTGTAAGTAGCCATGAAGTTGGGCATACGCTTGGCCTGATGCATAATATGGGCAGTAGTAGCCGTACGCCGGTGGAAAAATTAAGAAACAAAGCATGGGTTGAAGCCCATGGGCATACCGCTTCGATTATGGATTATGCCCGTTTTAATTATGTGGCACAACCGGAAGATAGCATTACTTCTCCCGGAATTTACCCTAGAATTGGCGAATATGATGAATGGGCTATTGAATGGGGATATAAAAACAGCGGCGCCACAACCGAAGAAGCCGACAAAAAAATTACCAACAAATGGATTGTTGATAGCTTAAAAACAAATCCACGCCTATGGTTCGGCACTTATGAAAACGGCAATTTGAGCGACCCACGCAACCAAACTGAGGACTTGGGCGACAATGCCATGAAAGCCAGCGAATATGGGATAAAAAACCTTAAACGCATTATGGTAAAACTGCCCGATTGGACAAAAGAGGAAGGCGACAAATATGAAAACCTTGAAAATATGTACGAAGAGTTGGTAACCCAATTTAGCCGATACATGGGGCATGTGCTACGCAATGTGGGCGGCGTGTACGAAACACCAAAAAGCATTGAGCAAACTGGCCAAGTGTATGAAGAAGTGCCTAAATCGTTACAAAAAGATGCCATCCAATTCTTTAATAACCAATTGTTTACAACACCAAATTGGCTGCTGGATAAAAACATTCTAAACAAATTTTCTAATCCAATAACTACCGAAATGGTTCAAGGCGTGCAAACTAGGATTTTGAACAATTTACTCAGCAGTTCAAAACTTGGGGTAATGATTGCCACGGCCAACCGTTTTGGCAAAGACGCTTACACGGCAGATGAAATGATAACCGATGTAAAAAAAGGAATTTGGGAAGAATTGATGTCAAAAAAACCAATAGATAATTATCGCCGTAACCTGCAAAAAAACTTTGTTGAAAGCTTGATAAGTTTGCTACCTACTTCCAACTCAAATAGCGGAGGCGGCTTTGTTATTAGCATTTTTGGCGGATCTCCAAGCACAGATCCGAAAAAATCGGATATTTCTTCTATAGCTAGGGGCCAATTGATAAGCCTGCAAAGCGAAATAAAAGCAGCATTGCCAACAACCGCCGATAAAATGAGCAAACTTCATTTGCAAGACATGGTAGAAAGATTAAGGATGGCCCTAAACCCCAAATAACTCAAGTTGCTAGTTATTGGTTTTCATACAACCATGACAAAACAAGGGTTGGCAGTTGACAGATGACGGTATTTAAAATACAGCCATCTTACATTTTACGTCTGTCATCCGTCATCTGCAAACTATTCGAGCAAGCAACACGCATTAAAGTAATAACTAGCAACTTGGGTTAATTAATTGTATTTGTTCCGTTTAAAATGTTTATTCATCCTTTAACGGAACAAAATTTGCTTTATAATTTTGTAGTAACGGTGGCTTTTGTTTGCTTTGCAAAAGCCACCGTTATAATTTGTAAGCAGCGTCACAACAAGTTTTATACTCTTTCGTTTATATTCCAATAATTGAAATCCATGTCAATGAAAAAAAAGTATTTTCCTATTTTGGTATTTGTTGCATTTGCATCTCTGTTCAATGTTTCTTGTAAAAAGGAATATAGCGACGAGTCGGGGCTTGTAATTGATTCAACCGTAGTTACAGTACCAGCTGTTGCCAAAACAATCTTAAATCAAGCTTATGGTACAGATTCAGCACAAAAAGCCGACATTTATTTGCCAGCAGGGCGCACAAAGGATAGTACAAAAACATTGATTATTTTACATGGCGGTTATTGGTTGGCAGGCGACAAAACAGATTTAGATACAGCAATTGCTATTTTACAAAGCGCTTATCCAACCTTGAACATTGTAAATGCAAATTATCGTTTAGCAAACGCCGCTATTCCAAGCACCCAATTTCCCGCACAAATGACTGATATTCAATTACTTTTAAATTATTTGAATAACAATCGGGATTCGCTTAAAATAAGTGCAAATATCGCTTTGGCAGGTGTTAGCGCCGGTGGCCATTTGGCGCTAGAATATGCATATAAATATGATGCAGCCAAGCAAGTGAAAGTAGTTGGCGGCATTGTTCCACCAACCAATTTTTTAGACCCCTATTATCTTACAAGTACCTATGCCCCCACCTTTGCGCAGATCGCAATCAATTTTACCGGCAAGCCAATTGGTGATACAATTTATAAAGTTGCAAGCCCATACTACAACTTAACTTCAAGTGCGCCGCCAACATTTGTAAGTTTCGGTGGTCAAGATCCTTTGGTGCCCGGCTATAGCGATACGCTTTTTTTGAATAAACTTCAAGCTGTTAACATATCATACCAATACTATTATTATCCTAGCGAAGGACATGATTTTAGCTATCCTACCATTATTCAAACGTTGACAAATTTTGTGGCTTTTTTAAAACTGTATTTGTAAGCTAACAAATATTATAAGCCTCCGAAATATTAAATTTATTTCCAATACTTTTATCCAAAAATTAATTTTTTGGATAAAAGTATTGCTCTACCACAAAACAAACCGGCGCTATTAGAACGGTTTGGGATATTTTATTTGAATTTATTTGGTAAAAAAGATTTAAAGCATAATGTTTTTGGTATTGCTGATGATGTTTTGCACCAAAAAGTAAACCGCATAACCGCAATTAGCATTTCGCTTACCTGCTTGGTTAGCTTGCTTTGTGTTTTTCCAACCGTTTGGGTAGATGTGCATTTTAGCGAAAGCCCATGGACGGTTCATTATAGTTGGGTAATAGCTGTTACAGGTTTATCCATTTTGGTAGAATTGTACCTGCTTTTTATTATTGCGTTAAAAGCTGTGCATTTGGTAAGCGAACTGCTAAACATGCATGCCACGCAAAAAGATTTTTTACGCGATGGTGCATTTAGCGTAATAAATATTTTGTCTCGCACTGCCTTGGAATTGCCAGATCCGGAATTAGAAATATTGGGGATCGACCCATTTAAGCGCATCTCAAAAAAGAACCTTTTTGTGTTGGGGTTATTTTACAAGGCTAAAATTCTACTCACTAATTTTATTTTAAAAAACCTGTTGTTGCTTTTTATAGGCAAAAGTATTTTCGGCGTGTCCGTATTGTACGAATCTTTATTTGTGGAATGTTTTTGGAATAGCATCGTAATTATAAAAGTGATACACGAAGCAAGGTTGCGACTTTTCGGCTTTACGCTTGCGCATAAAATTGCCGATACTGTTTTAGCAGAAAAAATACTGGAAGGAATTTCACCAACCGCTAAATCAGGTTGTATCAGGGCTATTGGCAATGCGGTAGTGATGGCACAAAATTATCACCCCAACATGATTATTTTATTATTACAATTTCAAGCGCTGTTGCATATTGATAAACAAAATAAATACGATGATTGGAATTTATTTTTAGATACTTTAAAACAAGTAAATGAAAACGAGCGTAATCTTTTGTTGGATATTTTTACCATTGCTGCTGCGTTTGATGGTAAAATATCACATTTGGAAGCAGACAATTTAAAAAATGCTTATGGTGAAGAATTTAATATTTATCACGGCAGGTTATTACAATTAACCGAAGCATTAAGGTTGGGCAAATTAAATACGGCATTAAATCTTTGTAAAATAGATTTTGAAGCCGGATAAAATTATTAAATGAAATAGGCGCAAAATGTTTGCGCCTATTTCATTTAAATAAATTGAGTTTTTATTTATCAACAATTAAAGTAGCAATTGAATGTGGTAATCCATCTACTTCAACAGCTTTTCCACTAATCCATAAACGATAAGGTATTTTTTTATCGCTATCATTCATTACCACCACCACTAATTTTCCATCGGTATTTAAAAAAGCAGTGGTTAATAATTTCGCTTCTGCTGGAAGACGCAATTACCCTTTTTGCCCCTGGTTTAATAAATTTAGAAAAATGACCGATGTAATAATAAGCATTTGTATAAGTTAATGTGCCCGTTTTGGTATCAGCATGCACAGGTGCGAAACAGAAATTGCCAACATGGTTAGGACCGCCCTTTTCATCCAATAAAACATTCCAATCCGTCCAGCCACAAGTACCGTCGTTAAAATCATTTATCATGGAGCGGCCATAGGTTTCGCCCAAACTCCATTTATGAATGCGATCAAGATTAAAAGATTCTGCACAACCTTCGGTAAATATCAAATGTTTATCAGGAAATGTTTCGGCTACCCTTTTTACGTTTTCAAATTGCATGGTGCCACCAGTCCAGGGTTCATACCAATGATAGCCGATCCCCCACACATATTTTGCAGCCTCCTTATCATTTAAAACAGTGGATGCACGTTGATAAATCAAATCCCGGTTATGGTCCCAAGCAATTAATTTTTTATCGCTTAAATTATTTTTAGCCAATGCCGGCCCTAAATAATTTTTAATAAAATCCCGTTCATCTTCGCCACTATAATTGCAGGATTCCCATTTCTGTTTTGCCATCGGTTCATTTTGTACACTTAAACCCCAAATTGGCATTTTTTCTTTTTCATAAGCTTGGATAAATTTTACATAATAATTAGCCCAAGCACTATAAAATTCGGGTAATAATTTACCGCCATGTAGCATGTCGTTATTATCCTTCATCCATGCAGGTGGGCTCCAGGGCGTAACAAATAATGATATTTTATTATTGGCAATTGCCATTGCCCTTTTAATAAACGGAATTTTAAATTGGCGGTCATGCGCCACATTAAATGTTTTTAAATCTTTGTCCTCGTTAGAAACATAAGTGTAAGTGTCGCTGCTAAAATCACAACTATTAATATTTGTTCTGGCCAATGTATAACCAATTCCGGTTTCAGCGTTATAATAGGCCTGCATTAATTCTTCCTGTTTGTCTTTTGGTAATTTGGCCAATGTTTCTGCAGACGCATCGGTAATGGCACCACCAATCCCAACCAAGGTTTGGAACGTTTTAGTTGGATCAACAAAAACACAAGGCTGGGTTTCCATTGGCTGGCCAAATTGTGTAAACGATAATTTGGTCTGAGATTTTGTCAATCTTAAATTACCACTATCGGCTGTAGTATAAACCGTTACCGTTTTACCATTTGTTATAAAAGAATTAGATATGCCAGTTTTATTCTGCGCATGCAAAAATGTGATGGCACTACCTGCAATTACAATTAATATTTTTTTCATTTGATTTATTTAAATAAATTATGAGAACAAATTAAAAATTGGATTATTTCGAAATGAATGACTTTTTACTTCTTAATTTTTACTTTTTAAGTTCGTAAACCCGCACATAATCCACGTCCATAGTAGCAGGAAAAATAGTATTGTCAATTCCTTTTTTACCGCCCCAATCTCCACCAATTGCGATATTTAAAATAATAAAAAAGGGTTGATTAAATGGATAATAACCTGAGCCTTTTCCATCATTTGGGTGTTCAAAAACTTGTTTTCCATCAATAAAACCTAAAACGCTAGCTGGTGTCCAATCAATTCGATAAATGTGAAAATAGGATGTAGCAGTATTTACTTTTACAACCTTTGTAATGCCATTTCCTTTTATCCAATTTAATTCTTTTGTATGCGTGCTAATATGGATACTGTCAGGATCAAAACCAACTTGTTCCATAATATCTATTTCGCCAGAGGCAGGCCAACCACCGTAGATTTCTTTCACCGGCATCATCCATATAGCGGGCCACAATCCAGCACCAGTGGGCAGTTTGGCTTTTATTTCAAATCGGCCATATAAAAAATTGGCCTTATTTTTTGTCACCATTCTAGTTGACGTGTATTGTGCTTTTCCAACATTTTGTTTTCTGGCTACAATATGCAAAACACCATTTGAGACAATTGCATTTTTACCTTTGGTATAATATTCGAGCTCGTGGTTTCCCCAACCATTATCCCCTAATTCATAACTCCATTTTGTTGTATCTGGCAAACCATCTTTATCAAATTCATCAGCCCAAGTGGGCTTTGTAGAAAACTGATAATTCTTTTTAATTGAATTATCTAATTTGTTTTGCTGCGCAATTGAATAAATTGGCAACAAAACAAATAGCGATCGGATTAAACGTGATTTATTTAAATACAAAATCATTTTATTTAAATGAGTTAAAATAAATAATTACCAAACATAAGTACCAACAGCGCCTGCGGCCAATGCTGTGGTTACCCAACTTCCATTAAAACGAATATTAAATGTTACGGCTGTACTATTATCGTTTTCGGCAATTAAAACTTTTTTTCCGTCGGCCCTTAAAAAAGCTACGTTTTGAATACCAGCATTAATATTACTGGTAATTCTAACAGAACCGGCCGGCACAAATTCCGATGCATGTGCAATAATATAATAAGCCACATTTCTGGTAATTGTTTGTCCATTGATGGTTAATGCACCTTGGCAGGTTGTGCAGCCGCCGGTTGTATGCGGACCAAAACTGGCATCGTTCGCTAAATTCCATTCCAATGCATTTCTACACCAATTGCGCATAGACCCAATAATTACATTTTTTAAATGCCATTGTAAATCGCCGCCGAAATTGCCGGTTGAAGCAGTGTATTGTTCGGTAAAATATAATTGTTTGGTAGGATACGCAATATGCACGGAAGTAAGCGCATTTATATCGCCAGCATATAAATGAAAAGCAGAACCATTGATAAAAGCAGCTGCAGCGGCATCACTTAAAACCGTTATAGGATAAACGGTCTGATCACAATTATGATCGTAGCAAATAATTTTTGTGGTTAAACCGGCTGCTTGAAATGCAGGCCCTAAATTGGTTTTTATAAATTCTGTTTCCTGCGGCGCAGTCATTAGCATGCTTGGATTATTGCCGGCATTTAAAGGTTCATTTTGTGGCGTAATGGCATCAATAGTAATTCCATCGGCTTTTATTTGTTGGATAAACTTCACGAAATATTTCGCATAAATATTATAATATTTTGTTTGCAAAGAACCTGCAATTGAGCTAGCATTATCTTTCATCCAAGCGGGTGCACTCCATGGTGTTGCAATTATTTTTATATTGGGATTAATGGCAACGATTTGTTTTAATAAAGGAATTAAATCGACTTCATCTTTTGCTAAACTAAAATTGGCAAGCGTTGTATCATTGGCCACATCATCGCAACTATAAACGGATGCACTTAAATCGCTTGCACCAATACTCATCCTTAAATAACTTACACCGATTGAATTACTGCCAGTTCCAAATAATTCTTGTAACAAACTTGCTTTTGTTGCAGCACTTAAAGCATTGATCAGTGTTGCACTTCCGCTAGTTAAGGTGTAGCCAAAACCATCTATTGATTGATAAGCAGTGATGCTGTCTACATCAATAAATGAATAGCTATTTGTAGAGGATGCAAATGGAATTTGCGTCGATTGTTTTTGCAATAAACTGGTTTGATCGCCGGTGGTAATCCACGAATCCATGTATTTTGAAACGACAGGTGTTGTGCCACCGCCGCCGGTTCCGCCACCAGTGTTATTATCGGAGCTTTTTCCGCAACTTGCATTTATAAACAAGAATGTTATTATAATTACTGCAAATACTTTATTCGTTTCCATATTTTTAGTTTAGCAATTTTTTTAATCGACGGAGGCGATAGAATAGTTGTGCGAGGCGAGGACATCTCGCACAACCTATTCCTCGCACAGCTTATATTTAAAATCATTTTTGTATCCCAACATTTTAATTAATTGACTTTTATACGATGTGGTGAAAGACTGTGGCCGTGCGCCCGGGATGGGCAGTAGTACCCCGTAAAGCGCCTTTTTAATGGATAATTAAATAATTAATAATGGATAATTGTGATAAGTGAATTGGCGCTGCGGAGTACTACAGACAGCCCGATAGGCGCCCAAAAGAAAATAAGAAATAAGAAATTTTAAATAAGAAATAAAAAAATAAAATCAACGTTTTAATTATTCATTATTAATTACTCAATTATCCATTAAAATTTATTTACTCCAATTAATTCGCTGTGTTTTTACATCACGTGAATTTGCGCCGATCATGATATCAAAATCGCCGCTTTCCCAATCGTATTTTAAATCGCTGTTATAAAACTTTAAATCGTTTGGTGTTATATTAAAAGAAACCGTTTTTGTTTCTCCTGCTTTTAATGGCACATTTTTAAATCCTTTTAATTCTTTTACCGGCCTTGTGATACTACCTACCAAATCCCGGATGTATAATTGCACGGTTTCCATGCCATCGGTTTTACCGGTGTTGGTAACAGTAACACTGGCGGTTAAAGTTTGTGCGCCTTTTAACGCGTTACTGCTTAATTTAATATCGCTATAATTATAATTGGTATAACTTAAACCAAACCCAAAAGGATACATCGGATCGTTAGAAACATCTAAATAATTACTGCGGAATTTTTCAAACCAATGGCCTTCTTCCAATGGACGGCCAGTATTTTTATGGTTGTAATAAATAGGTACCTGACCAACATTTTGCGGAAATGTAACACTCAATTTTCCGCTTGGGTTTACATCGCCAAATAACACGTCGGCAATGGCATTTCCAGCTTCGGTGCCACCGAACCACACATTTAAAATAGCAGGTACATTTTCACTTTCCCATTTAATGGCCAGCGGCCGGCCGGTAAATAAAACCAACACCACAGGCTTGCCGGTTTTTACCAACGCCTTTAATAATTCTTTTTGTGTATCAGGAATTTCGATATTGGAACGGCTGCTGCTTTCGCCAGTCATTTCGGCACTTTCGCCCAAGGCGGCAATAATTACATCGCTTTGGTTAGCCACGGCTAATGCTTCGTCCATTATTTCTTGTGCAGGCCGACTATCGCGGACAAATGATTTACCAAACATGCCCGCCCGAATATCAAACAAACTGTCGCCAGAAAGATTGGCACCTTTTGCATACATGATGTTTGCGCTGCCGCCTAACGCATTTTTTAAACCATCCAACACGGAAACCGCTTTTGTAAAATCGGTGGCCACGCTCCAAGTGCCGGGCATGTTTTCGCGGTTATTTGCCAACGGGCCAATTAAAGCAATTTTACTTGTTTTTTGTAATGGCAACACATTGCCTTGGTTTTTTAACAGCACAAAACTTTTAGCTGCTATTTCCCGTGCAATTTTCCGGTTGGCGTCGGTAAAAATTTCCGTTTTTGAGCGCTGCTCATCACAATATTTATATGGGTTGGAAAACAAGCCCAGCTTATATTTTGCTTCCAACACCAAGCGGCAAGCATTGTCTATTTCTGGTTGTGAAATTTTTCCTTCCTGTAAAGATTTTTTTAAGGTGGTAAGGAAACCTTCGCCCACCATATCCATATCAACCCCAGCTTTTAGCGCCAACGCCGAAACCTGTTGCAAATCGCCTACGCCATGCGCCACCATTTCGTTGATGCCGGTGTAATCGGTTACCACAAAACCATTGAAACGCCCATTGTTTGCGCAACACATCAGTCAATAAAAATTTATTGCCAGTTGCCGGAATGCCGTCAACTTCGTTAAACGACGCCATCACGCTGCCAGCTCCGGCATCAATAGCGGCTTTGTACGGCGGAAAATATTCGTTGTACATGCGCACATGGCTCATATCGGTGGTGTTATATTCTCGCCCAGACTCCACAGCACCATACAACGCAAAATGTTTTACACAAGCCATAACGGCGTTGTTTTTGGTGAGATCGTCGCCTTGATAACCGTGCACCATAGCTTTCGCAATTTGGGAACCGAGGTATGGATCTTCTCCCGAACCTTCGGAAATACGCCCCCAGCGAGGATCGCGGGAAATATCCACCATCGGGCTGAAAGTCCAGCCGATGCCGTCGGCACTTGCTTCTTGCGCAGCAACACGGGCCGATTTTTCGATAGCGGCCATATCCCAACTGCACGACAATCCAAGCGGAATTGGGAACTCCGTTTGATAACCGTGAATTACATCCATACCGATAATTAATGGAATTTTTAAACGGCTGTTTTCAACAGCGATTTTTTGTACTGCTTTAATTTTTTCTACCCCTTTTATATTGAACAACCCTCCTACTTTTCCTTCTTTTATTTGTTTGCCGATGTCGGAATTACCCGCTTGCCCGGTAGTAATATCGCCAGCACCAGGCAGATTTAACTGGCCCAATTTTTCGTCCACCGTCATTTGTTTCATTAATCCTGAAATGAAACTGTTCATTTTACCATTGTTTGCTACCACGCTTTTTTGTGCTTGAACAAAGCTAGTTCCAGTAATTGTTAGGCAGGAAGCAACTGCAATCGTTTTAATTAAATTCATATTAAAAATTTAGAAGTTAGAAGTTGAGAATTTAGAATTTAGAATTTAGAATTTAGAAGTTGAGAAGTTGAGAAGTTAGAAATGTAAAGTTTAATTTAGAAGTTAAAAGTTTATTTTATTATTTCTTTAGATATGGAGCAATTATTTTTTGCCAAATAGCATAACCTTTAGCATTCATGTGTAAATTATCTTCAATAAATAATTCTTGTATTGGTTTACCATCTGCGCCCATCATTGGATGGTATGCATCGGCAAAAGCGGTATGCTTTTTTGTACTTAAAAAATCTTTTATTAAATGATTTGCTTCCTCATCTTTTGCCAATAGTTTAATTCGGGAAGGACTTGGTTTTATGGACACATAAACGATAGCTACCTTTTTTAATTTACTTCGAATTATTTCGAACAATGTTTTAAATCGATTAAAAACAATTTGTGGGGTAATTGTATCGGATGAAGCTAAATCGTTATCGCCGCAATAAATAACAATTTGTTTTGGGTGATATGGAAAAACAATATCATTTACATAACGGATTTGATCAAGCAAAATAGAACCACCAAATGCACGGTTTATAATTGGATAATTGGGGAAATAATCTTGCACATCTTTCCATTTTGTAAAGGAAGAACTGCCAATAAATAAGATTTCATTTTTAGGTGGAAAGCTAATACTGTCTTGCTTTTTAAACGATTGTATCTCGTTGTAAAAAGGGGGATTTTGAGCTTTAATTGCTTGCAAGGCAAAGAGTAGCAAGCAAAAAGAAAAAAAATATTTCATATTTATTTTTTATTGCCACTGAGGCACAGAGACACAGAAAAATACATTTACACAATCAATACTTTGTTTATAAGTATTGATTTCAGTGTTTCTGTGCCTCAGTGGCATTTTTTTAAAAGACTACTCGTTTAATTTCAAGTTTCATTTTGGCAAAATTTAAGATTAATCCAACCTTAAAATTTGAACACTTTAAATAATTGATAGTTTGTGCCATATCTGCATCACCAATACCGTTTTCCTTTGCCTTAATTTCTAAAATTACTTGGTCAAACACAACAAAGTCAGCATAAAAACTATTTGATAGAATAATATTCTTATAATAAATTGAATATTCCCGCTCTCGTTCATAAAAAATCGTATTTGTTTTTAATTCATGTTCAAAAGCTTCTTTATAAGCTATTTCTAAGAAGCCAGGTCCTAAGTTTTTATGCACCTCTATTCCGAGTTTAATAATTGTGTCTGTTTCTGTTTGTAATGGATAATCTACATGATTAAAATTTCTATTTTCCATATTTTCACTTTTTAGTTTCTGTATTTCTGTGGCTCAGTGGCATTAATTATTCCACCTTCACCACTTTTGTTTTTTCGCTTACTCCGTTTTCATTAATTGCTTCAATTGAAAAATAATAAGTCTTTTCTCGATCCATTGTTTTTAACCAATATTCGTTTGTGCTCATTACCATGATGCTGCTATATAATTTATCGGGCGCTGTTCCATAATAAATATTATAGGCATAGGCATTGTCCATCGGTGCCCATTTAAGCCATGCACTTCTTTTATCTTTTTCGGTTCTTAATACAATAAAATCTTTTACTGTATTTGGTTTTGGGCCATTCCCATTTCCAAAAACACGCAAGCCGCTAATAGCAAATTTGCCAGTCGGCATGTGTATGTTTTCCAATTTAATAAACCTAGCTTGCACCGGGTTTTCCAATTCAATATAATCATGCGGTACATCGGTTTTATTATTGCTTTTATCTTTTAATATCATCCATTTTTTTCCATCTAAAGAATAATACAATTTATATTGATGATAAATGGTTGTTTGCTTTCCAAGGAATTCTGCATCTTGGTCAGCATAATTAATTTGCACTGCATTTATAGTTGAAATATTGCCCAAATCAGTTTGTATAAATTCGCCTGCATTACTTGTTGCGGCGCTCCAATATGTTTTAATATTTTCGTCTACCGCATTGTTTGCGTTATAATCGCCCAAAGTAGACGAAACGATAACTGGCTTTTTATAATTCAATAAATACCAATTGGGACGAATTTCATTTTTATTGCCTAAAACGTTGGGCAGATAAATTGGATAATCGCCAAATGCAGTGTTGCAATACATTACGTCGTCTTTATCAAAACCTGCGGGCCAAATTCCTAATCTTCTTTCAAAATTATTTTTTATACCAATTGAAATGGTTGAGATATGCCAGTAATTATTTTGATTGTCGGTAAATGTGCTGCCATGCCCAGCACCGTTTGCAAAACCGCCGGGCTTAAAAGACAAAGGGTCGCTTTGCGGCGTAAATGGCCCGAGTGGCCCACTACCAACAATTACGCCATCCGCATAGCCGCTAAATTCTGTGCCGGGTGCGCCGTATTGCAAATAGTATTTTCCGTTGTGTTTTGTCATCCAGCTTCCTTCAATAAACGGATCTAAAAATGTATTATCATAATATTCACCAAATCGTTGCCAGCCATAGCGTTCAGGCTCTAATAAATAAGTTTCTTTTCTAGTACCGATTGGTTGAAATGTTTTTCGGTTTAATTCAATTCCGTACAACGGATATTTATTGCTACTGCCATTGTACATATATAATTTATTGTCATCGTCGGTAAAAAATGCAGGATCCCAACCACCAATGTCAAAAGAATCGACCAACGGCTTCCATTCATTTGCTTTTGGGTTGGTACTCATCCATATAGTAAAATTGCGGGTGTATGTGCTGCCAAAAACAATCATTGTATCACCAATAATCCCAACGGCCGGCGCACATAATTCGTCATATCCGGCATTCCATGGACGAAGGAATTTCTTGGAAATAAATTTCCAATTTAGCATATCGCTGCTCCACCAATACCCCCATTGGTTGGTACTAAATAAATAATAATCACCTTTATAATTAACAATTACAGGGTCGGCGGTTGCACGGTGTTTCCCCTGCTCGACAAAATTTGGAATGGGCGTGTAACCGTAATCTATATTAATGGGATTGCAATAAGTTTTTTGTTTTTGTTGCGCAAAATTTTCTACTAATGTAGAATAACAAACAAGGAATAATAAAAAATACTTTTTCATTTTGTTATTGTTTCTAGCATGTTTTTAATTCTAAAAAAAATTACCGCAAGAAGCAAAGAGCGCAAAGGATAATGAAAAGATTTTCTTTGCATCTTTGCAGTAAGCGCTTTTATAACATTCCATTTGCAACACGTTTAATACCGTCTTTAATCCTTGGCACATTAAAATTAATTAACAACCCAAGCTTACAGTTAGATAATTTCAAATAGGAAATTGTTTGTGCTAAATGTAAATCGGTTAATTCTTTGACTGCCTTTACTTCAACAATTACTTTTCGTTCTGCCCAAATATCAAATCTATAACCACAGTCTAATCGCACTTCTTCATAAATTAGTGGCATTGCACGTTCAACTTCAATAAACAGTTGTTTCGCACATTCATAAGCTAAAGATGTTTTATATGCATTTTCTAATAAACCTGGACCAAATGTTACATGGACCTTATATGCAGCGTCCACAATAATTTTAGCAATTTCGTTTTCGTTCATTTTGATATTTTGCACTGCAAAGAAACAAAGAGCGCAAAGGGCTAATAGTCTATTTTAAACTTATTTGTACTGCAAGCTGCTTTTATAATTTTTTGAGTTATTTTAAACACCTTTGCGCCCTTTGCTTCTTTGCGGTTATTTTTTTATTGTAGTCATGTCAAAACCTAATTTATTTAACCCATTTATTATTTCAGGGCAACTCATAAATAATTTCCATAGCAGCCCTGTCCTATAATTTTCTATCATCACTATTTCAGGGCCTTGGTCTATGGCCAAATACTTTTGGGGATACCAGTTTTCGGTTTCGCTGAATGCGTCATAAAACCCGTAGGGCCCCCAAATTTTTTTCCGCATATCACCATACCAGTGCCTAAGCGCTTTCATTGATTGCTTAGGCGAATAAGGAAATGCAGAAAGCGCCGCTGTGGGTGAAATAACGCCTAGGTCGTTTTCTTTATCAGGGGCATGGGCAAAATAACCTTTTGTGGAGTAGCTGGCAGTGAGGCCCCAATTATTTTCTCCATATCCTTTGTATTTATTTTTATTTTGAACGCACCAAGTATAGTTGATCAAAGTTTGGTTGGTGTTTTCTTTCCAGTAATCCGCATAGCGGTCTTTCAATCCTTTTGGGTTAAGTCCAAGAAAAGAATACTGCGTCCAAAACAAAGGAACACCATTTTCGAACTTTCCTTGATATTTTAACTGTAATGGATACCCTAATGCCTCGTGCGGTTGTTTAATCTTACCACTATCTGCCCAGCCTTCATGATATACCACAGCATCTACACCATAAGTTGGCGAAGATGCAGCCAGTATGTACAAAATCATACACTCGTTAACCCCTTTTACCGGAAAGTTCATTTGCCAGTCATAATCGGGGCTCCAATGCCAGTACAAAACATTTTGCCCATGCTGAACCCAGCTATATTCCACGGTCCGCCATAAATGGTCTATCCTGTTTGCCAATTCTTTTTCTTGCTTGTTGCCTTTATTAAAATATTGCCGTGCACAAAGCAATCCCTGAATCACATATGAAGTTTCCACCAAGTCGCCTCCATCATCTTTTCTGCCAAATGGCTTTACCTTCCCAGTTTCCCCGTTCCACCAATGCGGCCAAGCCCCATGGAACCTATCTGCTGTCTCTAAAAAATGAAGTATTTTTTCTAACCGCAACACCCCTTGTTTTCTGGTGATAAATTTCCTTTCCATCGCAACTATCATGGCCATTATCCCAAACCCCGACCCTCCGCTTGTAACGGTATTCTTATCATTTCCCGGATAGATGTTGTTTACATGCAATCTTTCCCTGGCCATGCCGCTAGTTGGCTCGGCACCTTCCCAAAAATATTTGAACGTTTGCTTTTGAACCAAATCCAATAATGCATTGTCAGATAATTTAATTGGATGATAAATATTGTCGTCTTTTATTTTTTTATTCTGTGCAAATAAATTGCAGAGAATAAAAAAATTAGCAAACATTAAAACAACAAAATGTTTTCTTTTAATTTTAACTATTGAAATCATATAAAATTATTTAATCAAATAAATTACAGCCCCTACAATTACAAATAAGGCGCACTAAATCCTAAATTCTTCATACCGGTTTTTACTTCAGGGCAACTGGTAAATAAATTCCACAATAACCCGCTTCTATAATTTTCAATCATTATTATTTCTGGCCCCTGGTCTATTGCTAAATAAGAATTGGCAAACCAAATATTCGTTAAATTAAATGCATCATAAAAACCATATTGTCCCCATAATTTATCGCCCAGTTTATAATAAAAAAACTTTAATGCATTTAAAGATTGTACCGGCGTATAAGGTAAAGATGAAATGGCTGCCGTTGGTGAAATGGTTCCATTATCGTTGGTTGGCGAATGTGCGGAATATCCATTTTGCTCATCACTGGCGGTTAACCCCCAACATAAATTACTGTAGCCATTATAATTATTAGGATTGGCCACGCAATAATTATAATTGATTTGCGAATGCGCAATATTTTGATTTAAATAATTGGCATAAGCATCAGATAAACCATTTGGATTAATGCCTAAAAAAGAATAATGCGCAAAAAACAACGGACCGCCTTGAGCCGGCCCAAGTGGTAGTTGAACATTATAAAACGTACTACCATTTTTAATTTTGCCATTTCCGGCCCAGCCGCTGTCATAAGTTGTTTTAGGAATTACATAAGTAGTTGATGATGCGCCCAATACATAAGTTATCAATGCCTCGTTCCAACCGGTAATTTGTTGGTTGGTACTCCAATTATAGTTAGGGCTCCAATGCCAATACAATGTGTTTTGATTGCCTTGGCGAAACCAATTCCATTCCACTGCATTCCATAAATTATTAATGGCAGTACGGAGATTTGTTTCACTTGTATTTGCGTTATTAAAATATTGTCTTGCACATAATAGGCCTTGCATTAAATAAGAAGTTTCTACTAAATCAGCGCCATCATCTTGCGTGCTAAAAGGTATCGTTGCGCCTGTTGCACCATTTATCCAGTGCGCAAAAGCGCCGTGATAACGGGTACAACTATTGGTTAAAAAATTAACGATGGTATTTAATTTATTTAATCCATCTGTTCTTGAAATAAAATTTCTATTTATTCCAGTAATTATTGCCATGATGCCAAAGCCTGTACCACCCGTTGTTACCACATCTGTGCTGGTATTTCTTTCCCTTGCCATACCAGAAACAGGATGACCAAAATCCCAGAAATATTTAAAGGATTGCTGTTGGATTATAGTTAATAAAGCGGTATCAGCAATTTGGGGAAATTTATCGGTTGAATCGATGGCGGTTGTTAGGTTAACGGTTATTGCTGCGGTCAAATTTCCACCCGATTGAGAAGCCAGCGTAGTGGGAACGCTAATAATATATTTTGAAATTCCACTTAATGCAGTAGTTGGCTGAATAACAATGGTATTATCATTATTTTCAAAACTTGTATTAAATGGAATTACGGTACCATTTGCGTTATTAAACAAAATAACTGCAATAGCCGATGCATGTGCAATGGGCGCCGTAAAAGTAAATTTTATAATAGGAGAAAGATTTACGTTTGTGTAATTGGTTGAATTAGCAATATTATTTACCTGAACACTATTATTAATAAAATTTTCATGAACTGGTACTGTTGCGCTGTTATTGCTGCTTTTGCTACAAGCAAAAAACAATATCCCAATTAAAAAAAATATGTTGCTTTTTCTTTTCAATCTTTTATTTTTTTTCTAAAAAAACTAATTTATTATTGTTGCGTGCCAGTACCAATAATTTTTTACCGCCTGCACAATTCAGCCATTTTGCATCTCTCATTTCTCCAGTAATATCTGGTAGAATGGAATTAGTTGAAAATGAATTGTTTTTATTTGATGAAAAAATGGTCGGAAATAATGCATCATATCTTCCTTCGTAAGGCATAACTCCATAAAAATTTCCAACCGCCATATAGTCGTTGTTTTTTTCATTTGGCAGGTTTACAAATGAAAAAACAGGTGCCATTTGTGCAGCCTTCGGCAATTCGTTTATTTTAAAATGGCCTTCACCATCGTTAATAAAACAACTTGAGCTTAAGGTTTCCGCTTTTAATTCCAAGTAATTCTTAAACAAATCGTAAAAAGTATATTGAACTGTTTTTCCGGCCACTTCGCCATAAGTTAAATAAGCTTTTTTCAAAACCGGCAATTCTTTTTCCAACTCATCTTTTGCTAAAAAAGTAAATTCTTCTCCATTTATCGTGTAGCAAAGAATTTGCTCCATGGTTCCGTTATTATCGAAATCTTTTACGTACAACTTTAATGGCCCGTTTTTGCCTGCCCATAATTTCGAATTATGGCCCCAGTTTCCAGCCAAAATGTCGGGATAACCATCACCGTTTACGTCAGTGGAATAAACTGTTTGCCAAAGCCCGGTTGAATTGGGAACATCCGATTCTACAAATTTTCCATGATTATTGATGAAGATTTTCATTGGCATCCATTCGCCGGTTACTACCAAATCGGCCCAACCATCATGGTTTACATCTGCAAATGTTGCAGAAGTAACTGTACCAACATCAGTTAATTGTATGGTTTGATAAGTTGCAATCGTAAATTTTCCTTTGCCATCATTTAAATACAAATAAGATGTCATCGGTTTGCCAAAATCGGAGCTGAATGTGTTGGATAACGTGCCCACAAAAAAATCTAAATCGCCGTCATGGTCAACATCTGCCACAGTTACGCAAGATTTATTGTAAAATTTTTGAACAGCAAAATCAGGCTTATTAACAAAATGCCCTTTTCCGTCGTTAATAAACAATCGGTCGGTAAATAAAAATGGCGTAGTTCTTTGTGGCTCATTTCCGCCGCTAATCACCAATAAATCTTGCCATCCATCGCCGTTGGCGTCGAAAAAAACGGCATCAACATCCTCACATTCAGCGTATTTGGCAAATAGCGCTGTGTCGATTGCCGCAAACGAACCGTCTTTTTGCTGCACCATCAAAGTGCCAGCTTGTCCTCTTGCTCCGCAGGCATAAAAATCATCCAAACCGTCTTTATTTATATCGCCAACCGCTATTTTGGGACCGCGGGTACTTTCTTCGTGTGGAATTAAATATTGCGAATTAAAATCTACAAAATCATTTTCCTTGTGTGTCCAACCGCATTTTATTTGGTTACTTACATCGGTAAACATCTCTTTTTTTGGGTGGAAGAATTGCTCGTAATCAAAATGCCCGTTGGCTTCTTTTTGATTGATTATCAATGTTCTATTAGCCAAAACATTTTTTACCAATTGATATTGTTGATTGGGCCAAACCACCAACATACTGTCAATCAAAGTATCGCTGTCTAAACCAAAATGAAGTTTTGCATCGCTGCTTGATTGAAAGCCGCGGGTTAACATCAGTTGCTGGTATTGTAATTTGTCTTTGCAAAAAGTATAGACTTTTGTTCCGACTCCAAACTTGTTGGCATCGCTTCCTTTAAATTTTAAAGAAATATAATTTTTCTTCGGAGCATTGTTTTTTAGCACCATCGCTGGGGCATTCAAACAATTTACCACCATATCTACATTACCGTCGTTGTCTAAATCAGCATAAGCTGCGCCGTTGTAATAACCTTTCATGTTTCCGGTTCCCCAAGCTTCGCTTACATC
>CAWJTH010000208.1:0-14378 GCA_963845495.1 uncultured Chitinophagaceae bacterium
TGTCCCTTGTTTTCTTGTCCCTTGTCCCTTGTTTTCTTGTCCCTTACATTTATTTAACTGGTACCACCATCATTGGATTATCATTTTTTGGCAATGCAATTAAATTAGCCATTAACCTAAATGCCCCCGGCACACCGGCAGGCAATTGTCTAAAAAACACCAGACTACAATAAACAAAATTGCCTTTGCCATATTTTGCAATAGCTAAGCTGCCATTGCTTTCTGGTTCGTCTGTATCATGCATTCCAATCGGCATTTCGTAGTGGCTATCCAATTGTTCAGCTTGGTAAGTGCTACGTTCTTGTATCCAGCCTTTAAAATCATCTTCCGTAATTTTATTAGGGTAATTTAAAACTGGATGGTTAGGTAATAGAAAATTTAATTTTGCATCTTCTTCCGTAACACGCTTTAAAGAATTAACAATAAAAGGATAAGGGCCAACTTTTACTGGCTTAATTCCAACAGTATTGCTTTTTAAATATTGCACAATTAAATTTCCACCTTGCGAAACATAATTATTTAAAATATCATTTTTATTGGTGAGCCACTCAAATAAATTATATGCCCTAATGCCAACAATTACCGCATCAAATTTTTTAAGGTTATCTTCCGTAATATCGGCTTCTGTTAAAATTGTTACATCGTAATGCATGGCCTGCAAAGCTTCCGGCACTTTATCGCCAGCCCCTACAATGTATCCTATTTTTTTATCGCCAGTTTTTAAATCTATATTTAATACTTGTACCGCATCTTGGTAATAATAATATAGTGTTGGAATATGGTCGTATTCAATTGTTCGGGCGGCATTATTATAGCTATATTTTAAATCTTTTGTATTGGGATAAAACAAGAATTTAATTTTATCTTTTTCCAATTTGGCATTTGCTAAATAATTATAAATTGTGAATTCATATTTTTTTGTACCGTTAGGAAATGCAGTAAAAGTAGAATCATATTTAGCCGCCATGTAACCGTTTCCTTTTAATTGCATCATCGCTTTTTGTGGGCCTGTTTTGGTAAATTCATTCACCCAAACAGATACTTTAGCCGAATCATTTTCACCTTTTTTAAATACAATTAAATTATTGTTACTGTATACTAAATAAGCTGGTGTTATAAAAACTGGTTTAAATACGTCCCCTTTTACGGGGTCAAGAATTTTAAATTGGATTGGTCTTTCAATCGTAATAATCCTTACATCTATTGGTGAAGATGTAAGCTGTAGCTCTAAATTAATTTTCACATTTAAAGGGTCGTTCATAGGTTTACCAACCAAGTTTTGGTCGCTTACGGTAAACATGCCTGGCGTCATTTCTTCTCTTAACCAATATGGTTGACTTTCCATAAACGATTGATTGAATGCAACATTTTTTTCAAATACCGCTACTTTGTTATTTGGCAGCGGCACTTTTATATCAAAAAAGTCGTTATTGAGGGTACCCTGAAAAGCTGTGATATTTGTTGCACTTCTATTTATCATATAAACCGAAACCCTTGCGCTGTCGCCGCTGGTAATGTATTGTTTCGCAGTAGTTGCTTCCACATAAAGCCCGGCACATTCCGCTATCAGTTCTTTCACCTCGTCTAGTTTCTTTTTTTGCCAATCGTATGTTCCTGTTTTTAAAGCAGCCTTATAATCCGTTAATTTATCGTACAACTTTATTAATTGTGGAATTGATTTTGACGGATCGGACACATCAAAATTCTTGATTGTTTCATCCACCAACTTTTCGGTTTCACCAGTTGGGTCAACTCTTTTCCAGCTAATATCAATACCATCCATTAAATCAGTTTTTGGTGCTTCGCCACCAATCGTAGCAAAATACTCTATGTTTTCGCCTCGCCTGCGTGGCCTGCCTTCGCCTTGGCTTTTGTGCATGGTGCGAGCCTCTGCACCCAATTCGCCATAACTTTTACCTATTAGCGGATTAAATCCGCCAATATTAATTTTTAATTGGTCTTCTGATGTGGTGTTGGTACCTCCAAAACTAAAACCATTCATTAACAACCGTTTAGCTTGCCAAGGTTTTACACCGTATTTAAATTGCTCTGGAAATTGTTTTGGATCCGCAGCAGCTTTAAAAGCTACGATACTTAAAACGGCAGAAGCCGCATGATGACCATGTCCAGCTCTTTTATCAGGCGGAAATCGATTAATAATCACATCAGGTTGATATTTTCTTATCACCCAAACAATATCGGCCAAAACTTTTGTTGAATCCCAGATTTTTAATGCCTCCTGAAAACTTTTGCTAAAGCCGAACTCGTAAGCCGTGCTAAAATATTGTTCGGCACCATCTACTTGCCTTGCGGCCAACAATTCTTGCGTTCGGATCATTCCAAGTTCAATTCCTTGCTCATCTCCAATTAAATTTTGGCCGCCGTCGCCACGAGTCAAACTTAAATACGCTGTACGGTATAATTTTTCTTTAGCCAAATAGGGCAATAATGCATTGTTTTCATCATCAGGATGAGCAGCTACATACAACACGCTGCCTAGCACCTTTAGCTTTTTTAATTGCAATAAAATTTCAGAAGAAGTTGGTGGGGCAGGGATTTGTTGTGCAAATCCTATTTTTAAAAAGCCCAAAAACAAGAGCAATAATGTTTGTTGAAAGAATCGACTCATTTGATTTATTACTTGATATATTTTAAGATTACACTTCGTTGAACCACGAAGAAACGAAGAAAATAGTAAAGCTGTCAGCTATGAGCTGTTAGCCTTGAGCCATTAATGGTAAGTTTACACTGTTGGCAATAGCTCAAGTCTCGAAGCTGATTGCTTAAAGCATGTTTCAATAAACAAAAAATGGGCAGCATAAACGCTACCCATTTGTAAAATTATAAAAACCTATTTTGCCGTTGGACATCTGTAAGAGGTTAAACTAAAACTGATACCGATTTCTGCAAAAAGATATTGATCTTTTTGGGTGCTATTGCCACGCTGGCGGCCCTCGATGCCAATTGGGGTAGCTACTTTTTCGTAGCTACGGTCTTGCAATAAATAAGCTGGTGAAGGATTGCCGTTGGCCAAAGTTGGGAAAGCTGCTGCGCCAGCATACGTTGTGCTTACATCATCAATATAATCTGTGGTGGTAAAACGGTGCGCCACTTCCACAAAAACATTGGTATTACCGCCAAGGTTATATTTAAAACCAATACCGATGGGGAAACATGCCGCCATGGTACCATAAGCCGCTGGTCGTCCTGTAAGTCCTTGACCTTCAGTATTTAAGGGACGCAAATAATATTTTTCGCCAGCTAAATATGCATACGGGTTATAACTAAAGGCGCCGATTCCAACCGTTACATAAGGCGTAAATTGATAACCAGGTTGGCCAGGGATAAACCTAAAAAAATTAAACTGGCCTTGCAATGCCAATTCAAAAATATCGGTATTGAAACTTAGGTTGCGGTCTTGTTGCACTACGTTTTTGCTATACACATCACTATAGCCCAATTGCGCATAATGCACAGAAAACTTCAACCCTATATAATCGCCAAACTGTTTTGCAAACATGGCCCCAAGGGTAATTTTTGGATGACTTAAATCAGCACGTGTGTTCAAATCACCAAAATATTGGGCATCACCAATTGAAAAACCAACTTCGCCGGTTACAACATTACTTGGGTCTGGATTGTACTGTGCCTTAGAAATATTTGCAAAAAATATGATGGATGCAAATACAGTAAGAATATGCTTCATGAATGCAAATTTAGCGGTTGTTTGCATAAACGTTAATCACATGCAAATAATTGTGTAAGATTGAAATTGAGAACGTATAATAAATAGATAATTATTCATTACAAATTGCAGCCTTGTTCTCTAATTTTTTTTGAAAACAAAACGCCTCACTTAAATGCAAGGCGTTTCTGTTTGGTTAAAATTATTATTTTGCTTTGGGCGCAGCCAAAGCAGAATCGATCACATCGCCGTTATTATTTTCATAAGCGGCCGTTTGTTTAGCAGATTTTGCCCTATGTTGCTGGCCTGCGTAAATGACAAAATTTACAATTTGCGAAAGGCTGTTCTTTTTAGGGTCTTCAAAAACCAGCTCGCCCTTTGATTCTGATTTCTTACCATCAAAGTTGCCAGCGGTAAACCAACCATCTTTAAATGTTGCTTTTGCTTTGTCAAAAATATTTTTACCTTCCACGTCAGTACTATCAAATGTGCTGGTTCCTATGCCAGTCAACACTTTTTCTATATCGGTATAAAAAGCAAACGAAGTTGATTTTAATTTGCCTTTTACATCATTGCTCAAGCCAATTTTTTGCGTTTTGGCCAAATAACTAACCATCAATGCTGAATCTGAAGCAACGGTAATGGCATCGTTAGCCAAACTTACCACATAACCAGTGCTTGGGGAGGGTACGCCATTATTCGCCATCAAAATACTATTGCCTTGGCGAACGATCATTCCTTGTTTTTCGCCAATTGCGATTATTTTATCTAACGCGGCTTTGTTGCCAATTTTGGCGGAAAAAAGCATTTTTACAGTCGGGCTTTCTGCACTGTACCCGCTGCCAAAATCTTTTTTAGCCATAGCAAAATCGCTCACGACAAATGCAAAATCGCCTTTAAAAATGCTTCCCACTTCATCCAAATTCAATCCTGCATTGGCCAAGCCAACATTGGCTATGGCATCAGCGCCCGCCTCTTTTATTAATGCGGGAATAATTTGTGGGTTGAAACTAAAAATCATTAAACCATCAACATTGCTTGAAGGATAATTGTCCAACATGCCCATATCAATATCATTCGATGGATATTTTTTAATGATCGCAGCCATCTTTTCACTTAAATAACCCGTGGTTTGCGCATCAACTTTTCCATCTTCAAAATTAATAATCGTGGTGCTGTACATGCCGTCTATCAAATCTTTCAATTTTGGTACCATAGCGGTAGCCATAGCCGGCATGCCCGATGTATTTGGACTGCTGTACATAGAAATATCGGCGGTTTTACCCATCAAATCGTTAAATGTGCTTACCGATGCCATGCTTTCATTTTTATCCAGCTTAAAATATTTTTTTAGCTTTTCGGCAGCTGTAGATGTACTTGATTGTGAACGTGGTGCGGCATCTGCACTATCGTTGTTCATGTAATTTGTGTAGTTGTTCTCATTTACACCCACCATTATTACGGCTTCATCATTCCAACCTACCAGCATATTATCTTCGCCGGCATAAGAAAAACCGTCACCTTTTTTAACTTCGGTAAAATGTGGTTGTTTTTTTATAAACGCTTCTAGCTTAGATGCGTCTTTCAAACCACCAACCATTTCAAAAGAAGTGCCGTTACCGCCCTGCATCATACCCATGCCGCCGGTAGAAACAGTTACAAAAATTTTATTGCTAAAGTCAACACCCGCATCTTTAAAATCTTTCCAAGTAGAAACCGCTTTGGCATAATCGGCTGAACTATCTTTAAATGCATCCAGCATATTATCCATTGTCAACGAATCCTTTTGCAATTTTTCCATCATCCCTTGCACATCAATGGCAATAACATAGCTTGATTCTTTAGGGATATATTTTGCGTAGGCCGGTGCTTTTTTACCACAAGCCGTAAGCAGCAGCATGCCTACCAATGCTGCACCCACTAGGTGTTTTAAGTTCATATACATTTTGGTTTAATTACAAAGATGAATGGAAATCGCCACTAAATAATCAATTAGTTGGCTTACATCATCCTGATTTATAAAGAAATTGATTAAACCATTATTTACAGTGATTAGTTTACCATTTTGGAAGCAGCGTAAGCCAAGCGCCGCATGCGGAAAACGTCTTTGTTGGCAGCAATCCGTTAAAATCAACCTTATCCTGCTAATGTATCACCATCCTCATCACCGAAACATTATTTTTGTCCCAAATAATTGTTCATGCTTACGATCACCACCAAAGATTTAATAAAAAGTTATCGCAACCGCACCGTGGTAAACCATGTAAGCATTGAGGTAAGCCAAGGTCAAATTGTGGGTTTGCTTGGGCCAAACGGCGCCGGCAAAACCACCAGCTTTTATATGGTGGTGGGGTTGATTAGACCAGACGACGGCAAAGTTTTCTTGAACGAACAAGATATTACCAAACTACCCATGTACAAACGTGCGCAAATGGGTATTGGTTACTTGCCGCAAGAGGCCAGCGTTTTTAGAAAATTGAGCGTGGAAGACAATATCAGCGCTGTTTTGGAAATGACAAAGCTGACCAAGGCAGAGCAAAAAAACAAATTGGAATCGTTGTTGGATGAATTTAACCTGCACCATGTTCGCAAAAATAATGGCGATAGTTTAAGCGGTGGCGAGCGCCGCCGTACAGAAATTGCCCGTGCCTTGGCGGTTGATCCCAAATTTATTTTGTTGGATGAACCTTTTGCCGGTGTTGACCCGATTGCAGTGGAAGACATCCAAAGTGTGGTGGCTAGGTTAAAATATAGAAACATCGGCATTTTAATTACCGACCACAACGTAAACGAAACGTTGAGTATTTGCGACCGTGCTTATTTATTGATCGACGGAAAAATTTTTAAGCAAGGCACAGCCGACCAACTTGCTGAGGATGAAGAAGTTAGAAGGCTATATTTAGGAACCAATTTTGTGCTACGCCGCAAAGATTGGTTGATGGATAAAAGTAAGGGCGAACAAATGACTTTGGCGAAATTAATTGAAACGGTAGAACGTGCCATTAATTATGTAGAACAAAAACAAAAGGAAGCAACCGAATACGACCATGCCCAGTTAAATGCAAGATTTGCCAATTCAGAAGAGGATCTTGGCTTGGACAACATGGAGAATTATATCAATTCTTTGTACGAAACCTTGCTTGATTACGCTGGCAAGCACAAAAACCTAACATTAATGGGTCAATTATCCCAATTAAAAAATACGGATAACCTGACTTCGCTCAATGGCATTTTAAGTCATGTTGTGTTGGCGTTAAAAGGTGGCTAACATTTTTGACCCACAAAGGCACAAAGAAGGCAAGAATTCAAGAAGACAAGAAAACAGGTACTTAATTTCTCGTCTCTTGATTCCTGCCTTCTATCCTTCGTTTCTGATTTCTCGTCTTCTTATTTCTTGATTCCTTCCTTACCTCTTGTCTTCTTGATCTTGATTCCTTCTTCTTGCCTTCTCGTTTTTCTTAATTTCTTGTTTTCTCGTCTTCTTGCCTTCAATAAAAATATTTTTCCCGAGATAAAAAACTCCATAATTTTGAATAGTTGCATAAACAACTATATGCCATACAACCAATTTAAACGAGGCGAGCTGTACAGCGTTCTTACGGGAATGGCCTCGATTGCTATTGCTCGACGGTTGCAAAAAAACTTTCGGCAAGCAGGATTTGATATTTCGGTTGAACAATGGAGCGTGTTGTACCATTTATGGAAAGAAGACGGATTAAGCCAGCAAGAATTGTGCGTACGGAGTTTTCGCGACAAACCCAGCATCACACGATTGATCGATAATATGGAAAAACAAGGCTTGGTGAAAAGAAAGCCCAGCCCAACGGATAGAAGAATCAATTTAGTAATGCTCACCGATATTTCCCGGCAATTACGAGACAGCACCACCGAACTCGCCAACACCACCATGAACGAAGGATTGGATGGTGTTACAAAAGACGAAATAGAAACAGTGAAAAAAGTATTGCAGCAGGTGTATGATAATTTGACGGGAAACAAGGAGCAAGAAAACAAGGCGCAGGAAAACAAGGCGCAAGCTTAATGGGAATAAGGAATAAGAAATAAGAAACAAAAAATAAGGAATAAGAAAGTGGTTGTGCCGCCGTCGTAGGGGAAGCCCTTGTGGCTTCCCAAAGTCCCGAAGGGATGATATCCAAAACCGTTTGGCAACGTCCAATGATTAAGTTGAGACAAACAGAATATCTAAAAATCTCAAGAGTCACTCATAGCTCACCACTCACGTTTCACGATTCCATCATTAATAAATCATTATAATTATGGTTCAGACATCAAATGCAGCAGCCCTAAAAGGTGGCGAATGGCTGGTTAAAGAAAGCAATCCGATAGATATTTTCACCCCAGAAGATTTTTCGGAAGAACAAAAAATGGTGATGGACATGTGCGGCCAGTTTTTAGATACCGAAGTATTGCCCGTAATTGAACGCATCGACAAAGCTGAACCCGGCCTGATGCCCAGTTTAATGGAAAAAGCCGGCGAACAAGGCCTGTTGGGCGTTTCCATTCCGGAAGAGTATGGCGGATTGGGCAAAGATTTTGTAACCGCCATGATTACCGCCGAAGGTTTGGGCGGCGGTTTTTCATTTTCAGTGGCCGTTGCCGCACATACAGGCATCGGCACCTTGCCTATTTTATATTTCGGCACCGCCGCCCAAAAAGAAAAATATATTCCAAAATTGGCCAGCGGCGAATGGAAAGCTGCTTACGGACTAACCGAACCAAACAGCGGCAGCGATGCATTGGGTGCCAAAACCACCGCAACATTAACCGAAGATGGCAAATATTATTTGCTAAACGGACAAAAATGTTGGATCACCAACGGCGGTTTTGCAGACGTGTTTACCGTTTTTGCAAAAATTGACGGCGACAAATTCACCGGCTTTATTGTAGAAAAAGGAACCGAAGGTTTTACCCACGGCATGGAAGAGCACAAAATGGGTATCAAAGGTTCAAGCACAGTTCAGTTGTTTTTTGAAAACTGCAAAGTGCCGGCAGAAAACGTGCTGGGCGAAATTGGTAAAGGCCATATCATTGCTTTCAACATTTTAAATATTGGCAGGTTAAAATTAGCCGCCGCAGCCATGGGGGGTTGCAAAAGGGTACTTACCACGTCTATCCAATACGCTAAAACCCGCGAACAATTTAAAACCCCGATCGCCAATTTTGGTGCTATCAAATATAAATTGGCCGAAATGGCCGTTCGTATTTGGGCAGATGAAACGTCGGTTTATCGAGTTTCCCATCAAATTGATGAAAAAGAACAGGAATTAGTGGCCACAGGGAAACCGTTTGCTGAGGCATTATTGGGCGGTGCAGAAGAATACGCCATTGAATGCGCCATGCTAAAAGTTCATGGCAGCGAATTGCTGAATTATGTAGTTGATGAAGGTGTTCAAATACATGGCGGTAATGGTTTTAGCGATGAATATATTGTAAGTAAGGCTTACCGCGATAGCCGCATCAACCGCATATTTGAAGGTACCAACGAAATAAACCGCTTGCTTACCGTTGACATGGTGCTGAAACGTGCCATGAAAGGCCGTTTGGATATTATGGGTGCCGCCATGAATGTGCAAAAAGAATTGATGAGCATCCCCGATTTTGGGAACGATGATGAAAGCGCATTTGCTGCCGAAAAGAAAGCTATCACCAATATGAAAAAAGCAATTTTGATGACCGCCGGCGGTGCTGTTCAAAAGCTGATGATGAAGTTGGACAAAGAACAAGAACTATTGATGAACATTGCGGATATGGCCATTGAAACATACATTTGCGAAGGCATGTTGCTACGCGTTGAAAAAATGAGGAATACCTTGGGTGAAGATGGCGTAGCTTATCAAACGGACATGCTACGCATTTATTTAAATGATGCTGTTGATAAAGTGGCCAAAGCTGGAAAAGAAGCCATCAATGCTTATGCCGAAGGCGACGAACAACGCATGATGCTGATGGGATTGAAACGTTTTACCAAATATGCGCCTTTCAATAGCAAAGATGCCAGAAGAAGGATTGCAGACAAATTAATTGCCGAAGGCAGGTATTGTTTTTAAGATTTGAGTGTTGGAATATATAAAAAGCATCGGAAGCAATCCCGGTGCTTTTTTGGGCTAAATTCAGCCTATTTTACGTAATTCCTCTTTTGTAAGGCTAAACCAATTGCGGTTATTACGTTTTTCTTTGCCGCTGAGGTAAGATTCTTCCTGTAAAATTTCAGCATAGATTGATCGGGCATCGTTGATCCGGTTGTTGTTAGCTAAAAAAAGTCCATAATGATAACGCCCCTCAAAGCCGGAAAATTTTGAATTAAGTGCTTTGAACTCCTTTTCAGCTGCATCGTTATTGCCCATGTAAGCCAAGGCCATTGCATACAGCATGTGGGCCCTCGAACGCATAAACTGCGGTTTATTGGCAATCTTTTTTGCGGTTTTAATCACATCGTTATACCGTTGTAAACTTGAATAGGCGCTTATCAATTGCATTAAAACATGTTCGTTTTCGTCAAAGGCGCCGGTAAGACTTGGTTCGTAAATGGCAATTGCTTTTTCTGTATCGCCTGCGGCAAGATATGCATCTGCCAAAGCTACTCTATTGTTAAAGGTGTCGCTAAATTTTAAATTTTCTTGCAGTTTACTAATCCTATTCGATGGATAAACAATTGAACCAATACCTGATTGTACTTTGCCAATATCCCTGCGGGAAAACATTTCTGTAAAAATATAAACCAAACAACCAATTACAGGTAAACATACAATCAACCAAATCCAATTATTTTGGTTGCCTTTTCGTACACAATGGTAAACGCAAACGCCTTGTAATGCAATGGTAAAAAAGTAGAAATAGCTGTTTTGGAAAAACATGGGCATTGGAAGCTTGATTAGGGAGTAATTTATTCGTTGTTTATTTATGTTTCAAATATGCGAAAAAAAATGTAATGGACTGAATTGAATTTTGCAAAATAGGTTCATTTCAAAACTTTTGCTGAAAAATTTGTTATGAAAGATACATTCATATTCCATTTTCATGTCAAAAGTATATGCCATTAAGTTTGTTCAAAACCTTCCTGTAAGCATTGACCAGGCTTGGGATTTTTTTAGTAAACCAGTCAACTTAAAAGATATAACGCCGAGCAATCTTGGTTTTAATCTCATCAGTAAATATCATGGCGATACGATGTATGCCGGACAAATAATTGAATACAAAGTAAGTCCGGTTTTTGGCATCCCGCTTTACTGGATGACGGAAATTACGCACGTGCAGGCAAAAGATTATTTTGTTGATGAACAGCGTTTTGGGCCTTATAGTTTATGGCACCACCAGCACCATTTTAAATTAATTGAAGGCGGCGTAGAAATGACAGATATCGTTCATTATAAAATACCTTTTTGGTTTATTGGCGATATTGCCAATGCGCTTTTTGTAAAAAAACAGCTGCAACAAATTTTTGATTTTCGCTTTAAAGCAGCGGAAGATAAATTTGGGAAATGGGGAATGCCACAGATTCACTGATTTAACTGAATACATCAGCTTTTTAATAGTTTGCAAGCGCTATTTATTACCTGTTACAATTAACAATTATCCAATACAATTTACAGGCACCTAGCCCGTTATTGTCGAATTAAAAGCAGTAAAACGGCGTAAACTAGTTTTCCGCTATTTTTGCGACCACCTTACCTTTCAATTTAATTCAATATTTTAACATGGCACAAGTAGGTAAATTCAGTTCTAAAAAAAGCCGCCCATCTTATGTAATGGCCATTGTAGGCGTTTCATTGGTATTGTTTTTTCTAGGTTTATTGGGCTGGATCGGCATCAATTCCAACAAGTTGGTTCAGTTTTTTCGAGAAAGTGTTGAAGTGCAAATTTTTCTTCGGGAAAATACCCCCGAAAAAAATAAAAATGATTTGCAGACCCAACTGCAAGCCATGCCTTACACCAAATCAGTAAAATACACCGACAAAGAATCTGCCAAAGCTGAGTGGAAAAAAAACGGTGGTGAGGATTTTCAGGAGTTTTTGGATAACAATATTTTGCCCACCAGCCTTAGTCTTACTTTAAAAAACCAATACGTTCAGGCCGATACGTTGGCCAACATTAAAAAAAGTATTGAGGCCAATAGCATTGTTTCCGAAGTAAAATACCCAACAGCGGTGGTGGATAAATTAAACGCCAATGTAAAATTGGTAAGCATTGTTTTGCTGGTGATTGCCGTCATACTTGGCATCATCGTGATATTTTTAATTGATAACACCACAAGACTTGCTATGTTTAGCAACCGTTTTTTAATTAAAACCATGCAAATGGTTGGCGCTACCCGTGGTTTTATTGCTAAGCCCATGAATATAAGGGCAGTCATCAACGGTGCCGTATCGGCAGGTTTTGCCATTGCCGGCATTATTGCTATTATTTTGTTGTTGGAAAACTGGATCCCGGAATTAAAAAGTTTGCACGACAACGCCTCGTTGGTTATGTTATTTATTTTCATTTTAATTCTTGGCGTAGCCATTAGTTTATTAAGCACTTATCGCAGCGTGGTAAAATATTTAAAAATGAAATTGGATGATTTGTATTAATAATATGTTTAGATCGATAAAAAAAGGCAGCTTTTGCTGTCTTTTTTTGCTTAGCGTTTTTTGCACGATAAAAGCGCAATCCAACGAACGGTTTGTTCCAGATCCGTATGTGCCCATCAATAAGGCATTATACGATACGATTGCGTATTGGGATAGTGTATATTTTGCTACCTATAATAATTGTGATCTGAAAAAAATGAGCTGGCTGATGAGCGATAGCCTTGAATTTTATCATGATAAAAGTGGGTTAACAACTTCAAAGCCTGAATTTATAAAGGCAATCCAGCAAAATATTTGTGGCAAAGTGTCGAGAATATTGGTGAAAAACAGCATAGAAGTTTATCCAATTGCAAACTGGGGGGCGGTAGAAATAGGCTATCACCGGTTCCAAAACCACGAAGAAAATAATTCCGTATCCAAGCCAGACAAATTTATTGTTATATGGCAAAACACCGCCATAGGTTGGAAAATAAAGCGGGTAGTTAGCTTACATTAAATTAAAGTGGTATCGTCCTTCCATCTACGAAACTTTTCTTAACAGAATTTTTCATACCAATTACTTATTATTGCAGCGCAAAAACAAAAATAATGGTCGAAAGAAAACCAATCCTTACAAAAAAAACAGTTGTTATTGATGATGCCCCTTTGTTCGGCAAACAGAATAAATTGTTGATGGGTATCGGCGCAATTGTTATTATTTTAGGGATGGTTGTAATGGCCGGTGGCAAAAGCCCTGACCCTAAAGTGTTCGATTACAACCAAGTATATAGTAAAGTGCGCATTACGGTTGCACCATTTCTTATCATCATCGGTATTTTAATTGAAGTGGTTGCCATTTTTCGCAAGCCTACAACCACAGCAGAATAAGATTATTTTTTGAATATATTTGCAAAAAGCGATGTCATATACACATCGCTTTTTTATTTTGCCGCTTAAAACAAATTTCTACCAATAACTAGCTAATTGCAATTTATGACAACTTTCGAAAGTATTATTTTGGGCATTGTTGAAGGTTTAACCGAGTTTTTACCTGTTTCCAGTACTGCGCATTTAAAATTTACCAACCCGTTGCTGGGGCTCCAGCAAAACTCTTTTACCGATATGTATGAAGTGGTGATCCAGCTGGCGGCAATTTTGGCCGTTGTGTTGGTGTACTGGAAAAAGTTTTTCGACTTGAAAAAAATGCATTTTTATATCAAGTTGATTATAGCCGTAATTCCAGCTTTGATATTTGGTGCTTTGCTAAAAAAACATATTGATAGCGCCTTAAACAACCTCACTTTTATAGCTTGCGTAATGTTGGCAGGCGGCGTTTTATTACTTTTTATCGACCGTTTTTTTAAAAGCCCCATTACCGATAAAGAAGAAAATATTTCAAACAAACAAGCGTTTGTTGTAGGTTGCTTTCAAGTTTTATCTATTATTTTCCCAGGTTTAAGCCGCAGTGCTGCCACTATTGTTGGTGGATTATCGCAAAAAATGACCCGCCGTTTGGCAGCAGAATTCTCCTTCTTTTTGGCTGTGCCAACCATGATTGCCGCCAGTGCAAAAGCATTTTACGACGCTTGCAAAGACAGTTATTTGGCTAATAACAATATTACAGAAGAACAAGCCAAAGAGATGAAAATCAGCACTTTACACGATATTTTGGGAAGTACCAATCTGCATTCGCTCTTTACGCCTGATAACACAAAAGCGTTTGCCATTGGTTGCGTGGTATCTTTCATTGTAGCCTTACTGGCCGTTAAATTTTTTATAGGTTATGTGCAAAAGCATGGTTTTCAATTGTTTGGATGGTACCGCATTGCATTGGGTATTACCATGTTGGCATTGATTTTTGGCCACTTTATTTAGTGGTATTGCCACAGATTCACAGATTAGGCACAGAAATTTTAAGGACCTCTTATTAATTTATTCCATGGCTATCCGCTATTTGGAATAAAGTACCAGCGGTACGAAATGTTGGTAAAAATCCGTTACAATGATGCACCCAAGCCCCAGCGGGGCGACATGTGAACCGCAAACATTTCGTGCCGCCGGCACTCTGTTTCGCTATTGTTCCTGCTTCTTTACCAACATACCAGCCCGCTGGGCTTTATGCTATC
>CAWJTH010000209.1:0-55695 GCA_963845495.1 uncultured Chitinophagaceae bacterium
AAACAGGTTTATCGTTCAGCGTTGGGATAGTTTGGCTAATAGTTTTGCTTGCGATTTTGTAGGCAACAAGGTTTCAATCGCCTCGTCCAATCAAGCTTATAGTCCTGACGATAAGGCTTTTGTGATGTACTTAAACAGTGAGCATATACCAGAAATGCCCAATATTGTGTATGTGATGGAAGGAAGGGACGATCATTACGGAACTTGGGCTTCACAAGGAATGGGCGAGAAGATGAAGCAGTTGATGCCCGCCAATTATCCGGCAAATGGTGGTTGGGCCAAAACAAGACATTTGATGCCTTTTATGCAATCCGCCCAAAATAAAGGCGAATTTGTGATGTTGGTTTCGGGCGAAAAAGATCAGAATTGTATCAATCCGTATCTTAACTCAACTATCATATTGCCTAATTCGTTCGATGAAATATGGATCGGCAACAAAAAAATATCTGTTCCCGTGGGTGACAAAGCTGTGCTGGACGAAACCAATACTTTTTTTGCAAGGTTTGAAGACGTAGCGATTGCTTTTCGCATCCTTTGGAACGATGCAGATAAAGGAAGTAAGGCAACGCTTTTTAATGATGGGTTTAAATATGAATCTTCTCGCGAACATTTTCAATTGCTTCACAATGAAGCACTTCGCTTAACCCTTCAACATGCCAACACCGGCAAAGCCAATATTGCAATGTGGTGGAAAACGTCAGAAGGAATTAAAACCGATACTGATTTTTTACGTTTTAGGCAAACCGTGTTAAACGCCCCTGTTTTGGTAAATGATAACGATGGAGTTGTTGATGTTTCGGTGATGACGCCTTCGGGCAAGTTAGGCGTGCAAGCCGATATCAAAAACAAAAAACGGCTGGCTTATTATAATCCAGTCTCTTTACCAAACAACTTTTTATTTAATGTGGATGGGGCGGAAGTTGGTAAAACGTTTAGCGAAAAATATAAGTGAACCGATAATTTGACGTGAGTTTGGAATAAGCAACGTAAAAAGTTCGAAACCTTGTAAACGGCGAAAATGTAATCGAAAATGGATATAACGGACACTTGAATAATTTGGGAGTGGAATCGGCCTCAAAAGAAAAGTGCATAAAAATTCATGTTGTTTGGCCTGCATTTGGAAGAAAAAACTGCTTGAGCCCTTCGGGACCTTCACTTTGATGAATGATAAAGCGAGTTTTTTTTCTTCCGGCCAAACAACATGAATTTTTAGCCTTTTCTTTCGCAGCCTTGATTTTTTTTGCTTCTTTTTTTGATCAAGCAAAAAAAGAAGAAATAAGAAGAAAAACGGCGGCATTAATATTCAAAATGCTTCTTCCATATTCCGAATTCACATTAATTAGTGTTTTACTACAGGAAATTTAAAATCATTTTACTACAAGCATTGCCATTATGAAAAAAACGATATTCCTAGCCATTATTTTTTGCTTGCCATTTATATCCAACGGAGTTTTTTCGCAGTCGTGGGTCGATTCTGTGGAAAGCCACGGCAGACAAGTTTTTATGCCAGCCGAAAAATACAAATGGGATTGGGGCCAAGCCACTTTTCTCAACTCGTTGATCCATTTGTACAATAGCAAATCGACCGCACAAAAAAAAGTTTACCTTGATTACGTTAAAACCGCAATGGATTCTACCTATGCCATTGCCAACGGAAAACATCCCAACGCCGTTGCTTCGGCACACGGAATGGCCTTTTTGGCCAGGATAACCGGCGAAAAAAAATATCTGGATAAAAGCAATGAAATTTATTCGGATTATTTAAAAATCCCTCGTGCACCCAATGGCGGCGTTTCCCACCGTGCAGAAACAGTTGAATTGTGGGATGACACAATATATATGATTAGCATGTTTTTGCTTGAAATGTACCGCTTAACGGGCGATGAAAAATACATTGCAGAATTTGTGTTACAGTTTAATGCCCACAACGAAAAACTGACGGATAGTTCAAGTGGTTTATGGGTGCACGGTTGGGACGCGGACAACGTAGATTATAACGATGGTTGCAGCATAATAGGCTGGCCCGATAAAGTTACTAGAAAAAGTAGTCAAATTTGGGCACGTGGAAATGGCTGGGTCGGCATGGCGCTATCAGATGCGTTGGCTACTATTTCCAAATCTTCCCGATATAGAAAAACGTTGGAGAAAGCTTTTATCCATTATGTTGAAAAGGTAGCCCCGTTTCAAAACCATACTACGGGCCATTGGTACCAGTTGGTGACCTTGCCTAATAATCCTAAAAATTTCGAAGAGGCTTCTAGCACGGCTATGTTTTCGTACACCATCACCATGGGCATTAAAATGGGATTGTTGGATAGGAAGAAATATTCACCGTTGGTCGATTTAGCATATCACGGATTAAGGAATTATAGCATGAAAACGACAGAAGGTGCGTACCTTATCCCAGCCAGAATTTCTGGCGGTACGTGTGTGGGCGACGAAAATTATTACCTCACCCGCAAAATAACGGAAGGCACCGGTTTTGGCTATGGTTCTTTTATCATGTTTGGTTTAGCGTACGAAGAGTATCTCTCAAGTCTCCGTAACCTTGACAATAAATAGAAAGATGTCTCGCAGAGACGCAGGGGAAAGGAGATATTATATAACAGTCTTTGTTCTCTGCAACGCGTTACACAAGTGTTCGAAGCTTTGGAAACTTTGAAAATTTATAAAATGCATATAACGGACACTTAAATAATTGGGGGGCGGAATCGGCCTTCGAAAGAAAAGTGCATTAAAATTATCCCGTTTGGCCTGTATTTGGAAGAATCCGCCTCAGGCGGATGAGCCATTCGCGAATTTTAAACCTTTTCTTTCGAGAGCCTTGGCTTTTTTTGTTTCTTTTTTTTGCTAAGAAAAAAAAGAAAAAGACAGAATAAAACAGGTCGGTCACAAACTTTCACGAAAAGCAATTAATCCCATAATGGGCTAAGAATAATCTCTTGTTTCATCCATCGCATCCCAATCATTTACCATGAATTTAATCTCAAAATATATTATTATTCTCCTTTTGCTGCTGGCAAAATTTACTAGTGCACAAAATACATCTGAAATTTGGTTAGATGATTTGAACATAGGGTCGTTCGCTGAAGATATCCGACCAATTTCTATCAAAACAAATTACGCACACGACAGTATAAAAATAGGCAGTGGTTTTTTTGAGCGTGGTATTGGCGTACAAACAGTAAGTGTTATTTCTTTTGTACTTGACAAACAAGCGAAAGAATTTATAGCCATTGTTGGTGCCGATGACAAAGGCAATAAAGACATTCCAATTTCATTTTTTGTGTTAGGCGATGGTAAAATATTGTTTGAACAAAAAGACATGAAAGTTGGTGATGCCCCCGTAAAAGTTGATGTAAACTTGGAAGGAATCCAGCAAATTGGGTTGTTGGTAACCGACAATGTTGGCGGCTACAACAATAAAAAAACGTATGCTGATTGGGCAAATGCTCGATTGGTTATGGTGAACAACAATTTACCAAAACCAGTTTCAAACCTCGGCGAAAAATATATTTTAACACCAACATCACCTAAAACACCACATATCAATTCCGCAAAAATATTTGGCGCAACACCTGGAAATCCAATATTGTACACCATTGCAGCAACCGGCATCCGTCCTTTAAAATTTTCTGCAAAAAATCTCCCAGCCGGTCTTTTATTGAACGAAAACACGGGCATTATTACCGGAACAATTAATCAAAAAGGAATTTATCCAACCACAATAAAAGCAACAAATGCGTTTGGCGAAGCCACAATAAATCTTACTATAAAAATTGGTGATACGATTGCCTTAACGCCGCCCATGGGTTGGAACGGTTGGAATGCTTGGGAATCAAGAATTGATAGGGAAAAAGTAATGGCCTCGGCAACTGCTATGGTAAAAATGGGGCTCCGCGACCATGGTTGGACTTACATTAATATCGATGACGCTTGGCAAGGTGTAAGAACTGGCGAAAATTTGGCGCTTCAACCCAATGAAAAATTTCCAAACATTAAAGAAATGGTAGATTCCATCCATGCGCTTGGTTTAAAGGCGGGCATTTATTCAACGCCATACATTTCTAGCTATGCAGGTTATGTGGGCGCTTCGTCCGACTTCGAAAATGGTGGTGAAACCCACGAATCCATCAAAGTAAACCGGCCGTCGTTTAGCCATATTGGAAAATATCGGTTCGAAACAAATGATGCCAAACAAATGGCGGCTTGGGGCTTCGATTTTTTGAAATACGATTGGCGGGTAGATGTTGTTTCCACCGAACGGATGTCGGAAGCATTGCGGAAATCGGGTCGGGATATTGTGTTGAGTTTGTCCAATTCTGCCCCGTTTGAGCATGTGCAAGATTGGATGCGGCTTGCCAATATGTACCGTACGGGGCCTGATATAAAAGATAGCTGGGCCAGTTTGTATCTTACTGTTTTCTCTATCGATAAATGGGCTCCATTCGGTGGTCCCGGTCATTGGAACGATGGCGATATGATGATTGTTGGCAATGTATCCATCGGGCCAACGCTTCATCCAACACGGTTAACACCCGATGAACAGTACAGCCATGTAAGTTTGTTTAGCTTACTGTCGCTACCCATGCTTATTGGTTGCCCAATTGAGCAATTGGATAAATTTACGTTGAACCTGCTTACAAACGATGAGGTGATTGCGGTAAACCAAGATCCGCTGGGCAAACCCGCAAGGTTGGTGGCGGATGAAAACGGCGTTCAGATTTATGTAAAACCGTTGGAAGACGGCTCGTATGCGGTTGGTTTATTCAATACCGATGATTATGGCAAAACGCCGCAATCGTATTTCCGTTGGGGAAATGAACAATCTAAACAATTTGAATTTGATTTTGCAAAACTTGGGTTGAAAGGCAAATGGAAATTGAGGGATGTGTGGCGACAAAAAGATTTAGGCGAATTTGATGGTGCTTTCAACACAAATATCCAGCACCATGGAGTTGTGATGTTGAAAATGGTTTCGATAAAACGTTGAAAGATGGCATTCGTGGTAATCTGCTTGGAGATCTATCTTGTCAGTCTGGGGTTCTCGAAGGCACTCGTGGCGATCTGTTTGACAATCTTCTTGTTGGACCTATAAGACCTTCGATAGCCTCCGGCTGACAAATACATTTTACGCAATTAATTATAATTATTTCAGTTTTTGTCCTTTCCAATATGAAAAGAATTCAGTTCATAATTATTATTTGTAGCTTTTTTTCTGTCTCTTGTTTTGCGCAGCAAAATTTTCAACCAGAAGAATGGGTGAACCCCTTAATGGGAAGCGATTCAAAATATACTTTTTCAAACGGCAACACTTACCCTGCCATTGCTTTGCCTTGGGGAATGAATTGTTGGACACCGCAAACCAATACCAATGGCGACGGGTGGCAATACCAATACAGCGCTGATAAAATCCGCGGCTTCAAACAAACGCATCAACCTTCGCCGTGGATTGGTGATTATGGTCAGTTTTCCATTATGCCTATGACAGGCAAAATGAACATCGACCCAGAAAAAAGGGCGAGTTGGTTTTCGCACAAGGCAGAGATTGCGAAACCTTTTTATTACAACGTGTATTTAGCTGATTACGACGTGCTTACCGAAATTACACCTACCGAAAGATGCGCCAGCTTTCAATTTACTTTTCCAAAAGCGGATAGCTCGTTCATTTTGGTGGATGCATTTGATAGGGGTTCGTCTATAAAAATTATTCCCGAAGAAAGCAAAATAGTTGGCTACACAACAAGAAATAAAGGCGGCGTTCCAACCAATTTTAAAAACTATTTTGTAATTGAATGCGACAAGGCTGTTACCGTTTCTTTTACGGTGGAAGATAGTGTGGTTAGCACCCAAAAAAAGGAAGTGACTTGTTTTCATGCGCAAGCTATCATTGGATTTTCTACCAAAAGGGGAGAGCAGGTGCATTTAAAAGTAGCGTCTTCGTTTATCTCGCTACAACAAGCGGAGCTTAATTTACAACGGGAAATCGGCAACCAGAGTTTCGCTCAAATTAAAGACAAAGCGAAAGCAATTTGGCATACAGAATTAAGCAAATTGAAAGCGGAAGGTGGTACGCTTGACCAATTAAAAACATTTTATTCTTGCCTCTACCGCATGTTGTTGTTTCCTAGAAAGTTTTATGAAATAGATACCGATAATCAAATGGTACATTACAGTCCGTACAATGGAAAAGTGATGAAAGGTTACTTGTTTACCGATTCTGGTTTTTGGGATACGTTCCGGGCATTATTTCCTTTTCTTACATTAATGTATCCAGAAATGGATGCACATATTATGGAAGGCTTGGCAAATACTTATAAAGAAAGTGGCTGGTTGCCCGAATGGGCGAGCCCAGGCCACCGAAGCAGTATGATTGGCAGTAATTCGGCTTCCATTATTGCCGATGCTTATTTAAAAGGCATAAAAGGGTTTAATATTGATACACTTTATGCGGCCATCATCAAAAATACCACCAATGTTGGGCCAATTGGAACCGTTGGCAGAACTGGATTTCAGCCATATAACGAATTGGGTTATGTGCCGATGGACATGGTTGGTGGCAGTGCCGCCAGAACATTAGAATATGCTTATGATGACTTTTGTATTTATCAATTGGCAACTGCTTTGCATAAACCCAAATTAGAGATTGAAACCTTTGCTAAGCGGTCACAAAACTATCGTAACTTATTCGATAGCACACACTTGCTAATGCGTGGACGCAAAAAAGATGGCAGTTTTGATGGTGCTTTTAATCCTTTTAGGTGGGGCGGCGAATTTGTGGAAGGCAATGCTTGGCATTACACTTGGAGCGTTTTCCATGATTTTAAAGGCTTGTCCAATTTAATGGGCGGCAATAAAAAAATGGAAGAAATGTTGGATAGCGTGTATCGGTTGCCAAGCATTTTTGATGGCAGCGCTTACCCTGGCAAAGGCGGCGTAATACACGAAATGTTGGAAATGCAAGTGATGAACATGGGGCAATATGCGCATGGCAACCAGCCGATACAACATATGATTTATGTGTACAATTATTGCGGGGCACCTTGGAAAGCGCAAATGCATGTGCGGGAAGCCATGGAAAAACTATACAAACCAACACCCGACGGTTATTGTGGCGATGAAGACAATGGGCAAACAAGCGCTTGGTATGTGTTTAGCGCTATGGGTTTTTATCCCGTTTGCCCTGGTGCGGGGCAATATGTAATTGGTGCGCCGTTATTTAAAAAGATGACGCTTAGCTTGGAAAACGGAAAGCAGTTTGTTATTGATGCTCCGCAAAATAGTGAGCAGAATATTTACATTCAAAAAGCATTTTTAAATGTAAATGGGTATGATAAAAACTATTTAAACCATGCTGATATTTTAAAAGGTGGCACTTTGTTATTTAAAATGGGCGAGCAGCCAAACTTTAAAAGAGGGATGTTGAAAGCCGCGGTACCATATTCTTTTAGTGATTAAGAAACTAATAATGTCTGTTGCGTTCTTCGCATTTTTAGGTTAGAAAGCTTATAGGTTTTGCCAATTTTTTTGTTGATGGAAGTTCTTTAAACGGCAGCGGCAGAAACAGATGACCGATGTGACCGTGCGCCAGGGATGGCGGCAAGTACCCCACAGGCGGCAGATGAATGGATAAATGAATAATTTATAATGGATAATTTGAATTGATAAATTGCCGCCGAGGAGTATTGCCAACAGCCCGCCCGGGCGCCCAAAAATTACCGAACAAGTTCAAACCCACTCATCATTTTTTCTAGCGTTAAAATAATCGATCAAATTAAAATTGTCATGAAAAAAGACCAAAAAAAGACTTTCAACATTACTTGCATCATGCTTTTGTTTTTAGTGTTCGGAAGTATGCAAAACAGCATGTTTGGTCAATCGTGGCATAAAAATTTGCAGCTTGAGTGTCAGCAATATTGACGTGCCGCATGAAAGAAATTTGGTATGGAAAACAAAATCGGGTTTTGCGGATAGCCTTTGCAACGACTGGGCAAATAAAACAATTACCGATAAAATGATGGCCGGAAAAGGAAATGCGCCAAGGATTATTTTGGCAAAATTGTACACCCAACACGACGTGGCCGAAGCCAATAAATGGTTGATGAAAAACACGGTGTGGGGCATTTCCGGATCTACTTGGGCACTGAATAAAAAGGGCGATTATGATTTTACTGTAACGATTTACACCAGCATTTTATGGTTGTTTGGCGAGCATGCCGATATTTTGTACCCTGCCACCAAAGATTATTTGTTGAATGTTTTGTTAACGGAAGACGGCAACAAATTTAGGACTGCTGCGCCGCATAGTTTGGGATTGGCAAGAGAAACGGAAAACCATATTTTAATGACCGAAGGTTCGCGGTATTTAAAAAACCGTTGGTTAATGTTGCACGGTGATACAAATACAGCTTACAACAATGAAGAAAACGGCATGGAAACGAAAATTTTGAATACGTTGGAGCATATAAAATCGAATGGTTTATTTGAATTTAATTCGTTGCCATATATTGGTTATACTATTACTGCGTTGCTTAATTTGGAAGCTTTTGCATCAGACAAAATAAGGCTGGAAGCGAGGGCTGCACTGGATTACATGAACTGGACGTATGCTTTAGGCAGCTATCAATTAAAGCATTATGGGCCGATGCGGCGGCGATACGAGAAAGCAAAATTTCAAGAATTGGCGAATGATTATCAATCCATTTTTATGAAAGCCTGGTTAAGTTTTTCGCCAATTACTACATTTAATAAAAGCACAAACGGGGGCGAAGTGCATGCTTTAATGGGTTCGATAATGCCATATCGGCCAGCCGATAAAGTGGTAAAAACAATATTTGATAAGGGCGATGGCTATTTTATAAAGTTGGGGCATGGGCCAAAATCTTGTCCGGAAATTTATACTGCCGGCAAACATTATTTGCTATCGGCGGGCGGTGCAAACCAAGGCAAGAAATCAATTATTGTAGCAAGGCCAATTTGCTTGTTTTTGGACGATACGGCTGTAACACTTTCTGGTGTTATTCATGTTGCTGGGCCGGGTAACAATTTTATGGAGTGGAATAATACGGGTGTATATAAAAATTTTGCTTGTGCCGCAGGTCCGGTTTATGTGCCGGCTTCTTTTAAATCAGTGGTTGAAAAAGAAAATTGGAAAATTTATCCGGCAAAAAATAATTTAATGGTAGCGGTTTATTCAACCGATGAATTTGGATTGATTGCCGTTTTTGAAGACACTAACGCAAATGCGTTGCTTGCCAAATTGATGCAAGCAAATGAAAATAAAGAGCAATTAAAATCTCAATTTAAATTTCCCGAAGGCCATAAATTGATGTATGATGTACAAGCCCCTAAAAATAAATGGGTAATTATTTCAGAAGATAATAAAATATTTAATAGGGATTTTAATAAATGGCCATTGATTGATGGTGAATTAAAATAGTAAAACAAGATCCATTTATTTATATTAAATAGGGCTTTAATATTTTAATTTTTTGCTTTAGTTGAATTTCTTTCTATTAATGTGGAATTAAATTCTATTTTTTCCAAAATTGGATTAAATGTTTTCTTTTCTATTAATTTAAAAAGAATTGACGCTGCGCTTCGTCCCATATCAAATGCAGGCTGGTTAATGGTTGTAAGCGATGGTTTTAATAAAGAGGCAGTTTTTAAATTAGAAAAACTTAAGATTTTAATTTCCTTTGGAATATTTATTTTTAATGCTTCGCATACTTCATAACTTATAATTGCATCTTTTTCAATAGATGCGAATATGGCATCTGGTCGTGGTTTTTTTTCTAATAGTTTATAAATCAACGCATAATTTTTTTCATCGTCGTTGTTGCATTCCACAATTAAATTTTTGTCTTGTTTTAATCCATTCTTTTTTAAGGCATCCCAATACCCACTTGTTCTTTTTTTGCCGATAGACAGGTTTTGCGAAATAGAAAGAAATGCAATACGCCTGCATCCTTTATCAATTAGATGTTCGGTACCTTTTAAACTACTGTTATAATCGTTGGTTGTTATTTTTGGGGCGTCAATATCTTCGGCCACCCTATCAAAAAAAACAAGTGGGATATCTTTTTCCTTTAATTCTTTTAAATGCGTTGTGTCAATTGTTTCGTTGGAAATAGAGACCATTACGCCATCTACGCGGCCATTTTGCAATAAATGGGTAATGGCAATTTCTTTATCCATGTTTTCGTGCGTCAGATAAATTAATACATGGTATCCTTTTTCCTGCGCAATCGATTCTATCCCGTTTATTACCAGCCCAAAAAAGTTATTGGCAATTTCTGGAATTACAACAGCAATTGTGTTGCTTTTTTGTTTGCGTAAACTGCTGGCAAAAGGGTTGGCTTCGTATTTTAATTCTTTGGCTTTGGCTAATACTTTGTTTTTGGTAGCGGCACTAATTTCGTGGCTGTCTTTCAACGCTTTAGACACGGTTGATATAGATAGATTTAGTTCTTTAGCAAATTGGATCAAGTTCATGCAGCCAGCTATTGGTGGTATTGGTTGTAAATATATTTTCTATTGCATCATTTATAATAAAATTTCTGTCTGAAGGCTATTTTTTTATTTTTTAAATTTATTATTGACAATTCTTTAAACACCATTATAACGAATAACGATCCGCTACATGAGCAATATGTAAGCAATAAATAAAAATTTGTTACCATTGTTACAGGCGCTGATGATTATATCGATATTAAATCGCCTTGCCATAATTTTGAAGCCTCTTTCCCATAAATGTTTGAACCATGAAATTATTATTGTTATCCATTTTTACTTGCCTAACGATTGGCGCTTTTGCACAAATGCCCAAAAAGGAAACCGCCGAAATTAAAACGCCGGAAGCGGTATGCGTAGAATGTAAAACCTTAATTGAGCAAAACGTAAAAGATCAGGTTGACGGGCTGATTAAAATTAATGTGGTTATTACAAGGGGCGTTACGCTGGTAAGCTGGTACCCTGATCGTACAAACATCGGCCAAATAAAAACAGCTATTGCCAACGCAGGTTTTGACGCAGATGATGTAACTGCCAATGAAGATGACTATAAAAGCTTGCCACCTTGCTGCAAAAAAGTAAAAGATGGCGGCGGAAAACCGAAAAAGAAACCGGGCGGACCGAGTCGTTAGTACTTAGTCGTTGGTAGTAAGACAAAAACTGTAACCACTTATTGGTATTTGTTAAATAGAATGTATTCTCAAACTACCAAATACCAACGACTAACGACTTTACCCTAAAATTTCGTAGAAATCCTGTTGGTATTATCAAATTTATAATTGATAAAAACACCTACGCGGCCAACTTTCATAGACCCGTTAAACCTAACCAGTACTGAATCTTTACTTAAAAAACTTAAGCCGCCCATGATAGCGGCAACACTGGTAAAATGGATAACCACGGGAACAGAAAAATCTTCGTTTCCCCTAATGTGAATGGTGCTATCGGCATTGCAAGTGCCTAATTTAGTGCCATCCACCGTTACATCCGAGTCTAACGATTTAAGCGTGACGCCAAAATGGTTGGGGTTATGAAACAACAATCTTCCACCAATACTACTTTTGGTAAAACTGATATCGTGCAGATCCAAGCTTTCGATCCGTTTAAATTCGAAATCTTTTGTTTTGCCGCATGAGGCAAGTAGGCAAAGAATAACTGCAAAATAAATAATGGTTGTTGATTTTCTGTTTTTCATCGGTTCAAAAATACGGACTGAATTAATTACGGATTACGAATTAAGAATTACGTTTTTTTGCACAATCAAAGACCCAAATCGTAAATCAAAGAATTTTGCAGCTTATTCTCGAATCTCAATATTTCCCCAACATTGCTTGGATGCAATTGTTTGCCACAGCAACAAATGTAACCATCGAGCAATTTGATTTTTATCAAAAACAATCGCTACGCAACCGCTGCCATATTTTGGGTGCCGAAAAAATGATTACGCTGAGTGTGCCATTGTTAGGCGGCCGTAACCAAAAAGCAATAACAAAAGATTTACGGATAGATAATGCCCAACGCTGGCAACAAGACCATCGCAAAGCCATACAAAGTTGTTATGGTAAAGCCCCTTTTTATGAATATTTCGTAGATGATGTATTGGGTTTGATTTCAACGCCACAAATTTTCTTGGTCGATTTAAATTTTGCCATCATCCAACAATGTGCACGTTGGTTAAAGTGGCAAGGCAATTTAACCACCTCGGAAAGTTATGTACCACAAGGATTGATGCCCGAACAAACAAACGACCAAAGAGACACTACCAGAACGAAAAGCGATAACCCACCATACACGCAGGTGTTTTTTGATAGGCTTTCTTTTCATTCCGGGCTTAGTATTTTGGACGCTTTATTTTGTTTGGGCCCAAGCCTAAAAACCTATTTGCTACGCTCTGGAAAATGAAATTGGTTGATAATGATTGCGATTTGTAGTAATGTGCAATAACTCGTCAAAATAAATTGTTCAGCATTCACACTTTTTCTAGTTTTTCGGTTATTTTTGGCAATCCAACTGCCCGATTGTTTAACATTACTGAAAATTCAATATTTTTCTAACTAGCTATGAGAAAGGTTTTCTTATTGCTTGCCGTTTGCTGTGGGGTTGTGGGCTTTGGGCAAGATTTTTCCAATAAAGGCACTGATTTTTGGGTAACCTATCCAGCACATATTGATGCATTAACTTCTGTAATGGGTATATACATTACATCAAGTGTGGCTGCTTCGGGAACGCTTACGGTAAACGGCCAATCAGTTCCATTTACAGTAACCCCAAATACGGTAACAGAGAAATTTATAGGTTCAACTTCAGCCGCTGATGCTTCCAATGCCTATGTTTATTTATCGCAAAGCGATGGTATAAAAACCGGATCAGCTATACATGTTACTGCAAATAATCCCGTTGTGGTGTATGCACATATTATCCATAGTGCTAGGAGTGGGGCTACGCTTTTATTGCCATCGAATGTTTGGGGTAGGGAATATGTGGTGCCTAGTTACAAAAGTGTAGGCATTGGCGCAGGCCAAGGTTATGGCACCATCAGCATTGTGGCGGTTGATACCAATACAACGGTGCAAATTACGCCAACCGTTGCCAGTTCAACCGGTGCAAGGGCTGCAAATACGCCATACACTATTACATTAGCTAATCCTGGCGATGTGTACCAAGTTGAATTTAAACAAGGTGCAGATATTTCTGGCACCAGCGTACAATCAATTTCAACTGGGAGCGGCTGTAAAAAAATTGCTGTTTTTTCAAGCACCACTTGGAGTTCTTTTGGTTGTGCGAGCCCTGGCAGTGGCGATAATTTATTTCAACAATTGTTTCCAACCGGCGCTTGGGGCAAAAGTTTTTTAACGGCTCCCGCAAAAACAAGAACGTCGGACATTATCAGGGTTTTCGTTTTAGACCCAACAACCGTGGTAACCAAAACTGAAAACGGCGTAACCACAACGTTAACCGGTTTGGTGAACAATTCCTTTTATGAATATTCCACCGGCAACCCAACCTTTATTCAGTGCGATAAAACGGCATCGGTTGTACAATATTTTACCACAATGGCTTGCCAAAACGGCGCAACAATTGGCGATCCTGAAATGGTGGTGATCAATCCGGTTGAGCAAACCATCAATAATATCACCGTTTTTTCTGCCCATCAAAATTGGATCAATGCCAAGTTTCCAGGTCAAAGCAATATCACCAACTGCTATTTAAATATCATTATTCCAACAATTGCCACTGGCAGTTTTAAAATAAATGGTGGTGCACCAGCAGGAACTTTTAGTGCCATTCCCGGCACGGCGTATTCTTATTTGCAAGAAGATGTAACAGCCAAAAGCATTATAAATCCGGTACAAACGCTTTCTGCTGATTCCAATTTTATTGCCATAGCTTATGGTTTCGGCAATGTTGAAAGCTATGGTTACAATGCCGGGACGAATGTTGTTGATCTTACGCAAGGTCTTTTATTGCAAAATCAATATTCAACCAGCACTTCGCAAGCCACTTGCGTCGGAACAGCTTTTACTTACCAAACCAAATATCCTTACCAGCCTTTAAGTCTAACATGGGATTTTGGAAACAATCCTAATTTATCGCCCAATGCTACGGTTGGGCCTATTGTAAATCCTGTTGCCGATAGCTCTTTTACAGATCCTGCCAGCGGCAAAGCAATATACATTTATAAATTACCAGGCTTTTATACTTTTAATGCCGTTGGTGCGTACACGGTTACCATTACATCAAACAATCCCACTTCAGACGGTTGCAGCGGTACCCAAAAACAAACCTATACCGTAAATGTTTATAGTCCGCCAGCTTCTAACTTTGGTATTTCGACCACGGGTTGCTTGTCCGATTCGGTTCATTTTACCGACTCAAGCAATGCAAGTGGAAGAACAATTATGAAGTGGAATTGGAATTTTGGTGATAACACGGTGGATAGTATTCAAAACCCATCAAAAAAATACAATGCGGCGGGCAGTTTTAATGTGAAATTGGCCATTATCAACGATATTGGTTGTTATGCCGATACCACCAAAACTATTGTGATTACAAGCCCGATGGCGAAATTTGGCGTAAGCGATACCACTTGTATCAACGGAACGATTAGTTTTAAAGATTCGTCAACCATCACATCTGGCAGCATTACTAAATGGTATTGGGATTATGGAGATGGCACAAAAGATACGCTTACGGCCAGCGCAACACGTACGCATGTATACAATAAATTGGGAACTTACACCGTTTCGTTGACGATTGTTAGTAACACCGGGTGCCAAGTAACGGCTTCAAAAACCATTATTGTAAGCCCGAGGCCGGTGGTAGGTTTTGTTTTACCCGAAGTTTGTTTGAAAGATAAATTCGTAATCTTTACCGACACCTCTTCCATTTCGGATGGTTCACAAGCGCAATTTAAATACAACTGGGCTTTTACAGGAACACCAACGCCAACACCAACAACAGCTACCGTAAAAACGCCTTCCATTCAATTTTTTGCCGCAGGCAATTATGTTATTAGCGATACGGTTACTTCTAATTTTGGCTGTAAAGCTGTGCTTACACAGCCATTTACGGTAAATGGCTCTGTGCCGAAAGCGTTGTTTGCGGTACAGAACACAACAAATTTGTGCAGTAACGACAGTGTTTTTGTAAAGAATTTTTCTTCGGTTGATTTCGGTTCCGTTACCAAAACCGAATTATATTGGGATTTTGGCAACAACCCAACCCAAAAAATTGTGGATGATACACCAGTCGTAAACCGGGTATTTTCGCATTTGTATCCTACTTTTCAGTCGCCGCTCACAAAAAATATTACCATCCGCTTAATTGCTTATTCTGGCATTTCTTGTTTAGATATTAAAGACACCATTATTGTGCTGAACGCAACGCCAAAAGTGCAATTTGCAACCATGCCCGGTATTTGCTTGGATGCTTCGCCCATACAAATAACGCAGGCAACCGAGACGGGCGGCGTTCCGGGGGCATTTGTTTACAGCGGAAAAGGCGTAAGTGCAACCGGATTATTTACACCAACAATTCCCGGCGTTGGCGTTGATACCGTTTATGCGGTGTACGTTTCAACCCAAGGCTGTAAAGATTCTGCCAAGCAAACAAAAACGGTTTGGCCAAGGCCAACGGCAGTATTTTTATTTTCATTGCCCGATTGCGTAACCCAAAGCGTCGCTTTTGCCGATGCCTCCACGGCCAACTTTGGCAATATTAAACAGTGGCAATGGACTTTTGGCGATACACAATCACAAACCAATACCAGCGCAGCCACATTTACTCATACTTATGCCAATGTTGGCGTTGATACGGTAACGTTGCAAGTAATAACCGATAGCGGTTGTACAAGTCTTCCATTTCAAAAAGTGATAACTATACACCCGTTGCCAGTAGTAGATTTTAGCGTGCCGGCCATTTGTTTACCATTGGGTGCTGCACAATTTTATGACAGCAGTAAAATATCTGACAATAGCCAAAGCCAATTTACTTATCTCTGGAATTTTGGTGATGCCAGTTCTGGCGGATTAAACAGCAGCACGTTAATGAACCCTGTGCATAATTTTAGCGGCTACGGTCCTTACAATGTAACATTAACAGTTACTTCAAAAGATGGTTGCCCAGCTAGCACAACAAAAGCGTTAACTGAAGTTTATCCGCAACCGCAAGCTGATTTTACTGCCGTTCCAACCTATGTGTGCATCGGCGATACCATTGCTTTCTTTGATAAAAGCGATTCGTTGAACCAACATTTCACTAACTGGTATTGGAATTTTGGCGATGGCAGTGCAGTGGTAACCACACAAAATACTTCACATTTATTCACCCGTACAGGAACTTTTGCCGTGTCGCTTTACACCAAATCAAACAAAGGTTGTTTAAGCAATACCGCGGTTGATTCGGTCAATATTTATCCGTATCCAATAATTAGTGCGGGGCCAGATTTGGCAGTTTTGCCCGGCGGACAAGTACAAATAAAAGCAACGGCTACCGGTGCATCCAATTATCAATACACGTGGACACCTTCCACATATTTAAGCAATCCAAACATTTTGCAACCCATTGTTATTGATCCATTAACCGATATGACTTACACCTTAAAAGTAACAGCCGCAGGCGGTTGCACGGTTCCAACGGACGATGTTTTTGTAAAATTATTGTTGGCACCCGTAATTCCGAACGCGTTTAGTCCAAACAACGATGGGATAAATGATGTATGGACGATTAAAAATTTGGATTCTTATCCCGGCGTAACCGTTCAAATTTTTGATAGGTATGGCAGATTGGTGTATGATAAAATTGGCTATAGCACACCTTGGGATGGAAAATTAAACGGAACGGATTTGCCGATTGGAACATATTATTACATAATTGATCCAAAAAATGGACGACAACCGATGACGGGCTCGGTAACGATTTTGCGGTAAACCGCTGATAAATAGGTAAATAAGTAATTGGGTAAGTAAGTAATTGGCCAATTTTGAAGCAAATACTTATTTACTCAATTACCCAATTACTGATTTAGAAACAAATTAATTTGAAAGATGAAGACGCTGACGATTGTTTTAATGATAATAATGGTAAATCTGGCGCATGCGCAGATGCGGCCAGACTATACACAATATGTGCTGAACAATTATATTATCAATCCAGCTTTGGCCGGCATTGAAAATTATACCGATGTAAAAATTAGTCACCGCCACCAATGGGTTGGCATACAAGATGCACCCGTTACCACCTATCTTACCATTCATGGACCAATCGGAAAAACCGATGACCGTGGCACCGCAACATCTTTTGATATGGCCAATGAAAATCCACGTGGTCGCCAATTTTCTGAAAGCTACGAAAGCGCAAAACCACACCATGGCTGGGGCTTGCAAATGATAAACGACCAAACCGGCCCGCTAAACCGTTTCAGTTTGTACGGAACTTATGCTTATCACTTAGGTATTTCTCCGCGTACCAGTATTGCTGCAGGTTTTTCAGTAGGTTTTACCAACAACAGTTTAAATAGTGGCAAACTTATTTTTGAAACACCTATTGATCCCGCTGTTGCTGGAAGCGGTTATTTAAACAAAATACGACCCGATATAAACGCCGGCATTTGGCTGTACAGTGCTGATTTTTTTGCAGGCGTTTCGGCCATGCAAATTTTGCCGCAGGGCTTGGAATTTAGTAGCAATACTTTGTATGCCAAACGCAGTTCATATCCAACATTTTTTGTAACCGCAGGCTATAAATTTTATTTAGATGAAGATTTTTCGTTGTTGCCATCTTTCGTTGTGCGTTCGGTAGATCCTTTGCCAATTGGCGTGGATATGAATGCTAAAGTGCAATACCGTGACTTGATTTGGGCTGGTGCCAGTTATAGGTTTGAAGATGGTTTTGCGGCGATGTTGGGCATCAATGTCAACCATTCTTTCAATATTAGTTATGCTTATGATTACAGTACCAGCCGTCTGCAAACTTTTACCAGCGGCACGCACGAAATTGTACTCGGTTTTTTATTGGGCAATAAATATGGCGATTGGTGCCCGAGGAATTTATGGTAGATTGTCGGATGGCGGATGGCAAATAACGAATGGCAGACTTTACCACAATCTTGTCGTACTTTTTTCAAAGTTCCGAAAGGGCGATTATATGCTAGCTTAGGGGAACGCCTTAAGAGTTGCGGAAACAACTATAAATCTTTGGCGGGAATTTTTTTGATGTTACCTTTTTCGTCGGAAACAACAAGGTAAGTATTTGTTTGCTTAGCTGTTTCCACAACTAGTTTTGACACTTCCTGCAAAGCTTTTTCAGTTTTGTCATGCAATTCTTTATGGCGTTCCGAAAAACCTATAGCTTCTTTAATTGCTTCCATGTTTCGTGATTTTGAATTTTAAAGATACCGCCTTTTTCGCCTTCAGCAACAAGTAAGGGCGGTGTTTTATCATTTTTATAAATAAACCAGTTATCTATCAATTGTATATACTCAAAAAAATATTGAATGCCCAAATGATAGCGCCGTTCTATTACTTCATCTGGAATGTGATGCCCGCCTTGACTAACCCTAAGCTTAACCCGTTGTTTGGCCATTTCTGCCGAAGGCAAGTAGAAAAAATACAGTACTACATCGTAGCCCAATAATTGTGCCTGTTTTACCAAACTTAGATAGCTACGCGACGCCATAGTGGTTTCAATCGCAAATGTTTTCCGTTCTTGTAATGTAGTTTGTATCTGCTCCAACATTATCCGCGCAGCCTTCATTGCAACTGCTTCTACATTTTGTGGGTTTAATTGAGCGGCAATTATATCAGCGTTTATAAAAATATTCGTTTCAAAAACATTGGGTAGTAATGTTTTTGATGCTGTTGTTTTTCCAGCACCATTTGGGCCTGCAATAATGTAAAGAGTTGACATGAATACTTTTTACAACAGCGAATCTAAGGTTTTTCTTAACTTCTCGTCAGATGGCCTCAGCGCATCAGCCGCAATAATTTTTCCATTAGGATCGATCAATATAAACCTGGGAATAGCATTAATATTGAATTTTTTGATAAAATCAGAATCAAATGCATCGTCGGCCATTAATTGGATGCCCTTTAATTTTTTTGCTTTTACATAATTCAACCACTTGTTTTTATCTTTTGGAAAATCAACAGATACGCTAATAAACTGGATATTCTTATTTTCATATTCAGTTTCAATGGCTGATAAAAAAGGGATTTCTTTTTTGCAAGGCTCGCACCAAGTGGCCCAAACATCAATGTAAACATATTTTCCTTTTAAACTTTTTAGCGAAATGTTTTTACCATCCACATTTGGATAATTAAAATCTGGTGCCATTTTATTGTTTGCAAAAGCAATAGTGTTATTATAATATTGACTAATTTTTTCTCGATAAACTACATTGGTTGAATGCGACATATAAGCCGAGTAAACGCTGTCTTTAAAAGAACTATCTCTAGGTGTTTTAATAATTTCATTGGTTAAAGTGTAAGCATAATATTCATGTATGAAAGGATTGGTTATAAATTTATTTACCACTTTTAGTTTGATGATTGGTTGCGGTATTCTTTCAATAAAATCACTCATAAAATTCGTCATAAGTGCAGCTTCAATATTTGTCGATACGTTTTTCCTATATTCATCAGAATTGATAAATAGTAAGCTGTCGTTCATCTCTAAGCTGTTATATGTCATTTTATACAGCTTTAGCATTTGCTCAGGTTCCAGTGATTTTATGTGTACCTCTCTTTGCATCGCCATCAATCGATTTATTGGAATTTTTCCTGCGCTATCCATCATAATTTTATTATTATGCTCTTCAATCGCTGAATCATATCCATAATAAACAAAATAATTACCTAACAAATTCCTGCAATAAGAATCAATATCGCCTTTTGCAATTGTTTTAAAATTATCGGATGTTGATTCATCCAATAAATGGTGTGCTTGTGTTTTGTATAATTCCAATTTTATTAAAAATGTATCAGGTTCTATTAGATAAGTGCTGAATAAAAAACCATTTTCACCCATGGAAAAATAATTGTTTATTAATTTCTTTGCTTCTAACATTAAATTATTTTCCACACTGCCTTTTCCATTAAATACATAATTACTGTCCTTATTGGGTGTAATGTTTAAATCATAACCAGGTTCAAGATAAACGTTGCCTACTTCAGTCAATTGATAGCAACCGCTTTTTAAATTAATAGTTACGGAAAAACTACCATTTTTATTTATTTTAATTGGCGCATCTTTTTGCGCAATATTGGTTAGATAAACGGTTTCTGTTTTATCCAGATTGATTAATGTTCCGGAGATTTTTATTGGTTGGGAAAAAGCCGAAAGACAAAGTGCAATGAATAATAGAAGGAAGTTTGTTTTCATGTTTTAAATATAATTGATTTTTTGGTAAGCCTATTTGATGGATTTTTATTTGTCAAATACACAATAAAAATATTTCTACGAAATAATATCCATAAAATACTCATTGCTATTGCATCTTTCATAAATACTATCTACATTTAGTGTGTTAAAATCCATTAACAGTACCGGTTGACTGTTTGCCAATATTTAAATGCGATCCAAGCTTATGACTAACCCGTATAATGATCCGGACCAACTGTATTTTAGAAAGAATTTTAGCTACGCCAAAACATTTCCAACCTTTGTGAGCAACAGTATCGGTGGTACCGATGAAATTGCCCGTTGGGTGTTGGATGTAAACGATATCCCTTATAAAGATGAAGTTCATGCCCCTGGTTTATACACCAAAGTGGTAAAAAAATTGACGGATGATAACAGCGTGAAATGCAGTCCTGTATTGGTTAAAAACGATGGTTTGATTTATACCGCCAACAGCATTATACAGTATTGCGAACAAGGTTGTTTGCCGTCAAAAAAATTATTGCCCACCGATCCGGCCAAGAAAAAAGAGGTGCTAGATTTGTACAATTTATTTAACGGACAGTACGAAGATGTGGTAACCAAATATGTGTACGCCCAATTGTTAAGCAAGCCGCCAATGGCAAAAGCGGTTTTTACCACCCGTGTTCCGTTGGGCGAAAAATTTGCGTACACCCTGCAATACGGCTCAATAGCCGCCGGTATCAAAAAAGACAATGGTTTAGATAATGCTTCTACGGATGATTTATTGAGTTTCATTAGAAGGACCTTTGAAAAAGTAAACAATTTGTTGGCCGATGGCCGAAAATATTTAACAGGCGACACTATTACTTTGGCTGATATTGCTTTTGCGGCTGTATCATCGCCCATAATTTTGCCCGAGGAATGTGGCAACGTGGTGCCAAAAATCAGCCAGATTCCTGATGATTACAGAAAAGCAGTTGAAGAATTGCGAGCCACCCGTGCTGGGCAATTTGTGTTGGATATTTATCAAGAAGATAGGCCAGGCCGTCGTTTGCCATCGGCCATGCCGAAAGAACAGGGTATTTTGGCGAAGATTATTGACCAATTGAAACTCTCCGTCAACATCAAGCAATACAATCTTTTTTATTTCTTGCAAAAAAGATATCCCGTTTTAAAGTTGGGCATTTTTAAATTGATGACGGTAAACAGAAACGATTTATTAACCGAATTACTGCAACGCGACCTTGATTTTACGGTGGAAGAAATCAATTCCAAAAAGATGGCTGATCAAAAAGGAGCTTTCTTTTTGGGCTGGGATAGGAACAATCCGCAATTTGATAAGGAAAGAAATTTTGTTCGTGCCACTACCAAACGCGATGATTTGGAATTGATACGCGGATATGTGCGCCAACATGCCGATGAAATAATTGACAACGCACAAGATTATGGAAAACTAGACGTGCCGGGAACCTTGAGTTATCCGGTGTTGGTGGGTTTGCTCGATTTTTATTTTGGTGTGCCTGCACCAAGTTTAGAGAAAATGAAATTGTGGCACCGCCACTTGTTTTACGACTTGTTTTTAAATTTCACCAATAATGCAGCCAAGCATAAATTGGCGGTTGATTCTTCGCTGGAAAGAAAGGAACTGTTGTTGGAATTAATTAAAGAACGCAAACAATTGTTGAAAGATGGTAAGCCACTAGAAGATAATATTTTAAACCGCTTGATTTTGATGCAACAACAACCAGGCAACAATTGGTTTGATGATGATTGCATACAACGTAATGTGGGCGGGCTTCTTACGGGAATTTTGGAAACCACCAATAAGGCCGTGGTGCTGGTGCTAGATGAATTATTGAATCGCCCCGATATCTTGCCCGGGGCTATACAAACGGCGCAAGTGCGTGACATGAAAAAAATGTACGGCTATGTAAGCGAAGCTTTGCGTTTTAATCCGGCGCAGCCTGGCGTAATCCGTTATGCAGAAGCCAGCCAAACAATAAAAGGCAAAGGCGAAAAAACATACACTATTCCCGCTAAAACAAAAGTATTTGCGTTAACTGCGGCTGCCATGTTCGATCCTGCGGCTTGGCCCGATCCCAAAACTTTTGATCCCGAAAGGAATTCCACTTACATGAATTACGGGTTTGGTTTGCATGAATGTTATGGAAAATACATCAATTCGGTTACCATTCCAGAATTGGTGGCGGCAGTGTTGCGGCTAAATAATGTGCGCCGTGGCGAAGGCCGGGCAGGCAAAAAAACAGGGTTGCAACAAGGCCCGTTCCCAACCAATTTTGTGGTAGCTTTTGATGAAGACGACGAATAAGTTATAAGTTATGAGTTATAAGTTATAAGTTATAAGTGCCAACAAGTGTTTTAGCCTTCAATTTTATATTATTTATAAAAATCACTTATTTCTTAATTTGTAAACAATGATTTTAATTTTTAACTCATAATTCATAACTCATAATTCATAATTTAAAACTTCTAACTTAAAACTTATAACTTATTCCCATGGTTCGCCAACAACCCTTAACGCTTGCGACTCCTGTTATTCCCGCTGCTTACAATAAGTTGGATAGTTTTTTAATGCAGTTAAGGACCGATCTTGAAAATGGCGTCCATCAGCAATTTCAAGATGTAGATACCATTCATTACTTTAGATTGGTGTTGTTAGAAGCACAACCGCCTGACGAAAAAGGTAGGAGCTATCCGGCAAAATTTGTGCTGGGAACGGATTATGATGGCGACGAAGAGGCGCAATTGACGGCGCTTTCTACCACTTGTGCTGGTTTAATAGATCAATTATATGAAAACTGCGAAGCTTACCCCGCTGCACCTGCACGCACGCCTGAAAGCCGTAAAGCTTATTTAAAACAATGGCGGATAAAATCGTTGGCGTTTTTTGCGGGTGCGCCTGGCCGAACCTTAACGCAAATAAAGCAAGAAAGCCAATTACGGAATTATATCTGGAATTTTATCCATAATGGAAAATGGGATGATAAAACTGCGGCTGAAATACATGGAACTATTAAAAACGATGTATTATCCAAACAGGAATTTCAATGGGCCAAAACAAAAGCGCCTTTATTGTCGGAAAACTGGTTGGGCATGGGTTTGCTGGGGATTATTTTGTTGGTTTTATTGCCGTTTATTATTATTTGGGTATTGATTATCCAGTTTTTTTTGGAGCCGAAAGACAAGCCGCTGGGACTTACGCCTAGTCAAATCGATGGCGAGCATATCCGAAATTTAGAAACATACGAAGACTTTCACAATCAAAACCAATTTACGCAATTGCTGATTATGAAGCAAGGCAAAATAAGGCTGATCACCTTGCTGGGATTGATGTTGTTTGCCAAAGCATTGGTTAAAAACTTGTTTGTAAAAGGTAAATTAATGGGCATTCCAACTATCCACTTTGCCAGATGGTTGTTGATGGACGGCCAAAAACGCATGCTGTTTTTTAGTAATTTTGATGGAAGCTGGCAACAATATTTGGGCGATTTTATCGACAAAAGCGGTTGGGGTTTAACCGGCATTTGGAGCAATACAGAAAAATTCCCGAGAACCAGATTGTTGTTTACCAAAGGCGCTTACGACGAAGAACATTTTTTGGCTTGGAGCCGATATTACCAAGTGCCGACCGCAGTTTGGTATTGTGCTTATCCGAACCTTTCTATTAAAAATGTGATGAATAACACGTACATCAGGAATGAATTGACGTTGGATGCAAATGAAAAACAGGCGCAAGAATTTTTGAATAGGTTTTGATAAAGTTGACAACTTTATTTGGGATTGTTGATAATATGGGATCCGTGAAAAAGTTGTCAACTTTTGGAAGCTCGAAGAAACAAATGACTGATGTGACCGTGCGCCCGGGATGGGCAGTAGTACCCCGTAAAGCGCCGTTTTAGTGAATAGTAAATAGTGAATAGTGAATGATTGCCATTAGTGAATTGGCGCTGCGGAGTACTACAGACAGCCCGATAAGGCGCCCAAAAGGAAATAAAGAATAAGAAATTTTAAATAAGAAATAAGGAAATAGTGTAATCCGTAGGGGCGGCCCTTGTGGCCGCCCAACGAAATAAGAAATAAGTCGTGAAGGACGACATTAATGGAGTAGAGCAAAGCCCTACGTGGCAGCGAAAAGAACAAACAAAACCTAAATATTTTTAAACGGCTAACAGCTAATAGCTAATGGCTCACAGCTTAAAATTATGGAAAAACTTGAAGAAGCGGATATCCAAGGGTACATTGTACGGGGTTACAAACACATGATGTTTTCGCGGTACGTGCTGCTGCATGTAACGGATGCGGCTGCGGCGAAGGGCTTTATCCGCGATATCAGCGGCGGTATTACCAACGTAACGCATTATCCCAAAAGCAATTGCCTGAACATTGCTTTTACCGCCGCCGGACTAAAAGCATTGGGCATGAGCCAAGAAAATATCCTGAATTTTCATCGGGAATTTTCTGAGGGTATGGTGACGCCACATCGCCAACGGATATTGGCCGATTACGACAGCAGCGCCCCAGAAAAATGGATTTGGGGCGGCCCAAATAACGACGAAGTGCATATTTTATTAATGGTGTTTGGCAAGGACGAAGACACCGCCTTGAGTTATTACAAACAGTTGGAACAACAATATTTGGCCGCAGGTTTGAAAAATTTATTTGAATTGGATGGCAGAACATTGCCATTTAATAAAGAGCATTTTGGTTTTAGGGATGGTATTTCTCAACCAATTATAAAAGGCAGCGACCGCAAAGGCCCCGAAGAAGACATGACCAATGCGGGTGAATTTATTATGGGGTATAAAAATGAATACAATGTTTTTCCGGACACCCCGATTTTAGCCCAAAACCAAGGTGATGTTTCTGATTTGCCGTTTGACCCCAACGGTACGGGCAAAAGGGATATTGGTAGAAACGGAAGTTATATGGTTGTGCGCCAATTACAGCAAGATGTTGATGCTTATTGGAATTTTATGAACGAAAAAACCAAGAACGAAGACGGCAGTATCAACGTAAAAGAAAGCATTAAACTGGCCAGTAAAATGATGGGCCGATGGCCGAGCGGTGCGCCGCTTTCAAGATTTCCTGACGAAGACCCTTGCGGCGAAAACAAAGACGACGATTATTACACGCAATATTTTACGTATCAAGATTTGGATAAAGAAGGATTAAAATGCCCGTTTGGGGCGCATATCCGCCGCACCAATCCGCGTGATAATTTTGAAGACAATGGGCAAAAGCAATCTTTTAAATTAACACGTAGGCACCGCATTTTGCGCAGGGCCAGATTGTATGGTTGTCCGTTTGCAGGCTCGCCCACCAACCACAAACCAGAAACGGAAGTTGGCTTATTGTTCGCTTGTTTTAATGCGGACATTGGTAGGCAGTTTGAATTTGTGAGTTATACTTGGGCCAATTATCCCAAATTTTTGCAGTTGTATAATGATCCGGACCCAATTACCGGCATTAGGGAAAATGCCGTGCCGGGAACGGAGCAGAACTTCACTATTCCGGCTAAACCGGTAAACAAATACATTACCGGCATGCAAAGTTTTGTAACGGTTAAGGGCGGAGCGTATTTCTTTTTTCCTTCGATTACAACAATTAATTACCTCACCACGATTTAAATAAAAGCAAACGACTATGAATATAAATATTGATGAATTTTTTTTATATATGAACGGCTTTGCGGGGCTTGGTTGGTTATTTATTATTTTAATTAGCCCGGTTTGGAAACGGTATGATGCGGTAGTAATTGGCGTGGTTGTAGTGATATTGGCGATCACTTACACTGCTTTTAATGTTACCAGCTTTAGGTCGGATATATTGCAAAAATTTTCCACCTTAAATGGCGTAATGGAATTGTTTTCACAAAAACCATTTGTAATGGCTGGCTGGAGCCATATTTTGGCGTTTGATTTAGTTGTTGGATTTTGGATTAAAAAAAACTCCTTAAAACATGGCATTAATCATTGGGTATTGTTGCCATCTTTTATTTTCACTATTATGCTTGGGCCGCTTGGTTTTTTAATTTATTATATTACCCGGTTGATTAAAACGGGTAAATATTTTGCGGCTAATTAAACAGGAAAATTATTGGATTTAAGCCGGTCATTTTAATTAATTAAATGGCCGGCTTAATTTTTTAATAATAATTTTTTATAAAATTTTGCTGGTTTTAGTGTGTGGTATTTGCAAAATAAGAGGATTCACTATTTGTTTTAACCGTAGGTTTTGTGTACGTCCATTTAGATAATTTAATTGGATGTATATACATTGAATTTTTTGGGAACTTATTTAATAATTCATTTAAGTTTTTATTATATTGTTCCATTTCTTTGTTGTAATTAGCCAATTCTTGCTGAGTATAAAGCCAATAAATTTTTCCTTTTTTTATTGTTTTATTTTGTGTTACTATACTTCTGCCTGTAAGTAATAAAGCGGTGGGAATTGCAAATTCTACAAATAATTTATTTGTGGCAAATACACCACAATAATGACAGAATTTTTTAATGGTGTATTTATTTATAATTAAAATATCTGAATAAGCACCCACCAAGGGGTAAACAGGATTTATTTTTTTAAAGTATGATTTTAAATGCAACATATATCTTACAGAGGCTGGCGCAATGGGTAAAACATCACCATAAACATCTTTATGCGTAAATGGCTTTGTTTCATATCCATAATTTTGCAAGATTTTTGCTGCATCGGCATAAGAAGGCATTTCGTTTGTATTTTCAGCGCCGTAAACCCCATGTTTATACCCTAATACAAGTTCTCTTATTCTAATCCAATACCATTTTTTTTTGCCTGTTATACTTTTCACGGGTGCAAAACGTAACGTATCGTTGTTGGATAAATTATGCAGCGAATGTATCTCAGGAATAAAATTATCTGCTGAGCCAATATTAAAATGTTCTTTGTAATTGTGTTCGTTTATTTCGGGATTCAATATTAAATCGTCAGCAATAAAAAAATAATGCTCGTATTTTTCATTAAAATAATGCTTTAATCCTTGTGACAAGTAACCCTGAAAATATATTGAGTTTTCATACACGGGTATCACATTAGCTTTGCTACCTTCATAAAAAGGAACCAAATAATAAATATTTGAAAACCTGTCTTTATAAATATTTTCTAATACCTCAATGTTTTTATCGTATTTATGATTGAAAATAAAAATTAGTGCTACCATGTGTTTTTTTATTTTTTAATGAAATAAATTTTAGCGTAATTCATTATTTAATTCCATTGCAGCTTCTATGGCTTTATCCATATTATAATATTCCCATTCTGCAAATCTTCCCAGTAAATGGATGTTATATTGCTGTAAGTTTTCTTTTAAATCAGTAATTTTTTTTCGGGTTTTTTTATCTTGTATAATATACGAATTGGGTTCGTAATTGAAGGCTAATGGTTTTAAATTTCCTGGCAAGCGTTTAAGCTCTTCGGTCATTGTTTTTTTTGTGTGTTTTCCCGAAAACTCTACCACGCAGGTTTTTCTTTTAGTGCCTTCATTGTTGCTGTCACTAAAATTACCAGTATAAATAATCCTGTGTGCTTTAAAATTATTTTCTGGTAGATATAACCATGAAATATTGTTATTATCCGTTTCACAAAAAACGTTTGACGTTCCGTTTGATTTAAGCGTTGTTACTGCTTTTAAAGATGCGGCTAATTTTTCGTCATTGATTTTGATAATTGAATTTAGTCGCCTTATATCGCCGCAATAAACTATTAAATTGCTTAAAATATCTTTATTGTTTATTGCTAATTGGTTGTTTTTGAGATAAGAGATTTCGGCAACCTCGTAGGAAAGGCGAATATTTAACTGCTCAGATAAACGGTCTACAATAAATTGGGAACCTTCTCTTTTGGGATAAAAAAAATTAGCATGCACCATGTCATGTTCTTCTTTTTTTATGATGTTACTAAGGATAACATCTTTTAATTTCGGCATCGGCAATTTGCCTTCTAGCCACTCAAGCGGCACTTTTGATAAATCGGTATCCCATAGTTTTGAATTATATGGCTCAAAGTATAATTGGTAAAGCAGCGTTCCAAAACTACCGACTAAAAAATCTCTTAAGTTTTCGTAATGTCCATTTTTATTTTCACCATTTTCCAACAAGCTGATCATCTCTTCAATTATTGCCCTAGAGTCTTTTTCATCCAATTGGTATAAATGATTTTCTATCGGATAGCCGATCAATTTTCCTTGCAACAAAATTTTAGCATTGCGGCTAGCGCTTAAAAATTCTTTATGCTTGTCAAAATACTGCCAAAACCAATCGAGAACGAGTTGGTTTTTACTATTAAAAACATGGCCACCCACTTTATGGAAAAGGCAGCCTTTTACTCTATCACATTTAATTAAGCCTCCGGCTTTATCAGCTTTTTCAATAACCAATACATCATATCTTTCATTCAGCATTTTTGCAATACCAAGTCCTGAGATACCAGCTCCTATAACTGTAGCTTTTTTCATTGATAGGTTTGTTATTGTGATGTGTATAGACTGTTCTAATAATATTCTACTAATTGGATACAGTTTTATCGCAATTATAATTTTTTTTATTTTTTATAAAAATTTTCTGTAGTAAAAATAATTAAAATTAGGCTTTGTAGTAGCAGTTAATTCAAAAAATAATGCAAAAACACCTAAATTGTAAAATTTTTAAGGTAAATTTGAATTGTAATAAGTTTTGGCAGATTATTATATGTTGCAAAATAAGCATTATTTTTTATATTAAAATGAATATTAATTGTTAGGTAATATATAAGGTAAAGATGCCCATTATGAAAAATGTTTGATGAAAAAACAAATTTGCCGAAAGCCAAAACGAATGATGGGAAATAAAAATGCCGCATTAAAAATGCGGCATGTACAATCAAAATAATTCCTAGCTAATCAATTTATTATTATAGTCTATCTATTTTTCCACGCTATATGATTGTATTTTATTAGGTACAAATTGTTTTAGTTACTTACCAGCTTTAAATTTTTTACAGTAGATCCGTCCCTCATTTCTTCCGATGGGATTTTTACAAGTGTATCATTTTCATTCACTTCCCCAAAAATTTCCGTTTTGCCACCGCCAACACGGCCAGTTTTTATCGGGATCCATTTTACATATTTGTCCATTACTTTTAGCACATAAACACCCATTGTTGAATTAAGAACGGCTGTGCTTGGCACCACAAAAGTTTTATCGCTGCTGCCCAATGGAACAGAAACTTCGGCAACCATACCAGGCAACAACTTTTTGTTGGTATTGTACACATCCATTTCTACATGCTGCGAACGTAGCCTAGCATCCAATGCGCCTGCAAGTCTTGAAACTTTCGCTTTAAAAGTTTGTCCTGGTATGCTTTTTACCGTAAAACTAATGCCACTGTCGCTTTTTAGTGCGTTTGAATAAGCATCGGGAATGCTTACTATCAAACGCAAATGATCTTGTTGCTGCAAGGTAAAAATAGGCATGTCCGAGCCCTTGCCGGTGGGGCCAACATAGGCGCCCGCACTTACATTACGTGCACTAATAACACCGCCAAAAGGCGCACGGATTTCTAAATAGTTTCTGGTGTCGCTCACTTCGCGTTGCGATGCTTTTAATGCATCCAATTGGGCTAAGTCGGATTGCGTTTTTGCATTGGCAATTTCAAGATCGTTTGGAGAAATGGTGCCGGGCGTTTTACTAGTTGCCAACAACCGATCGTAAGTGGCTTTGCTGGACAGATAAATCGCTTCTTGCGATTTAATCCTTGACTGGGCACCCGCCAATTGGGAGTTTAATTCAGGCGCTTCCATACTAGCCAACAATTGTCCTGTCTTTACTTCGCTGCCTACATCAACATATAATTTTTTTACGAAGCTGCTAACTTTTGCATAAATATCCACTTGCTGAAAAGGGGCAAGCTCACCAGGCAAATCAAGTTTTGAGGCAAGTGTGCCTTTTTGTAAAGGAAATACTTCTGTTGTAACCGTAGTAACAGCAGGTTTTTCCTCTTGCTTTTTTTCTTCCTTTTTTTCTTCGGAAGAACCACAACTTTGGATAGCAAAAACTGCTATTAGGATGAACGCTAAACCTATAACTGGCTTATGTTTTAAGTGATTTCTTTTATTGATCATGTTTAAATAATTATAAATTATAAATTATGAGTGAAAGGTGAGTAATAAGTGTGAAGGTTGTGATGTCAGGCTGAGCTTGTCGAAGCCAGAGCTGGGAATCTGTTTTAACGATCTTCTTGTTCGCACCAAGTAGCCCTTCGACAAGCTCAGGATGACAACCGACAAGCTCAGGATGACAACCGACAAGCTCAGGATGACAGCCGACAAGCTCAGGATGACAGCCCCAACGCTTTCAGCCATTTATTAGTTTCCCGCCGGATGCTCATTCAACGTATCTTCTTTTTCGTATAATGAAGCTACGTAATGGATGCTTTCTTTATCTTCAGGATCAAGTGATACAGATTGCGTAGTGGTTTTACCTTGAACCCAAGCAAAAACCATTGGTAAAATCAATAAAGCTGCAAAGGTTGAAGCAATTAAACCACCAATAACCGCACGGCCCAAAGGCGCTGATTGGTCGCCGGCTTCGCCGAGACCGGAAGCCATCGGAATCATGCCTACCACCATTGCCACGCTCGTCATAATAATTGGCCGCAAACGCACGGATGCCGATTCTCTTGCCGACAACAATGCATTGCCGTTTTTCATCCTCAGTTCTTCGGCATTGGTTACCAACAAAACCGAATTGGAAATAGATACACCAACTGACATAATCATACCCATATACGATTGTAGGTTAAGCGTAGAACCTGTTAGCAGCAACAATCCCAGCGAACCGCACAATACCGCAGGCACCGTACAAAGCACTACCAACGATACTTTAAACGATTGGAAATTAGCTGCCAACATCAAGAAAATTACAATTACGGCCACCAATAAACCAGATTGCAAACTATCCAAGGTATCAATCAAAACATCAGAAAGTCCTTTGATTTGAACCGTTGTGCCACGTGGTAACTCGCCAATGGATTGAACTGCTTTGTTTACATCGGTTGTGGCCGAACCCAAATCTTTTTTATACAAATTAGCCGTTACAGATAATTGAGGCATTGATCCAATATTGTCATCCTCGCCATAAATACTATCAATTGTAATGTTGGCCACATCTCCCAAAACTGGCCGGCTTTGGTTGGGCGTTACCGGAATTTCGCTTACATCTTGTACCGTAGTCATTTGGTTTTCAGGCACTTCCACTTGTACGTTGTAACCCAAGCCTACTTTTTGGTCGAGCCAAATATTTTTTTCCGTAAAGCGGGAAGACGAAGTGGCAGCCACCAACGATCTTGAAATTTCGCTTGCATTGGTACCCAATTGTGCAGCCTTAACACGGTCGATTTCCACATTAATGGCCGGATCACGGATGGCTTGCCCCAATTGAACATCCCGCAAATAAGGAATTTGTTTGAGTTTGTCGATTATTTTAAACGCTACTTCTTCGTTTTGCCTTTTGTTTTTGCCCGCAATTTTTACTTCAATCGGCGTGGGCGAACCTTGGCTTAATATCTTGTCTGTCAATTCAATAGGCTCAAACGAAAGCTTCACATCGGGCAAATCTTGCTTCATTCGTTCCCTGATTTTATCTTTCAATTCATCCATATTTACTTTGTAATCTTCTTTTAAGGCTACTTGCAAAACGGCTTCTTGCGGGCCTGCCATAAATAAGTAAATAGGGTTGGTAGAAAAGGTAGAGCCATGCATACCCACCATGGCGGATGTTATTGATACATTCTGTTTACCCACAATAGAATCCAAAACCGCTAACGTTACCAACGTATTGTGTTCAGTTTTTTCGATACGGGTACCATCTGGGCCACGCATCCTTAATTGAAATTGTCCTGCATTCGATTTTGGTAACACGTCTCGGCCAATAATATTCAAAAAAACAAATGCAATAGCCAAAGCACCAACAATATAGGCTATCACAATCGGTTTGCGATATGGTATTACCTTGTTCATTTGGTGAGCGTATTTCAACCTAAACTTGTCGAAACCTTTAATTTTTTTCTTTCCACGGCCGGGCTGCGCTTGAATAATGTCACGTTGCTGCCAAGTATTTATTTCTGTTTCTTTCGGAATGCCAGACTCGATAAATACTTGATCGTCTTTTGTTTTTCCTTTCTTAAAAAACTTTTTCAATCCCTTCTTTTCTTCGCCGTTACCGTGATCTGGTTTATGGTCTTTCATTAGCCAGTTTGCCAAAACCGGTACCAATGTTTGAGCCATAAAGTAAGAAGTGACCATTGAAAAACCGATGGCCAAAGCAAGCGGTAAAAATAATGAACCGGGGATGCCGCCCATGGTAAAAGCCGGGGCAAAAACGGCTAGGATACAGAACAGGATTAGCAATTTTGAAAATGCTATTTCTTTACACGCATCCCAAATGGCCAGCGCTTTTGGCTTGCCCATGTCTAAATGTTGGTGGATGTTTTCGATGGTTACCGTGCTTTCATCCACCAAGATACCGATGGCCAAGGCAAGGCCGCTCAGGGTCATAATATTGATGGTTTGTCCAAATAAATTAAGGAACAAAACGCCTGAAATAATACATACCGGAATGGTAATGATTACAATCAACGCACCCCTTGGGTCTCCCAAAAATAGCAATACCATTAAACCCGTAAGGATGGCACCGATGGCACCTTCGCTCAACAAACTTTTTACAGCATTGATTACATAAACCGATTGGTCAAATTCGTAACTTAAAGTTACATCTGCAGGCAGCAAAGCCTGAAAACGGGGAAGGGCCTTTTTTAAATTTTGCACCACTTCCCATGTTGAGGCAGATGCAGATTTGGTGATGGGCATGTAAACCGAACGTTTTCCGTTTACCAAAACAAAGCCAGAAGTGATATCCGCGCCATCCTCAACCGTTGCCACATCTTTTAAATAAAGGTTTTGAACACCGCCGGTAAACAATGGAATATTGCCAAAATCGGGTACATTTTTGATATTGGTATTGGCTGGGGTAAAGTAATTTTTATCGCCGATGCGCACCGTACCGGCTGGCGTTGCTTGGTTATTAGTCCGTAAAGCAGCCACCAGTTGGTCGGGTGTTATATTGTGCGAACGCATCAAATCAGGGTTCGCTTTTATTACGATGGTGCGTGCATTGCCACCAAAAGGTGCCGGCGAAACAAGGCCTGGAATAGAGGTAAACCCGGCCCGGATATATACGTTGCCCAAATCTTGCAGTTCGTTGTTAGTACGGATGGGGCTACTTAAAATTAACTGGCCAACCGGCAATGTAGACGCATCGAAACGGATAATAAATGGTGGATTACTACCGGGTGGAAAAATGGCTTGTGCACGGTTGCTAAATGCTGAAACTTCAGCCGCAGCCTGCGCCATGTTCGTACCGGGATAGAAGGTCAATTTCATAAGCGTAAGACCTTGTATGTTCTTGGTTTCTATGCTTTTAACACCAGAAACGTACAACATCAAGTTTACATAGTTTTTCCCAAAATAACCTTCCATTTGGTCGGGCGTAAAACCACCGTACGGGTGCGATAAATAAATTACCGGCAGGTCGATATTTGGGAAAATATCCACTTTGATACTGGTTACTGATTTTATACCAAAGAAAAATAAACCAGCCACCAACACTAAGATGGTGATAGGTTTACGTAGCGCAAAACGGATTAAATTCATGTTTTTATAATTATGAATTAAGAATTATGAGTTATGAATTGAACGGAATTCGAATTAAAAATCTTTGAAAGAGTTAACGGTATTTATAACTCATAATTCTTAATTCTACATTTACCTCGCCTGTTTAATAAACAAATCAAAATCGCCAGAAGCAGCCGCTTTTTGCAACAATGCTTGCCAAACATTTACATAAGCTACGCTTTGGTCGGTTTCAGCCCGATTCACCAAATACAAAGCTTGCTGTAAATCAACAATGTTGGTCAATCCATTTTTATACAAAACCGATTTTTGAACATAAGCATCTTCAGCGGATTTATATTGAATAGGAGCTTCGTGGAATTTATTTAAACTGTTTTCAATCTGCTGGTTTGAATAATACAGTTGATCTTTCAATTGCGTGTTGATCAGGTCATATTCATTTTGTAAACCTTTCGAAATAAAATTTTGCGAAATGACACGTTGTTTGATTTTTAGTGGCGATAAGAAATTCCAAGCAATGGAAACGCCTGCAACGTAATTGGTTCTGGTTGGATTGATGCCACTTAAATAACTTGTTGTATAATCAGTAGTAACAGGGGAATAATCATTTTTAAAGCCCGATCCTTTTGATTGGAAAACACCAAATAAATTCAGGCTTGGCAAAATACTTTTTGCATAGTAATTAGAGAGGCTTTTGCTTTGTTCAACACGGGTTTGGTAAAACTTTACCTGCGGGTTTTGGTCAACCGTCATTTGGGTAGTAAAAACTTGGGGGATATTTTTCAGGAAGGTAGAATCGGTGATGTAGTGGATGGTAGAAGCGTTGATGAGTTGCGCTAATTGATTATTATATTGCTGCTCATTGTTGATAGCATCGTACAAAACCAATTTGGCGTTAGAAACTTCTGCGTTAACAATGGATGAATCGACGCCCGGATTTAGACCGTTTATAGTACGGGCCATAACCACGTCTCTAACATAATTGGCCCTGTCTAAATTGGCTTGGGCATTTTTAATGAGCGTTTGCGCCACCAACAAATTAAGGTAAGCGCCGGAAATCCTTACACTTTGCACAAATTTCTCCTGTTGTACATCGGCAGAATCTTGGTTAAAAACAGAAACCGCATAATTAACTTCTGCTTTTTTGCGGCCAAATGTAAATGCCTCCCAATTGGTGTTGATGATGTACACACTGCCAAAAGCTGCATTCCAGCTTTGACTTTGATATGCAGGCCCAGAGGAACCAACACCAGCAGCACCATAAGCTGAAAAAGGACCAAACGACCCGTTTATGGTGCCAAAACTGTGTTGTAACGAGCCAAGAACATTTGGAAGGTATTGATTCTTAGTGTTTTCTATCAATGCGGCAGAAGACCGTAAATAGTTTTGTTTGGCTTGGATGCTTTGGTAATTGTCGACGCCAGTTTGCACTGCTTCTGATAGCAACAAGGTTTTTTGTTCTTGTGCGGCAGCTATTTTAACGCTGCTGATGCATATCAAAATTAGCGCCATCCATTTGTTGCTCCGATAATGTATCTTCATAAATATCCCTTTTAATTAGAAACTATCTAGGGTAAGCAATCGAAAACATCTTATCATCTGATGTTCAGTGCGGTTTGTGGGAACACAAACTAGTGCCAATCAAACTAAAAAAATCAGGCAGTTTGATCTGTAATTTTAGCTACACATTCCCAAGCTTTTTGTGGGTTTTTGTCTATAATGCTTTGTAACAAATCCTGATGCAGGTTATGTTTTAGCATAAACATTTCTGTGTTGGTATAAGCTTGCCTAAAAGATTTTTTTATTTGCATGGCGATGTTTTTGTAGAGATCAGCCAAAATTTCGTTTTTGGCTGCATCTGCAATGGCCACATGAAATTGAATGTCGAAATCGATACATTCATCTGGAAGGTTTTTTTCAGCCGCTTCCAATCTTTTTTTCAACAACTTGGTAAGAATAGCAATATCTTTTTGCGTGCGGTTCATTGCAGCTTTTTCTGCAATTTTTAATTCCAACAATTGTCTTACTTCGTTTAAATCATTGGCATTTGAATTCTCAAGCCTTTTATACCACGGCATAGGCGTGCCATTCTCCATGGCTACAAAAGTGCCAAGCCCTTGTTGTACACGTAGTAAACCAGATGTTGCTAAAATTCTGATGGCTTCGCGTATGCTGGAACGACCGACACCAAACTGTTGCATCAATTCGGGTTCGGATGGAAGTTTATCTCCTTGTTTAAGTTTACCGGAAGTTATTTGCTTTTGTAACTGGTTGGCTACCACATCGCAAATTGCACTTCTTTTTATAAGATTTTCCATAGTCATCAGGTCATCAGATGTGTAAAGATAATATTGGTTTAACCGAATAGTAAAAAAATATTTGTATAAAAAATCCCGCCGAGGATGACGGCAGGATTTTTCATATGGTCTATAGCACTGATAATCAAATTGTTACAATAAAATTTAATTTGTGTCTAATTATGACAATCAGCCTTTTTTAAGCAATTTTTTGCATGGATGTCAGTCTCGTATAAATACCTTCTTCTAATTCGATTAAATCATAATGGCTACCACGTTCTATAATATCGCCGTCTTGCATCACCAAAATTTCATCCGCTTCTTTAATTGTGCTTAGTCGATGGGCAATTACTAATGTCGTTCTTCCTTTCATTAAATTACCCAAAGCTTCTTGCACCAACTTTTCAGATTCAGTATCCAACGCTGATGTAGCTTCATCCAAAATCAGTATTTCTGGGTTTTTAAAAACCGCCCTGGCAATGCTTAGCCTTTGGCGTTGGCCGCCGGAAAGGCGGATGCCTCGGTCGCCTATATTTGTTTGATAACCATTTTCTGTATGCATAATAAATTCGTGGGCATTGGCAATTTTTGCAGCCGCAATTACTTCCGCTTCGGTGGCATTTGGTTTTCCCAAAGCAATGTTGTTAAAAATGCTATCATTAAAAAGGAAGGTATCCTGCGTTACAAAACTCATGTGGCTGCGTAGCGATTCCATTTTAAAGTTTCGGATATCTGCCCCATCAATGGTAATTCTTCCTCCGGTAACATCGTAAAACCTTGGCACTAAATCCGCAATGGTCGATTTCCCTACACCCGAAGGCCCAACCAAAGCTATTGTTTTACCCTTTCCAATCGTGAAATTTACATTTTTAAGTACAGGTTTATTACCGTATGTAAAATGCACATTTTCAAAAACAATACTATGGTTAAACCCTTGTAAATCAATGGCATCAGGTTTGTCAGCCACCTCAATAGGTGTATCAATAACTTGCAAAATACGTTCTCCTGCCGCCTGCCCACGTTGCATATTAGCCAAAGAATTGACGATTGATTTTACGGGCCGGATAAGTTGAGAAAATATAGCGAGATAGGCAATAAAATCACCTCCTTTTAGTCCGCCACCCGTTTTATTTAAAATAAGCGAACCGCCATAAACCAATATGGCAGCTACCACGAAAACGCCCGAAGCTTCGGAAAAAGCAGGTGCCATTTCCCGCTTCGCAAAACCCCGTAAAGTTGCTTCGCGATAGAAATCGTTTTCCTTGCTAAATTTATTGATGATATAATTGGTAGCGTTAAAAGATCTGATGATGCGCATTCCTGTTAGCGTTTCGTCGATAATGGTTAGCAAACGCCCAACAGATGCTTGCGATTGCTGCGCTTCTTTTTTTAGCTTCTTTGTTACCAGCGCTATTCCAATGCCTGATATAGGAATGACAATTAACGTGAAAATGGTAAGTTTTACGGAAATAGAAAACAATGCAATAAAATAACCAACAATTAAATAAGGTTCTTTAAACAATACCTCGAAAGAATTGGTGGCAACTGATTCAATTTCAAATACATCGGAGTTCATTCGGCTTAATAAATCGCCTTTATTTTCCTTTGTAAAATATCCCATGTGGATATAATTTATCTTCTCGAAAAGTGCTTCGCGAAGTTTTTTTACTAAAAAAGTACGGGCTTTAATAAGACTGCGATCTGCCAAATATCGAAAAACATTGCTTAAAATAACCGTCACCACAATAAATATGGCCATAAAATACAATACATATATAGGATTTATGGCTTTTAAATGATGTATTTGATAATAAAAATAATCTTTAAAAAAGCTGCCAGTTAAGGCAAAATGTGGCGCATGGGCATACTGGACGCTTTCTTGTGCTGTTAAAGGATCAAATAAAAAATTAAGCAGCGGAATAAGCAAGGTAAATTGAAAAACACTAAAAAAAACCGCAATCAGCGTAAGTAAAAAGAATGGAATTACAAATCTTCCATAAGGTTTTGCATAAGCTAAAAGCCGTAGGTATATTTTCATTTTAATTATAGAAGATTAATTGCAAAAGTAGGAACAGAAATGTTGTAAATTAATTAATATGCTCAAGAAAGATAGCAAAAGCAAAGCCAAATCATTTTAAGTTGTGGATAATTTTACCACAAATAATAATAATCATCTAAAAAAATGCAATAGCCCTTCATAATTTATAATTGGCATGTAAATTGTAAATCAGCAGTTTAACATAATTATTTAAAGAAGATAAAATAACCATGTTGGTATAATTAAAATTGAATATTAAAGAGCAAATAAATTAGACCATTTAAATTTTTCTTGGCAGCGAAAATATCTTTTTGGGTATCTAAAAGAGCAATCAATTAATAGAAACTTAAAATAGTAAAATTTGGTGTGGCAGACATAAATTAAGAATTTTAAATAAATGATTTTAATAAAATAAATATTTATTATTTGTTAATAATTATTTTGAATATATCGTAGGAAGTATATTATTCAATTAATATAAAAATTAAATAACATTGACACAACCAGTTAAAATTAGTTTACTTATATCCACATATAATTGGCCGGAAGCACTTGATCTTGTTTTTACAAGTGTATTGTTTCAAAGTATGCCGCCAAGCGAAATTATTATTGCGGATGATGGATCAACTGAAGAAACGGTAGAGGTAATAAAAAAGTGGCAAAAGACACTAACTATTCCGATTGTTCATGAATGGCATGAAGACAAAGGATTTAGAAAAACAATTATTTTAAATAGAGCTATTAAGAAGTGTACCGGAGAATATCTAATACAGATAGACGGGGATATTATTTTACACAAGCATTTTATTAGGGATCATATTAACAATGCAGAACCTGGATATTTTATAAGAGGAAGCAGGGGAAGATTAACAAAAGAAAAATCTAATAAAGTGTTAATCACTAAAAATGTTGAAATTTTTCCGTTAACGCCACATATTAAATCGCGTTTCAATGTGATGCATTTGCCGATGCTAAGCCGGTTTATGTATGGCAATCCCATTGACTCGAGAACAGTAAAAGGCTGCAATTTCGCTTTTTGGAAAAAAGATTTTTTGTCGGTAAATGGGTTTAATAATAAAGTTATTGGCTGGGGGCATGAGGATATTGAAATTGCAGCACGGCTTGTTAATCATGGAATAAAGCAGCGAAGATTGAAGTTTGCAGCGGTTTGTTATCATATCCATCATGATATATTACCAAGAACCAACGAACAAGAAAATCTTAAAATATATTTTTCTATGCTTGAAAAGGGTATCGCTTGGTGTGAGAATGGATATTATCAAGTTGAAAAATATGCCAAGCTTTTTAATACCCATGAATAAGCTTAAAGAATGGGGAGGTAATCGAAATGGTTTTTGTGAAATTATTGAAAACCAATCATTTATAAGTATAATTATTGTTACTTATAATGCCGATAAATTTATAGAAAACTGCCTCCAATCAATTGCTGCACAAAGCTTTCAGAACTTTGAATTATTGATTTTTGACGGTAAAAGCACAGATAATACTATTAATATATTAAAGAAATACGATCATATTATTTCTTATTGGCAATCAGAGCCAGACAATGGAATTTATGACGCCATGAACAAGGCTTTAATTTACGCAAAGGGAAATTGGTTGTATTTTTTAGGAGCCGACGATGTATTACTTGAGGGATTTAGCAAAATGAGTAATCTACTCTTGAACAATAAAACATTATATTACGGATTTTGCTTAATAAACAATTACCCATCGGGCAATAAACTTACAAAATATAATTTGGCAAAAGTAAATGTTTGTCACCATGCCGTTTTTTATCCAGCAGTAATTTTTAAAAAATATAATTATGAAACCCGCTATAAAGTTTATGCAGATCATGCATTAAATATTCAATGCTGGGGCGACAAAACTATTAAAAAAAAATATTATAATTTGCCAATTGCAATTTATAATCATGATGGATATTCAAGTTTTTCAAAAGATATATTCTTTAAAAATGAAAAACTTAAATGGATAAAAAAATATATGGGTCGGTTAATTTATTATAGATGTTTGTTAAAAAAAGGAAAGGAGCAGAAAAAAGGGGATACTAATTTTTTTGCTACTTAATTTATTTACATTATAAAGAAGATAATTATAATGATATCAATTATAATAGCATCTGTTGATAATGAGATGTTTAGAAGTTTAGAACGCAATATTCAAACAACAATTGGTGTACCTTATGAAGTTATTGTATATAAAAATATAAAAGGAAAAAGTATTGCCGAGGTTTATAATCAAGAAGCAAAAAAGGCGAAATTCAATATTTTATGTTTTGCCCACGAGGATATTATTTTTAAAACAAATAATTGGGGCGAAAGATTAATACATCATTTTAAATCAATCGAGAATGTTGGTCTTGTTGGGGCGGTGGGCAGCACCTATAAAAGTCTTTCTCCGTCAGGCTGGTATGCTGATTCGGCTCCAATACAAACAAATTACGGGTATTTTATACAAAGCTATAAACACACCAACAAACCTGCCTTTTATTACAATATTCAAAAGGAAAATAGCAATTATGCTGAAGTAGTAACGGTTGATGGATTTTGGATGTGTACTACTAAAGAGATTTTTAACGAAAATAAATTTGATCAAATTTTATTTAATCGTTTTCATTGTTATGATATTGATTTTTCACTTACTGTGGGTCGTAAATATAAAGTGGTTGTAGCTTTTAACATACTTATTGAACATTTATCGGAGGGCGTTTATGATAAAGAATGGATTGATGAAACATTAAAATTACATCAAAAATGGAAGCCTAATTTACCAATTTATTTAAATCATGTTTTTAAAAAACATATTATTTTAATTGAGAAGCGTAATTTTCGTTATTTTATAGCGCAAATGTTTAAAAACAATTTCAATATAAGACAATTAAAAAAAGTATTACTGGGTACCGGATTACATAATTTAAGTATTTTACTCTTTATAAAAATGTATTTAAATATATTTACCAACCCATATAAAAATAAAATTTAACACACAAGTAGCTCCAATTTAATTTCTTACAAATAAACTAATGTTATCCATCATTATATCATCAGCAGACAGCACCATGCTTGAAAATATTTCTAATAATATTGAAGCAACAATTGGTGTTCCTTACGAAATCTTGGTATTTCCTAATAGTGGGGCTAATGTAGAAGGAATATGTGCGGTGTATAATAAGGGCATTAAAAAAGCTAAATATGATTTGCTTTGCTTTTGTCATGAAGACCTGATTTTTAGGACGAGAAATTGGGGGGCGATTGTGGCGGATATATTTGAATGGGAAGAAAGAAACATTGGTTTATTAGGCGTAGTAGGAAGCACTTACAAAGCACTAACCCCATCAGGTTGGGATGCAAATAGCGCTTCTGCTTATGGCATTAGTTTCGATTACGCTAATATTATACAGTCGTATAAATATAAAGAAAGCGCTTCGATGCAACATTATAGAAACCCTAGAAATGAAGCACTTTCAGAGGTTTCAGTTGTGGATGGAATGTGGTTTTGTGTTAAACGAGAAATAGCCGCAAAATACAAATTTGATGCTGAAACTTTTACTGGATTCCATTGCTACGACATGGATTTTTCTTTAGCGGTTGGGCAATCGTATGTAAATATGGTTACTTACGATATATTGATTGAACATCTTTCAGAGGGTAAGCATAGTAAAGATTGGGCAAGCGACGTACTAAAGCTAAATAAAAAATGGATTGATATACTGCCTGTTAATAAAGAAAATTTTAACAGAAAAACAATGGCCTTTATTGAAAAAAGGGCGTTTAGATATTTGATCGCCTATCTTACCAAATACGAATTTAGTAGAAAAATTATAATTGAAACTTTATGGAAAACTAAAATGTATAAAATTAATCGATTTCTATTTTTAAAATTATATTTAAATATTTATACAAATCCTTATAAAAATAAATTGCCTTAAATTTAGTATTTTATAATTTTTATTGCAAGTGTTTAATATCTAATTTGTTACGTAATTATTTTTTGAGAAAATGTTTTTTTCATCTCCAAGTTCTTTAATAAGCCTATTTACTTCCTTTACAGTATAATTTTCCGAATGTAATTCATGAATAAAAACGGGATCATGTGATTGGCTGATGCCTGCGCCATCGTTGTATTGTGCAATAATTGTGTGAATAAAAACGCTGCAAATATTCCTATTTTTAAAGCATCGGATGTTGAATTCCCAATCCGCCCAAATTGGATATCTCACATTATAATTACCCACGATTTCGAAAACCCTTTTATTATAAAAAATAGCTTGGTGACAAATATTTCCAAACATTAATAATCTGTCGAGCGACCATAATCCGCCATAATTGTATTTAGCATTTTTAAATCTCGCATATCCGTATAATATGTCGCATATATACGAAGTGGCGTATTTTGCTATATCTTTTAATGTATCCTTGGCGTACAAATAATCATCGCTTCCTAAAAAATATAACCATTCGCCTTTGGCATGCTTAATACCTTTATTCATTGCATCGTAAGGGCCGTTATCTTTTTCTGAAAAAATGTTGATTTTATCAGATTCCAATGCTTCTGCAATGCTTACTGTTCCATCGGTCGACCCTCCATCAATTATCAAAATTTCATAATCTGTAAACGATTGTCTAAAAATACTTTTTAATGCTTTTAATAGGGTAGCGGAGCAATTATATGTTGGAATAATAATTGAAAATAATGGATTTTGATTATTCATTTCTTTATAATTGTTGTGTAAATTAATTGCAGGAAAGTTAACAGTGGGTGAATTAGTTGATTGTAGTTTTTCAGGCGTTTTATAGAATGGTATATCAATATGTTTCGACCAAAAATCTCTTACACCAAAATAAGATTCATCATTTCTATGCCAAGCGTGGCAACCAAATGGAAGTTGATTGTTGTTTTTTCGGTAAGCTAAATGGGGTGCTGCATCAAAGGCAAACTTTATTGATTCATTTAAAGGCGCAATTTTAAAAAATGGATTCAGTAACCCAACGCAATGACTAAAAAAGCTATCTTCATTTGCTTTCCATTTATTTCTTTGATTTTTAAATAGCTTAAGGTTTTTAATAAATGCGTTTGTTTTTCTAAGAGAAAGCCCACCATTTCCTGTTTTGTTAAGAGCCTTAAGTCTTAGCATTTTATGAAGCCTTTTAACAACTTTATTATATTTAGGCAGCCATCCTACCATATTTACCAACCATGGCGCACCAATATAATCGTAGTTTTTATCGCACCAATATTCAAGCTCATCTTTAAATATATATACGTCTGTTTGGTGTATTAAAATATATTCATTGTCAATAAATCTTTCATAAAATAAACTACTTAACATTAGTTTATTGTAACCTATTATATCTTTAAAATAACCAGCATCAAATGTTTCAACATGCAGCTTAATTAAATATTCGTCTGCAATCTTTTGATATTCAAGCGTTGGAAATTGATGAGGGGTAACAATGCAAATAGGATAATTTTTAAGGATTTCAAAACACCTTCTAATCGATATTTCATCAAAGGGAGATGGAAGTTCCTTATAAATTGGAATAACTATTGTGACCTTATTTTTTATGAGTCTTTAATTTAAATATTATAGAATATGCCTTTGTTGGATAGCAAATTAATTAAAAAACTTAAAAAATCAACAATAATTTATTGTAATTAGTGAGCAATGAATTGCTTTAGTAAAATATAAAATAATAATTACTAGTCATATTTTTGATCAGTTAGGGTATTATTTTAATGTATTTTGTTTATTTAAATAAAATATTTTTTGTTATATAAAAAAACTGCCGAAACAATTTTATGTTTCGGCAGTTTAAGATGTTTATCAAAAAGAGAATTGTTTATTGCTTAGCCAATGCAGGTTTATTTCATCTGGCACTTTCATGCGTTCGGCAATTTTTTTATAGCGGTTGGCCAAAGTACTTAAATAATCTTGGGCTTTAGACATGCCATCTTTTAAGCCGGTAAGGGTTTCAACCTTCCAAATAGACACCAAATGCTCAATAATCCGTGCGTAATCCCAAGTGGTATAAACACCAATTTTTTGGGTAATGGCAGAAAAGTCAACAAAAATACTAGGGCCGGTTTTTTTATCCATCAATACCGCCGGCATCGTTATTTGTTTGCGCATCATCTTTTCAAATGCCACTAAAGCTCCATCCGGATCGATTTCAAAAATTTTTGACATGAAAGATTTGTAAGCATTTTCGTGCCTTGCCTCATCGCCGGCAATTGTTTTACAAATCCTAGAAAGATTATTGTCACCAGCCTTATCAGCCAATTTGCCTGTATTTACATGCGCAATTTTTGTGGCTCTTTCCTGAAAAGAGGTATACACAATTGCTTGATATGGGTCTTTATCGGTATTTGGATTAAATCCATTATAAATTAACCGATGTATAGTTTGCTCAACTTCTTTCATGTCGCAACGGCCGCTCAGGTACAAATATTTATTCAACAAATCGCCATGGCGGTTTTCCTCGGCCGTCCATGCCCTAGACCAACGGGCCCAGCCATTTGTACCGGTAAGGTTTCGTTCTTCATTTATGATAAGGCTAAAATAGGTTTGGTAGCTTGGCAAAGCTTCCTCAGTTATCATATTGCCAATTAAAGAAGTGATAACAGTATCGGGAATACCGGAAGATCTTTCCCGTAGCTCTCTTATTTTATCAAAAGCATCGTCCTCAGTTAAATCTGGCAAAAAATCGGTTGGTTGCCAGCAATCATCCGGATCCAATAGTGAGTCATCTACAGCCTTGCCTACAAACTCATTTAGCATGCTTATTACTTCCATATTTTTGGCAAGTAGATTGTCTTCACTGGTGGTCATTTTTATTATTAATTGATTTACAAAGATAAGCTTATTAAATTGTGTAGGCGGAAAAATAGCTTGTTAAATTGTAAAATAACTTTTTGCAGCGTACCTCTTTTCAAAAAATCAAGAAAAAAATAAATTATCTCGGTGTAAGTTTATATTGCAAATAAAAAATAGAATTTTTTTGGTATGATTTTTTTTGTAAAATGCACTAAAGTTATTATAAAAAATAGTTTATTTATTGGCATTTCCATAATTTTTCTACCAATAAGACAAAACTTGACAAACACAAAAATAAATTAAACAAACGTTTGATTTATTTCTTCATTCACATATATCTTTGTATTTCAATACTTACGATAGCCTGCCTGTATTTGTTTGTTTAAATGTTGGTTTTTTCCACGAAAGCCGTCATTTTTGATATTTAATTGAACATTTAATCACATTATATCTAAGCGCTTATATGAGAAGAAATATTTATTTGCTTTTTCTAGGATTTACTTTATCGACACCATTTTTATTAAAAGCCCAATCTACACAAGATTCTATATTGCAACAAGCTACGCTTCCTTTGTGTGTACAATACGCTTTGGTGCATTATCCATTAGTTCAACAATCGCTTATTGATGAGGCGATTACAGACCATCAAATTAAAAGTGCACTTTCCCAGATATATCCACAAATAAATTTTAATTATAGTTATCAATATAATTTTCAATTCGCTCCTGTGTTTTTTAATGGGGGGGTATTGCAAAGCGGAACCAATAATACTTCTGCTTTAGGTTTTTCTGCTACACAAAATATTTTTAATAGGGATGTGTTATTGGCAACGCAAACCCAAGGCGCTTTGCGCAGGCAAGCCAGCCAAACAACCGTCAGTAATAAAATTGACATTGTTGTAAATGTGAGTAAAGCCTTTTACGATGTTTTGCTAACCCAAAAACAAATAAGTGTTTTGAATGAGGATATTGTTCGTCTTGAGCGTAGCTTAAAAGATGCTTATAATCAATACAAAGGAGGTTTGGTTGATAAGATCGATTACAAACGTGCTACTATTTCGCTGAACAATTCAAAGGCGCAAAAAAAGAGCAATGAAGAACTTTTGAAAGCGAAATATGCAGTGCTAAAACAGCAAATGGGTTATGTGCCAAAAAATGATATAACCTTGGTTTACGACAGTACCCAAATGGTAAGTGAAGCAATGATTGATACTACCCGTGACGTAAATTATGATAGCCGTATTGAATACCAATTATTGAAAACCAGAAAAAGCTTGCAGGAAGCTAATTTGAAATATTATAAATTAAGCTATATCCCAAATATTTCAGCATTTGGCACTTATAATATTGGTGGTTTTTACAATAATAATTTTGCCAAGCTGTATGGAACGGCTTATTCCAATTCTTTTGCGGGCATACAATTTACCCTTCCAATTTTTCAAGGCGGTAAAAGAATACAAGATATAAAAGTGGCAGAATTACAGGTAAAGCGGGTCGATTGGGATATCATTTCGCTTAAAACTACTATTAATACCGAATATGTTCAGGCGCTTTCAACCTATAAAGCTAATTTAAGTGATTATAATATTTTGAAAGACAACTACGATCTAGCCTCAGACGTGTACAATACACTTGAGCTGCAATATAAACAAGGCATTAAAACCTATTTGGATGTGATTACAGCCGAAACGGATTTAAGGTCGGCCGAATTTAATTATACTAATGCCCTTTATCAGGTATTAAGTAGTAAATATGATGTAGAAAAAGCATTAGGAACCATCAATCCGTAATGGTAAATAGGTAATTAAGTAAATATGGTAAATGGCAAGAAAAAAATGGAATTTAATTCTAAAATAAAGACCAATTACCACTACCCAATTACCCAATTACCCAATGACCATTACCCAATTACCCAATTACCCAATTACCATTACCAATTACCCAATGACCAATAAAGCAAAAGCATTTTATGAATAAATATCTCTTAAACATGAAGAATACCTTACCTAAGCTTGGCATTTTAAGCTTGTTAATTGGCTTTGCAGCTTGCGGAGAAAAAAAAGCTGCTCCACAAGGGCCACCACCGGCCACACCTGTAGGCGTTTATCAAGTTCAAACCGGCGACGCAACTTATTATGACAATTATCCCGCCACTGTAACGGCTTTAAATCAAGTTGATATTAAGCCACAGGTTTCCGGCAATATTACCCAGATATTTTTTCAAGATGGGCAGCATGTAACTAAAGGCCAAAAGTTGTATCAGATTGATCAGCAACAATATGGGGGCGCTTACGAACAGGCTTTGGCTAATCTTGAAGTATCAAAAGCAACACTTGCAAAAGCGCAACAAGATGCCGACAGATACACTGAGCTGGATAAGCAAGATGCTATTGCCAAACAAATATTAGATCATCAGTTAGCAGATTTGCAGGTTGCAAAAAAACAAGTGGATGCTGCAAAAGCCAATGTAGCAAGCGTGCAAACCAATCTTAAATACTCAACTATTTATGCACCGTTTGATGGTACAATCGGCATTTCCTTGGTAAAAGTAGGGACTTCAGTTTATCCCCAAACATTGCTGAATACCGTTTCATCCGACGATCCGATTGCGGTAGATGTTGCCATCGACCAAAGCCAAATTCCACGTTTTTTGGGTTATTTGGGCAAAGGAGTTGGTGTTGAAAGGGATTCCGTTTTTACCATTCAAATGCAGGATCAATCAAAATATGCTTGGCCAGGCCATTTAAGTTTATTGGATCGTGCAGTTGATCCAAATACCGGAACCATTAAAGCAAGGTTGGTTTTCCCCAACCACCAGCGTTTGTTAAAAACAGGCGTTACTTGTAATGTGTTGATCAAAAACAATGGCGGCGACAGTAGTTTGTTGATTCCGTATAAAGCAATTACGCAGCAATTGGGTGAAAATTTTGTTTTTGTAGTGGTAAATAAAAACGATACTACTAAACAAGCATTGCAACGTAAAGTAGAATTAGGCACAAGGGTAGGAGCTAATATAGTTGTAAAAAATGGCCTTGAAAAAGGACAGATTATTGTAACAGAAGGCAATCAAAAGTTAAGGGACAGTTCTTTGGTACAGGTTGGGCCGCCAAAAAAACAGTAATTAAATAATTAAGTAAATGGGTAAATGAGTTATTGCTGGATGATGATTATGATTCTATAAGACACAATTACCTAATACCTAATACCTAATTACTTATTTACTCAGTTACCCATCCCTTCGGATTTTAAAATGAAACAAACCGAATTATGACGTCATCAAATATATTTTTACGCAGGCCGGTAACCGCTATTGTTATCTCGCTTGTAATATTAATGGTTGGTACATTGGCAATCCTAAACATGCCAATTAGCCAATATCCCAATATTACACCACCAACCGTACAGATTACGAGTAATTTTACCGGTGCTGATGCAGAAACCGTTGAACAAACCACTACCACGGCTATCGAATCGCAGGTGAATGGCGTGCCTGGCATTGCTTACATGGCCAGTAGCAGCACCAATAATGGTCAATCCACCATCACCGCAACTTTAGATATCGCCGCTGACCCAAATATTGTTGCACTTGATATCCAAAACCGCGTAGGTATTGCCTTACCAACATTGCCCAGCCAAGTACAAAAACTAGGCGTTACTACGTTAAAAAGAAACCCAAGCATTTTAATGTTGGTGGCCATTTATTCACCTGATGGTTCTCACGGTATTCCTTTTACCGATAACTATGCTAACATTATATGTGAGTGACCAATTATTACGGTGCCGGGCGTGGGAGACGTGTTAAGCCGTGCAGATAATTTTAGTATGCGTATCTGGTTGCAAACCGATAAGTTAGCACAACTTGGGTTAACATCAAACGATATCCAAAATGCTATTAACGAACAAAACTTGCAGGTAGCGGCAGGTTCCACCATCATCTCCGCCCCAAAGTTCAACTACGGCATTTGAGTTTACTGTATTCACCAACAGCCGGTTAACAACCGAAAAAGATTTCGGCAATATCGTGGTACGTTCTAATCCGGCAGCAAAACTCAATTGTGTATTTAAAAGATGTTGCCCGTATCCAATTGGGCAAAGTAAGTTATGCCAGTAACTCTTTTGTTGATGGAAAAAGGGCTTCTTACTTGTTGGTGTACCAGGCGCCGGGCAGCAATGCGCTTACCACAGCGCAAGGCGTTTACGAGACCATGGCGAAAATGAAAAAATCGTTTCCCGCCGATATTGATTTGTCCGTTCCGTTTGAATCAGTTACCGTGGTAAAAGTTTCTATTGACGATGTGGTAAATACATTGTTGATAGCACTGTTGCTGGTAACAATTGTGGTGTATCTTGTTCCTACAAAACTGGCGTTCTACATTAATTCCGGTTTTGGCAATTCCTGTGGCCATTATAGGTACTTTCATCTTTTTTATCCCATTGGGTTTTACCATCAATACATTAACCATGTTTGGTTTTGTGTTGGCCATTGGTATTGTGGTGGATGATGCCATTGTGGTGGTGGAAGCGGTACAGCATTATATTGATACCGAACATCTTTCACCAAAAGAAGCGACCGCCCACGCTTTAAACGATATCAGCGGTCCCGTAATTGCCATTGCATTGATTTTGGCAGCAGTGTTTGTGCCAGTTGGTTTTATTCCAGGCATTGTAGGTAGGCTGTACCAGCAATTTGCCATTACCATTGCTATTTCGGTATTGATTTCGGCTTTTGTTGCCCTTTCGCTTACCCCTGCATTGTGTTCTTTGCTGCTAAGAGAATCAACAATCAGTAAAGACTCAAAAGGTTTAAATAAATTCTTTTATAAGTTCAATGAGTTTTTTAGAAAATTCAGTATCAATTATACCTTGGGCGTAAAAGGTTGGATAAGAAGAGCGCCTTTGGTGGTGGTGTTATTGGCTTTAATTGTAGTGGCTGATATATTCTTGTTTAAAGGCAAACCAACAGGCTTTATACCAACGGAAGATGACGGCCGTTTGTACATCACTTACGAAATTCCGGAAGCATCGTCTACCGGCCGAAGCTTGACCGTGTTGGATAGCATGATGAAAATTGTAAAAGATGTGCCAGGTGTTGCCCATTATGCTGCGTTGGGTGGTTTAAACGTGGTAAGTTTTGCTACTAAATCAAACAGCGGTACCATCTTCATGCAGTTAAAACCATGGGACGAGCGCAAAAAATCTACTGAGCAATTATTGGCGCCAGATGGTATTATTGTGCAACTAACAAAACGTCTTTCCGTCATTAAAGAAGCAAAAGTTATCGTAATTCCGCCACCGGCCATACCAGGTTTGGGTAACACGGGTGGTTTTAGTATCCAAATACAACAGCGTGAGTCGAATGATAGCATCAAAAGTTTTGAAAGGGTGGTAAATGCTTTTGTTGCCGAGGCGAATAAACAGCCAGAAATTGCTGGCGCATTTACCTTTTTCTCCGCCCACACGCCAGGTTTTAGGGTAGATGTAGACCGGGATAAATGTAAAAAGCTAGGCATTAATTTGGCTGATGTATACAACACCATGCAGATGTATATGGGTAGTACCTACATCAACCAATTGACCATTTACGGCAGAAACTTTTACGTGGTAGCCCAAGCAGATACTGCTTTTAGGAACGATATCAAAAGCATTGGAGCCTATTATGTAAAAAATGCCAGCGGCGAAATGGTGCCGTTAAGTACTATTGTTAGTTATACGCCAACCGAATCGGCCCCGTTGATATCGCATTTTAATATTTATAGAAGTGCGGAAATTGATGGTAACTCCAAAACCGGTTATAGTAGCGGCCAAGCTATTGAAGCGCTGCAACGTACCGCCGCAAAAGTGTTGCCACAAGGCTACGGCTACGAGTTTTCAGGTTTAAGCTTACAAGAATTAAAGTCTGGTTCAAGTTCGGTTTACATTTTTGCTTTGTCAATTGTGTTTGTGTTCTTGTTCTTGGCGGCTTTGTATGAAAGTTGGTCGGTGCCATTTTCGGTTTTGTTGGCTGTGCCAATTGGTGTATTCGGTGCCATTTTAACCCTTACCTTAATTCCTCGGCTTACCAACAATGTATATGCGCAAATCGGTTTGATTACTTTGATTGGTTTGTCCGCCAAAAACGCCATTTTGATTGTGGAATTTGCCAAAGAACGGGTTGATAAAGGTGTTCCGATTATATCTGCAACATTGGAAGCGGTAAAACTTAGGTTACGCCCCATCTTAATGACGTCCATCGCATTTATATTAGGCGTATTACCGTTGGCATTGGCATCGGGTGCAAGCTCGGTAGCCCGTAATACCATTGGCTGGACGGTATTAGGCGGTATGTTGGCTGCCACGGGTTTGGCCATTTTTATTGTGCCGGTGTTGTTTGTATTAATTTCAAGGGTTACCTATTCTGAAGAAAAACTACAAAAGCTCCGCGAACAAACATTGGAAGACAATAAGAAGAGTGCGGATGCTTAAAACCTCAGCCCCGGCCCCTCTCCACAAGTGGCGAAGGGTGCCTCTGTGAAACTTGCGCTTATTTTTTACCAAGATTCCGTTTGTTCCATATAAAATCACTTGTTTTGTTTTTGTAAGTAAAAATTTGTAAGTAAAAAGAAACTTGTAACTAGAAATAAAGAAGGGTTGCCAATTTGGTAACCCTTCTTTTATTTATGACGTACGTCACATCAATTATACAACCTTTATTTTATTTGCATTGGGATTTTGTAAAGCACAGATTAATACTTTTCTTTCATCCAGCCTCAGGTGCGGTACACGCCGGCATAAGTATCAGGATAATTCCTCCGCAATACAAACCTTAACGATCTGAGTACTTTGGCTGATGCGAGGGGCAAAGTAGCGCATGCAAATGAGTTTCCTGCTCATAAAAAAAATTTTTGCACAGCTCCAAATAAAAAAGCTTCATATTATTACTCTTATAACTTCTTATCTTTAATTCGGTAAATTTAATCTTTCGTAACTGGTTACAGCTGCTGGCAAAAGCGGGTTAAACTAACATCAACTAAATAAAAATTTAAACGATTGCGCTATATGAAAAACCATAGCAAACCCAGAAGGGAATTCTTAAAAGATGCCGCAAAAGCTTCAGGCCTCATGGTGCTATCTCCCTTGGTTGGCAAGGCCGCATTTTTTGAATCAACGGCAAACCAACCAGTACCGGATATTGTTCCCAACCGGATAAAGTTTGCAGTCATCAACATCGATCATCCACATATTTATGGAATGGTAGATGCCATAAAAAGGGGCGGTGGCGAATTGGTGGCCTTGTATGCCAAACAAGCTGATTTGGTTGATAAGTTTTTAAAAACATACCCCGAAGCTAAATTGGCGAAAAGCGAAAATGAAATCCTGGAAGACCCTGCTATCCAATTGATATTAAGTTCGGGCATCCCCGATGAAAGAGCGCCGCTGGGCATTAAAGTAATGCAACATGGTAAAGATTATTTATCTGATAAACCTGGCATTACAAGTTTAGAGCAACTAGATGAAGCAAGGAAGGTGCAGAAAGAAACAAAACGGATTTTCTCAATCATGTATAGTGAGCGTTTTGAGAATAAGGCTACAGAAAAAGCCAGCCAGTTGGTAAAGGCTGGTGCAATAGGCCAAGTAATCCAAACGGTAAACCTTGCACCGCACCGCATTGCTAATGGCGTTGGCAACACCGGTTTATCAGTAAGGCCCGATTGGTTTTGGGACAAAAAGCGGTACGGCGGCATTCTTACAGATATCGGTTCGCACCAATTTGACCAATATTTACATTTTACCGGTTCTACCGAAGCAGAAGTGCTAATGTCACAAACAGGAAATGTTCACCACCCCGACAAGCCTTTGTTCGAAGATTTTGGGGATGTAATGTTAAGTGGAAATGGCGGAACAGGCTATATAAGGGTCGACTGGTTTACACCCGATGGTTTAGATACTTGGGGCGATGGCAGATTAACCATCCTGGGAACCGATGGTTATATTGAAGTAAGAAAAAATACAGATATCGCTTCCGGGCTAAAAGGCGGCAATCATTTATATATGGCCAATAAAAAAGAAATGGTACATATTGATTGCAACAACGAAATATTACCGTTCGGGCCACATTTGGTGGATGACATAATAAACAGAACCGAAACGGCCATGACACAAGCCCATTGTTTTCTTGCCACTGAACTGGCATTGAAAGCACAGAAAAAAGCAAGAACGATTACGTTTAAAAAGTAAAACGAAGTACTTAGTAGTTTGATATTAGTACTTAGACTGGAGCTTTTTTAGGAAAATTAAAAATTGTTTTGAAAGTCAAAATTGATGTCAGCCTGAGCTTGTCGAAGGCAATCGTGGCAATCTAGTTGGGGGGCCTTCGTTGTCATCCTGAGCTCGTCAAAGGGATTGCCAGCTCTGGCTTCCCTTCGACAAGCTCATGGTAAACTAAGCTTAGCTTGACATATTCGAAGTTCTCGCACTGATTACAGTCGGTCATCAAGCTTCAAGAATCAATCTCTTTTTTAAAGCCAATTGGTAAATAACCAATAAAAATATTCTAAACGATTGCATTAACAAAAGCCAATGGAAAACGAAAGTAAATCAACTATCGGCCGCAGAAAATTTATAACCGATACCGTTAAAACAACTGTAGGAACAGCGATTGCCGTTGGTTTTCCCACCATTGTCCCTTCTTGTGTGTTTGGAAAAAATGCACCGAGCAACAGGATTAACGTGGCCTCCATTGGCTGCGGCCGCATTTCAACCTCGCACGATATGACAGCAATAGCAAGATATGCCGGTGCAAGAATTATAGCAGTTTGCGACCTAGATAAAAACCGTGCAGATGCTGGTCCCGCTGCGGTTAAAACCAATTATGAAAAAGCGGCTGCATTTAACGGCGGCTTAAAAGGCGATTGGGGAATAAAAGTGTATTATGATTATAAGGAACTGTTAGCAAATAAAGATATTGATGCAGTACATATAAGTTTACCCGACCATCATCATGCTATTGTTGGCGTTCATGCTGTAAACGCAGGCAAAGATGTGTATCTGCAAAAGCCTGCATCCTTAACCATTGAAGAAGGACGGATTTTAAGCAATGCAGTAAAAAAAAGCGGAAGGATTTTTCAAATGGGAAGCCAGCAGCGTTCCATTGATCCATGGCCACAATTTAAAAAAGTATGTGAGCTGGTAAGAAATGGAAGAATAGGAAAATTGAAAACAGTTGAAGTCGGATTGCCTGGCGACCCCGGTGGTGGTAGTAAAATTAAAATGCCTGTTCCTTCCAATTTAAATTACGATGCATGGTTAGGCTCAACGCCTAACGTTTATTATACAGAAGATAGGGTGCATGCACAAGATGCCAATATATTAAAAAGTGTTGGCAGCAGGCCGGGCTGGTTGCGCTGCGAACAGTTTGGTGCAGGTATGATCACTGGATGGGGCGCTCACCACATTGATACGGCACACTGGGGAATGGATACAGAACTTTCGGGGCCTACTGAAATTTGGGGAAAAGCCGCTTTCCCCACCGATGACCCAAATTATAATGGTTTATGGGATGTGCATGGAATTTTCAGAACAGAAGCATTATATGCCAACGGTGTGCACATGATTGTTTCTAACGAATTACCCAATGGTGTAAAATTTATTGGTACGGAAGGATGGCTTTGGGCTACCCGTGGAAATTACAAGATAACAGATTCCGACCCTGTTGCCGACAATACTGGTGTAAAACCTATTGATGCAAGCAATCCTAAAATGTTGCAATCCGTTATTGGCCCGAATGAAATTCATTTATACGAAAGTTCGGAACAACATGCCAATTGGCTAGATTGCATCAAAACAAGAAAAGCGCCTTCTGCGCCCGTTGAAATTGGTCATCGTTCGTGCAGTGCGTGTTTATTGCATCATATTGCCATGAAACTGAAAAGAAAAATTTATTGGGATCCGGTAAAAGAAACTTTCACCAATAACGACAAGGAAGCAATAGCCATGTTATCGAGGCCAAGGAGAAAGGGATATGATTTTTAAAAAATTGAATACTTAATTGTAAAAAAATTATAACGGAAGCGCCGGATAGTTGGGAGTGAGATCGGCCTTCGAAAGAAAAGTGCATTAAAATCTTCTTCTTGGCCTGTATTTGGAAGAAAAAACTGTCTGAGCCCTTTGGGACCTGCACTTACAAAAATGATAAGGCGGGTTTTTTTTCTTCCGGCCAAGAAGAAGGATTTTAAGCCTTTTCTTTCGACAGCCTTGACTTTTTTTGTTACTTTTTTTTGTCAAGAAAAAAAAGTAAAACTAAAACCAGTGTGACGACTGAAGAAAAGCAACCTTGATTGCCTAGCAGGATGGTACACGGATAGCACGGATAAAACGGAAAAAGCACGGATTAGAAAACGGATCATTAGTGTCTTGCAATAATTTGCAGTATTATTAAAAAATGAAGAACA
>CAWJTH010000210.1:0-45750 GCA_963845495.1 uncultured Chitinophagaceae bacterium
GTTTACCGCCGCGAACGGCGTGTCCAGCCTTGAGCGGTAGTCGAAGGTATAGGCGATGTTGCCGTGCAGCTGCAGGAACGGCGCCTTGGCCGGTACCGGTTCTTCGGGCACCCCGCCGCTCCCGTCGTATTTTATATACACCGACAGCATGGAATAGCCTTTGCCGAGCTCTTTTGTGAACGGCCGGAAGAACGTGCCCCCGTAGCCGTCCAGCCACGTGGGGGCAGTCATGTATTTCTGGTGGTCTTTCAGGTAGGCGGTTGCCGGGTCGTCAAGGGGCTGTTTTGGGCCCTTTGTTTGCGTTGCCCGTTTTCCCCCACCGTTATATTTTATAAACACCGTCAGCAGCCCGTAATGCTTCCCTATCTGCTGGAAGACGGGGTGGAAAAAGGTCGCACCCGCGAACCGTTGGGCGGCGAAGCCCGCCATGTCTTCGGTGGAAAGTACCGTGTCGGTATGTTGGCCGAAGGTGTATCCAGGGGTTTGCTGCTTGGTTGGGGGTTTGTCCCAAAAACGGAAAATGTCCGGGTTGCCACCGCCTACCTTGCCGCCCGTTTGGGCACGCACGCTCAATGCCAACAATGCCATAAACAGGCAAAGGGACGTGCGGGAACACTTAGGGTATTGTACTGGGTTTGGCATCCGGTGCTATTGCTTTTCGGTCTGGGACGGTTTCAACAATTGTTGGAGCTTTTGCTCCATTTCTGTTATACGGGCTTCTTGGACCATTGCTTTGGCTACCATTTCCGCCTTCTGGGCTTTTATCATACCCTCCTGTTCCGTGATCTTCTTGTCCTGCAATATGATATACAAGGTTAACTCTTCCACTTTCTGCAACAGTTTGGTCTGGGATTCACCCACTTCCGTGCCGTTTTTCTGCATCTCCGCCGCCGGTGCGATGCCCGGCAGGTGTTTGTTCTTCTCCACGTAGCTTTTCAGTTCGGACAACGGTTCCAGTTTATAGGAAGGCTCGAACACGAAATCCGCCCCCGTGGTGTTCACGGTTACCTGGTTGGCCCTCACGTTGCCCGCCACGTCGAGCAGGTAGTCGGTCGTGACGGTGTTGTCGGAAAAGTAGGCGGAGGTCTTCTTTATCAGCACCCTGCCGGTCTCCCTCACCTGGAGGGCGGGTTCCATGTGGTCGCCGGCCACCGTCATCGGGTTTGCAACCTGGGGGTCGGTATAGTGCTTGACGGCCACCGTGAAGGCGTTGTGGTGGTTGTCGTAGAGCCATACCACGGGCGAGGATATGAACGGGGCCTCCAGCACCCCGAAGCCGCCGCCGGCACCGCCGTCCGGCGTTATCATGTCCAGGGTCGCGGTCCCGTCCGGGCGGTAGGCGGTATTGACGGGCAGGTTGAAGGTGTTGGTCATGGTGGCCGCCGATACGCTGCCCTGATAAGAGGGCATATAGTTATTGACCGCCGCGGTATTCCCGCCCGCAACAGCCACCACGTTGCCGCTTGCATCCACACCGATGGGCTGCACGGTACCGGTAGCTGTCGGGGAAGCCGACGTGAGATTGGTTAATTTCAGCCCGCTGGTGTTGGCAATACCAGAAGCAACCTCTAGCTTTGTTGACGGTGCAGCGGTACCGATACCCACATTGCCACCGCCGGGGTTTATGCTGAGGTCCGACCAACCATCAAGGCCGCTTTTATGACCGGCGAGGATAGCCTTGCCCCCAAAACCACTACCCAATACCACCCTGTCCTCGGTACCGTTACCGCCAAAATCCGCTGCAACCCAACCGGGTGTCAAACTGGTCTCGTTGGTATTAAAAGACTGGAAAGAATTTTTGGAAAGATAACCGTTGCTGCCCGACAAAAAGGAGTTATAAAACCGTGTCGATCTCACATTGCCATTTACTACCAGCTTTTCGTTAGGGGGTACCGTTATCCCGATACCAACATTTCCGCCATCGGGGTTTATCAGTAAATTTGACCATGAATTGAGTAAATGGTTATGTGCTCCCAATACGGCTTGGCCTGTGTGGCCGCTGCCGAGCACTACCCTGTCCTCGGTACCGTTACCACCAAAATCCGCAGCAACCCAACCTGATGATATGGTGGTCTCGTTGGTATTAAAAGATTGGAAAGAATTTCTGGAGTTGCTACCGGTTAACGTGATATTGAAATATCTGAGGGATTGCATGTTTGCGGCCACATTTAGATTGCCGGTTAAAGCACCCCCTGTTAAAGGCAGGTAATTGCCGTTGGTGCCGGGAGCGGTCACCACATTGCCGCTAGCATCCACGCCGATGGGCTGCACCGTGCCGGTCGCCGCCGGCGAAGCCGACGTGAGGTTGGTCAGTTTCAGCCCGCTGGTGTTCGCATTGTCGGATGTGACCTCGAGTTTTGTAGACGGGGTGCTAGTACCGATACCGAGGTTGCCTGCCGGGGAACCATATGAAGTGGAGATAAGTCCGGTACCGAACAGCACATTACTGATATTGAGGCTATTACTACCTATAAGACTCGCATTGTTGCCAAAAACTATTCCGTTCGAGATATTTCCTGCGTTGAGCCCAGAATTGTTGCCGACAATTATTACATCATTTAAATTGGAGCCGCTATTGCCGGAATTATAACCCATTACGGTACTCCTATTTATAAGATGTGCACTTTGCCAAGCTGCAAACCCTATTGCGATGGAATTTGAATCGGTGGCGCCGTCATAAAAACTTGACCTGCCCAACCCAATATTCTGATACATGTTGTTGGAAGTCTGTAAACTGCCTAAACCAAACGCAAGGTTATCCGATGATTTGTTGTTTCCTCCTTGATAGTCTATGCCATAAAAGGAATTACCAACCCCTATGTTATTGTTGGGAAGCCCTTGGAAAATATTAGTATTGTTCTGCCGGATTGATACAGGCGAATTATCGGAAGCGCCTATATAATTATCGGCGGTCAGGCCGCTGTTGCCCGTCAAAGACCAGTTGGTGTTAGTAACGGCACCTGCGGCAACAACATTGCCGTTTGCATCCACGCCGATGGGCTGGATGCCGTTAGTGGAAACAAGTTTTGTCAAACGGAGGCCACTGGTACCCGTTGTGTTCGAATTGACTTCGAATGTTGCCTGCGGGCTGGAAGTCCCGATGCCTATATTACCTGTAGGGTTGGTAACGCTGCCCGTTAGCCCGGTGCCGAAGATGGCGTTGGCGATGTTCAACTGGTTGGAGGCCGTGGCCGATACCAGGTTGGTATTGGCCCCGATGGCCGTGTTGTTCGACCCCGTGGCATTGTAGCCGGCATTGCTGCCCAATGCTATATTGTTCGAACCGGTTGTGTTGCTATAAAGCGACAGATAACCAGATGATATGTTGTGGCTTCCCGTTGTATTGGAATATTGTGACTGATAGCCTGCGGCAAAATTGAACGATCCCGTTGTTACGTTGTACAGTGACTGGTAGTTGATGGCGGTGTTATAATACGATACGTTATTGGCATTGTACATCGCTTGGTCTCCTATGGCTATATTGCTGGATGAAAAATACCCGTTCTTATATGCGTTGTATCCGATGGCGATGTTATAGTTGCCCCCGTTGCCCGCTCCATAGGCAGAGTCGCCGATAAAGATGCCATAGTTGGTGGCCATACCCCCTGCATTTGCACCAAGCGCAGCATTGCCGGAACCGTTCACATTGTTGCCAAGACTGCCATATCCGATCGCTGTGTTGTAGTCGCCTCCCGTTGAGTTGCCCATGCTTGCATAACCGATAGAAGTGGAATAGTTGCCCGTATAGTTTATACCGTTGGCGCCGTGGCCCACGGCCGTATTGAAGCCCCCGGTCGTATTATATCCAAGGGCGTTAAGGCCGATGCCCGTGTTCGAGCTGCCGGTAGTCACGTTCCTGAGCGCCTGGGAACCAAAAGCAGTGTTGTATATCCCCGTAAAGGTTGGCTGGTAGAGATTCAGGCTATATAGCCCGAAAGCTGTGTTATAACGGGCACTGTCCAGTATCCCCGCAAAATAGCCGTTCTGTCTGAAGACCAATGGGTGGTTGTCGGTGGTTCCGATAAAATGTATCGCCGAATTGGTACCGCTGTTGCCGGACAGCGACCAGTTCTGTGCAAAGGATCTGATAGAAAATAAAGAAGCAACTACAAATAGCAGTATTTTTTTCACGGGATATTATTTTGTTTGTTTGGACAATTGATTTTTCAAACCTTCGATCTCTTGCTGCTGCCTTTCGCTTTCCTTTTTCATCTCTATCATGTAAAGCGTCAGTTCCTCCACCTTCTGTAGCAGTCTTGTTTGGTACTCGCCCACCTCTACCCCGTCCTTCTGCATCTCAGCGGCTGGTGCGACGCCGGGCAGGTGCTTGTTGTTTTTTACATAGGTTTCCACTTCCGCCAGCGGCCTCAGTTTAAAGGATGGATCAAACACGAAGTCCGCCCCGCCCATGTTCACGGTCACCTTGTCAGCCCTGATCGGGCCGGCCACGTCCAACCTGTAGGAAAGGTTGGACTGGGTTGTCTTGCCGATAAGGACGTTGCCCGTCTCCCTCACCTGTAGCACCGGCACTAGGTTGTCGCCCACGAGTTCCGGGTGCCCGACGTTGTTGGCGTCCCTGGTGGAACTGTTCATGATGGCGACCGTGAAGGCGTTGTGCTGGTTGGCGTAGAGCCATACGGTGGGCGAGGCGATGAAGGGGGCGTCCAGCATCCCGAACCCGCCGCCGCCGGCGGGGTCCCCCGTTATCATGTTCAGGGTCGCGGTGCCGTCCGGCTGGTAGGCGGGGTTCACCGGTAGGTTGAACGTGTTTGTCATGGCGGCCGCCGAGACGCTGCCCCGGTAGGAAGGCATATAGTTGTTGGCGGCTGTGGTGCTGCCGCCCGCCACCGTCACCACGTTGCCGCCCGCGTCCACGCCCAACGTTGCCGTCGGCACGGTGGCCGCCGGCGAGGCCGACGTGAGGTTGGTGAGCTTCAGGCCGCTGTTGTTGGCGGTACCCGAGGCGATCTCGAGCTTGGCCTGCGGGCTCGCCGTGCCGATGCCGACCCTGCCGCCCATCATGCTGTAGCCGCCGGCAAAATTGGCCGCGAACTGGTTGTCGGCGGTGGTGGTGGCACTTGCGCCGATGGCCATGGAGCTGTTGCCGGCCGCGAAGTTGGCCCAGCCGAGGGCGAAGCTGTTGCTGCCGGAGGCGCCGTTGTAGGTACCCATGGCCACGCTGTTGACGGCGGTGGCGGCAAGGGTGTTCTGCTGCCCGGTTATGAGGCCCCTCGGGGCATCGTTCTGGTTGAAGTAGCCGAAGGACACGGCGCCGGTCGCCGTTGCGGAAAGCGTGTTCCATTGCCCCGTGACGAAGCCCAGGCTCGCATCGTTGTGGTTGCCCAGGCCGAACACCGCCCCCGCGCCCGCCGTTTGGCCCAACGAGTTGTACTGCCCCGCGGCAAAGCCCGTACTAGCGTTGTTGGCGTTGCCGTAGCCGGACACCGAGGCGTAGTTTGCCGCCGGCCCCAATATATTGCCCTGCCCCGTGGCAAAACATGCGGCGGCGTTTAGGCTGTTCTGGTAGCCGAAGGCCGCTGAATTGTTGGCGGGGGAGACGAATGCATTGCCGATGCCCCAGGCAAAGCAGTTGCCCACGCCGGCCGGCATCGGGGCCGTATAGCTGCCACCCCACATATTCGATTGCAGGTCGAGGACGGCGCGTTTGGCCCAGCCGGTGCCCAGCACCAGGCTGCTGTTGTCGGTTGTGCCGACGAAACTGCCGTCCACGGCCTGCGAGACGGAATTGCTGCCGGGGCTGGTGCCGGCGTTGCCGGCCGTCGACCAGTTCTGGGCACGCACGTTGGCGGCCAGCAGGGCCGCCGAAAGGAGGAGGGTTGTTCTTATCTTGTCCATCGGGGAAGGTTTTTATGGTTTGTCGGGAAAGTATCTTAAAAAGGTTGTCAGAGCTTCCTGACCGTCATGCTGCGGAAACCGGTGCCGTTCACGGTGGCACAGGTGCCGCCCATGTTGTCGACCGCCCAGCCCGTGGGCAGCAGGTCGTAGCCGCACACCGTGAGGGTGGTGCCGGGCGGCAGCCCGTTCAGGTTCTCGACGGTGCGCCTGTGGACCGCGTGCCGCCCTATGCTTGCCGTGGAGTCGCCCCACGAGACCGTCGCCCAGCCGGGGGGCGGCATATCGTTGTCGCAGATGGTGACGGTGGCCCCGGCGGGGAGGCCGTCGATCTTCTGCACCGTCCGCGACCGGTTGCCGCTGCTGTCGCACAGGGGGCCGAAAGAAACCGTCACCCAGCCGGCCGGTGTCGGGCCGGTGCCGCAGATGGTATTTGTCTGGGCGTATGAAAACACGGGGGCGGAAAGCACCGCCATGAAAAGGCATGCCATGGCCAAACGGCCAGGTCTGATAGGTCGCATATATATGGGTTTTGTTTTTGATGTGCCGCCGGCACGGGTAGGTACCGCGGCATCCTTGCCGCCGGATATGGCGCTCGGCCTGGTTTTAAATACGGGGAAGCTACCGCTTTGCGGGGGAAGAAGGGGTAGCCGATAATTTATTTGTCCGACACGTTTACGCATACAATATTTTTACCGTTGGTTTAAAACAGCATAGAAATATCGGATGTAAACAATTGGGGGCGGGCAACGGCGGGATATGCCGGTACCGGGCTATAAAAAGAAAATAAGTTTTAGGTCGATAGGCACCGCCCTATCGACGGGCGGGGATAAACGGTGGACCGTTTTATTGCCGGGTTGCCAAGGGGAGCGGCTCCGGCCAGGGGAAGATTGTTTGCTTGCATAAAGGATGTCTGTTTGGTGATAAAATGCAAGAATAAGTCAAATAATTTAACATTTTATAAAAAAGAAAATATTTTTTTGTTATGCGTAAACAATTGATATAAAAGTAGTAAACGGACTACAGTCAACCATATTTATAGAAAAAAAAATCGTCTTTATAATCTTATTTTATGAAATTTTCAGTTTTGAGTGGATGTATTAGGAGGGTAAGGACTTGGGCATCATATAACTGTGTGATATGGAACAATCAATTTGTTTGACAGTATTACGCTGGGTTACGACTAATTGCTTCCCATATCCCATCAATTATCAATCGACAGGTTTTGTTATCTCTCCTTCATTTCTAAACTTTCATTGCATCGTTTTGGGAACTTAACCTAATTGTGATGCCATCGGTCAAACTAATTTCATTAAAAAATATTTTTGGATAAAAGAGCCTAAATCCACTCTAATTATTATTGACTTGTTTCTTGCGGAATATGTTTTTCCTATGTTTTTCCTAACTTTAAAAACAAAAAGAAATACCATGAGCCATATAAAAAAAGAAGATATTAAACAGGAAGTATTTGACTTATATGATGATTATGCACATAGTCGCGTTTCCCGTAGGGATTTTGTACAAAAACTTTCCATTTACGCCGTGGGCGGACTTACGGTAACTTCCCTGATGGGTTTCCTTATGCCCGATTACAAGGGAACTTTACAAACAACCGCCGATGATCCCAAATTGAAATCTGAATATATCCATTATGATTCGCCAAAAGGCGGAGGTAGCATGAAAGCCTTACTTTGTATGCCGGCAGATGCTGACAAAAAAATGGGCGGGGTGGTTGTAGTACACGAAAACCGCGGATTAAACCCTTACATTGAAGATGTTGCTCGCCGTGTTGCGCTTGCCGGATTTATTTCTATTGCGCCAGATGCCCTAACGCCATTAGGCGGTTATCCCGGAAACGACGATGCCGGCCGTGAGCTGCAAACCAAACGCGACAAAAATGAAATGCTGGAAGATTTTATCGCTGCCTTCGAGTACCTAAAAAACAATAAGGATTGTAATGGCAAAGTAGGCGTGGTAGGATTTTGTTTTGGCGGAGGCATTGCCAATATGATGGCAGTGCGCCTTCCCGACCTAGCAGCATCGGTGCCTTTTTATGGAAGCCAGCCTGCCGCTGAAGATGTGCCAAAAATACATGCACCTTTACTGCTTCATTATGCCGAACTTGATACCCGTATTACCGAAGGTTGGCCAGCTTATGAGGCTGCTTTGAAAGCCAATAAAAAGGAATATACAGGTTATGTTTACCCGAAAGTGAATCATGGATTTCATAACGATACCACCCCGCGTTACGATAAAGCAGCGGCAGAACTTGCCTGGCAACGCACGATTGATTTTTTCAATAAAAAATTAAATTAGGAAAGATATCGAAATAGACCAGTTATAAATGGACTGCACAACGAAGCATTTAAATATTTTATTTGCCTTCAAACCGTTTACAATTGTTTCGCCATTATCATTGTAAAATCTATTACAACTTTTTTTTCATTTTTACAGCTACGTTTTTTTGAATTAATCTTTTCGATTTTTTTGCTTCAAAAACTTTATCAGCAATTCCTTTTTTATGCCTACCATACATCAATCAACATGAAAAAGAAGGTTTCGCTTGGTTTAATGGTTTTATTGTATGTGGCGGCAGGCATCAATCATTTTGTGCATCCTTTATTTTACAGGGCACCGATGCCGTATTACTTGCCTTTTCCCATGGAATTGATTTTTATCAGCGGCGTAATTGAGATAACATTGGGCATATTATTATTGCCTGCAGGCACCAGAAAAGCTGCCGCTTGGCTGATCATTGCAATGTTGATTGTTTTCTTTACTTTTCACATCCAAATGATTGTGAACGCTTTACCAAAAGGCGGAATTGATTTATGGATTGCTATTATCCGTTTTCCTTTACAATTTGTATTAATTTATTGGGCTTGGAAAATTTCAAGATATAGGGGACAATTTGCAGAATTGCCTTAAATAGCAAAGTTGTCAACCTTCTACTTGAACTTCACATTCATGAAAATCCAAGGTTGACGGCTTTTTGTTAGCAATCAATTCCACATTAAACACTTCTTCAAATTTTGATTTTAAAACCGTCATCACTTCGGCCATGTCTAATGCGTAGCCTAATTCTTTTTGCAAACTGGTTACTTGTTTATTTTGTATGCCACAGGGAATAATGTAATCAAAATATTGCATATCAGTATTTACATTCAATGCCCAGCCGTGCATGGTTATCCAACGGCTACAACGGATGCCCATGGCGCATATTTTTCGCTCCAATCCTTTTTTGCCGGGATTCAGCCACACACCCGTTTCACCGACAGAGCGTTCGCCGTGCAAACCATACGCAGCAATGGTTTGAATGATCACTTCTTCTAAATTCCGAAGGTATTTTCCCAAGTCTGTCGTAAATTTTTCCAAGTCTAAAATAGGATAACCCACCAGTTGCCCGGGACCGTGGAAAGTAATATCACCGCCCCTATTTATTTTAAAATATTCGATTCCTTTTTCAACGCGTTCGGCTTCAGAAATCAAAATATTGGATTCATGTCCGCTTTTGCCGAGTGTATAAACCGGAGGATGCTCCAATAATAATAAATGGTTAACGGTTGAAGTTTTGTCGTTGGCGATTGACAATCCCGAAATCGCATTTTCGCCATTGGCAATTGACAACTGGCGATTCTCTTGTTTTAAATCTGTATTTTGCTTCAACAACTTTTCTTGGTAAGCCCAAATCTCTTCGTACGGCCTTATTCCCAATTCTTCCACCAAAACCACCTGCTTTTCCATATCAAAGATTATATTGCGAAATTAATTCAAAATGCAACAAGTAAATAAGTAAGTAGGTAATTGAGTAATTAGGTAATTGGCCAATAAAACCACCGAAAATATCAAACTAAATTACTCAATTACTTATTCAACCCAATTACTTTTAAGATGAACGACCCAATAAATAAAGAAATAACGGATTCAGGTGAACCTGAAGAGACCCTTTTCCAGCGCCATGTTTTTGTTACAGACAAAGGCCAAGAACCTTATCGCATCGATAAATTTTTGATGAATCGCATTGAGGGTGCTACCCGCAATAAAATTCAGCAAGCCATTGAAAATAAAATGGTTATGGTGAACGGCAAGGAAATAAAAAGCAATTACAAGGTAAAAGCGCTGGATGAAATTGTGGTTTTTACCGATGAAGAACCCGACACGTCCGACATTATTCCCGAAAAAATGGACATCGATATTGTGTACGAAGACGATGCCATCTTAATCGTTAATAAAAAACCGGGCATGGTAGTGCACCCTGGTAGCGGCAACCATAGCGGCACTTTGGTAAATGGTATCGCTTACTATTTACAACAAAAAGATCCTACCATTTCTGATAAAACCTTGCCGCGTTTCGGTTTGGTGCACCGCATCGATAAAAATACCAGTGGTCTTTTACTAATGGCTAAAACGGATGCCGCTTTAAAAAACTTAGCTAAACAGTTTTTTCACCACACTATCGACCGCACTTATGTGGCTTTGGTTTGGGGTGATATGGAAGAAAACGAAGCCACCATTAATGCACATGTTGGCCGAAATGCCCGTCATCGCAAACTTTTTGAGGCCGATCCTTCGGGGGAAAATGGCAAGGAAGCAATTACACATTATAAAGTGCTGGAGCGTTTTCATTACACCACTTTGGTGGAATGTGTGTTAGAAACCGGCCGTACACATCAAATTAGGGTGCACATGAAACATATTGGGCACACGCTTTTTAACGATGACCATTATGGTGGCGATAAAATTTTAAAGGGAACCGTTTACACGAAATACAAGCAATTTGTTGACAATTGTTTTGAATTATGCCCCAGGCAAGCTTTGCACGCCAAAACCTTAGGATTTGAACACCCAACAACCGGCGAACGGTTTTTATTTGACAGCGAACTTCCGCAGGATATGCAATCGGTGATTGAGAAATGGCGGAAATACCATAAATCGAAGGGCAAACTTGAATGATGGAATCGGTTTCAACATAGTAATTAGGTAAATGGGTAATTAAGTAAGTAGGTTGCTATTATTAAAAAAAAAATGCCCAATTACTTAATTGCCTATTTATCAATTACTACTTAAAATACCGGATCACCGCCATCGCTATTCAGTTGGTCGAAAATATCTTCTTTGTTGGCAATGGCTTGGCGCAGCACATCGTTGATTGTTACGACGCCCATAAAACGCATATCGTAAAATGCAGGCAGGTAGCGGGTTTTATGCTCGTTTAGCAAATGCATGCAGGTTTCAACCGTGTCATCCAGCGATACCATTGGCAAGTCGGTCGTCATTACTTCTTTAACAGTTGTGGTTTCACTGCTGCGGCCTTTTAATAAAACATTTCTAGTATAATCCCGTTCACTAAAAATGCCTTGGTATTCATCATTTTTTATTACTACCAGATAGCTAAGGTTTACCAAATTCAATAACTGCAATGCTTCTTTTACCAATGCATCTGGACCAATAAAATTAAAACTGCTTGTTTTCTCCTTCAATACATCCGCTACTGTCTTCATTTACATTCAATTAGTTATTGTAAATATCTGAATATTTTATTAAAAAGAAAATGTTTTGCGGAAATGAATCATTAAAATATCAAATTAATTTGGGCTTAGTGCTGTCTTGTTTTTATTTTGGTGACTTAAATAAATTCTGGCAAAATATCCATCATTTTAAACTCAGGTTTTAACTGATAGCATTTTGTAAAACTGCCATTGGTAATAATAATAAATTGAACTTGCATTTGTTGGTTATACCGCAATATTTGATGCAACACTTTATCATCAAGCGGCACTTCGGGCGATTTACATTCCACCATTAACCAAGGTTTGTGGTTACGGTCGTATACCAAAATATCGAAGCGTTTTTTTAAATCGCCCAGCATCATTTCTTTTTCCATGGCCATGAAAGACGATGGCACTTTTTGTAATTGTAATAATACCTGCGCAAAGTTTTGCCGCACCCACTCTTCTGGCGTTAATACCAGCCATTGCTTGCGGATGGTACAAAAAATCACATCCTTTTGATCAACCGTTTTTATACGGAAATCAAAATGCGGATATTGGATGGAAAGCATATTCAAAGTAAAAAGTAAAAAGTAAAAAGTAAAAATAAAACCAAGACTCATATACAATAACAGGGTTGTTTTTGTTATCCTTTTTATTTTTACTTTTAATTTTTAATTATTTCCATCGCGTTTTTAATGATTTGAAGACATTTAACTCCTGCACTTTCTGCTGACAATAAATGAATGGAAGCCGGAGAACACAGTAGGTTTATTTCGTTCAACAAACTTTCAGTCATGTATTTTTTTGGCAAGGTTGGTGGTGCCGTTTGGATGTACATATTTACAAGCCCTGCAATGGCAACCGACAAAAAATCGAGTGGCAAAGCCAGTTCATAACCGGCATAATCAAGGTGTTCCAAAGCCATTCCCGACTTTTCAGAATCTGTGTTAAGGGCCTTTACAAAAATGTTCAACACATAATCAAAAGCATCTTTTACCGCCTGAAAATAATTGGCTGGGCTGCCGATGATTGTTATTGTTTTTTGTAATAATGTTTCTGTTTCTATCAAACAATATAAACCATAAGCAACAATAAATTGATTGCCGGTAATCAAAGCAAAAACCTCTTCGTTTTTTAATTGCAATGGTTTCCAGCCCATCAATTCTTCCAATGCTTCGCCTTTATGCGTTTTGTTTTGATGTGTTACTTCGCCCTTGCCGATTAATGGCAAATTCATTTGTCCTAATGCTAAACCATGCGTGTAAATAATTGGGATTACATCGTTATTATGCATATCCATCAACCGCTGTACGGTTTCGTTTTTTACGCCGCTTCTGCCCAAGCTCAAACTTTTTACTTTTAGTGCTAGCATCAATTTTACCAATTCTTTTGGCACTTTTTCGCCCTCCCCTTCACCGTATGCTTGCAATAATTCTGCGGCATTTGTTTCGGCTGAGGCTTGCTTTTTATCCCATATTTCCCGTTGTTTTCCAATGGCTTCGTAACCTGCAAACGTAATGGACACTAATTGTTGATAAGCCAATAAATTTTTTATTTGTTGAAAACTGGTAGGCGTATGGTCGAGCGGTAAATAATTATAACTCATAAAATAAGATGACTGTTGTTGATGGCGGATGGCAGTTAGTTCAATGGCGGTTGCTAGATGACGGATCGCAATGATGACGAAATGGTGATTGTCCGGTTGATAATGAATACAATAGTTTGCGGTTACTGCCATCCGTAATCTATCAACCTTCCACCTTTTGGGTTACTGCCATCCGCCATCTACCAAACGCCTACTTTTACCCTTTATCTTCTTTTTTTATTTCTTTCACATGTTGCATGGCCATAATTTGTTTCATAGTGGCTTCCATGCCTTGGGCGCTGCCATCCAAGAAAATAACATTGCCTTTACCATATTCAGCAAAGTTTTTAATGGCTTCGGTCCACATGCTAAACAAAATAACGTTGGTATCCAAATTGGCCTGTTTCATTTCGTTGGCAGCTTCGCTCATACCTTTTGCAACCTCTTGGCGGAAAAGCGCAACACCTTGTCCCCGCATCATAGCGGCTTCCCTTTCGGCATTGGCCGCAATTTTTATAGAATTACCTTCCGCTTCTGCAGCACGGGTTTTAGTGATTAACAAAGCCTGGCCTTCATTTTCGGCTGCAGCTTTTAGGTTGTTACTGGCCACCACGCGGCTCATGCTATCAATAATTGCCTTGTCGAAAGTAATGTCGTTGATCTGCAAATCTTGCAAATGATAACCCCAACTTTCTAATTGGTGATCGATTTGATCTTTCACAAAATCAACGATATCTTTACGTAAGCTTAAGATTTCAGATTGCCTTTTGGTAGCCACAAATGCACGGATGCTGCCTTCAACCGTACGTACCAACGCTTGCATCAAATCTTTATCGCTAATAAATTTAAAGGCTACGTTTTTTATGGTTTCTTCATCTTGGTTTAAAACGCTGTACAGCAACATGGTTTTAAAATAAACATTTGCTTGATCAATGGTAACTGCCTGAAATTCAAGCTCTACACTACGGTTTTGAATGCTTACCTTTTTGTAAATTTGTTCTAAAAGCAGGTATTTTAAAATTTAATCCTGGCCTTAAGTATCCTGCGAAATTTGCCAAACATGGTTACTACACCAATTGTACCTTGGTTAATGGTTACCAATCCACTAAAAATTATAAGAGCGATGACAAACAGCCACCAATATTCAAAGATTTGCATGTTTATTTTTTTTGTTTAAGGGCGAAAGGTATATTTTTTTACGTATCAATATTTAAAAGATAAAAAAGCGAATCGGTTAAGTTTGCAATCTTTTTTCAAAAAAATAAAATTGCAAGATAAATGCGTTGAAAGATGAATTATCGACCATTGTAAATGGCGAGGAAAAATGGTGGGGGATTTATGTTGGCAGAAAAATGATAATCAATTTGATATTATTTTTCTGACCCATTTTACTGAGTACATGTTGTATGAATTCCAATCTTATTTTATTATGAATTGAAAAACGGTTCTATAATCAGGTACAACTTTGCGCATTATAAAAATAGCTTTCTACTTCTTTTAAAATAATAATATAATGGTATGAAAACAAATAATAAGACGTTATCGCATCTGATGCTTATTGCTTTTAATAAAATTGTTTTTACTACAATTATTTTTTTGCTGACTGTAATTATATTAAACGCACAACCAGTAAAATATACAATTGCTAATGCACACTCGCACAACGATTATGAAAATAAATGTCCTTTCGTAACAGCTTATAACGAAAACTTTGGTTCAATAGAAGCCGATATTTTTTTGTGGAACGATTCGCTGATTGTGGGCCATACCATAAAAGATATTGTGTATAAACGCACGTTAGAAAAATTATACCTTGAGCCGCTAAATAAAGCAGTCGAAACAAACAATGGTTATCCTTATAAAAATCATTCGCTTGAATTACAATTGTTAATCGATGTAAAAACAGCGGCTTTACCTACCATTAATAGGTTGGTTAAAATGTTAGCAGCTTATCCTTTATTAATCCATTCCGCTAAAATTAAATTTGTTATTACGGGTAATAGACCAGCAGATTCAACCTATCACATCTATCCATCTTTTATTTTGTTTGATGGAAATATTTCAAAAAACTACGCTACCAATGATCTTAAAAAGATTGGCATGTTTAGCGATGACTTAAAAAAATATACGCAATGGAACGGTGTTGAAAATATTCCGGCAAAAGATAAGGCAGTGTTGGACGCTTGCATTAACAAAGCCCACCGACTAAACAAAAAAATCCGTTTTTGGGATGCGCCTGACACCGAATATGCTTGGCAACAAATGGTGGGTTTAAAAGTTGATTTTATAAACACCGACCATATTGTGGAGTTATCAGATTTTCTAAAAAAACAACCGTAGTTGTCAGATATTAAAAAGCGCCAGCAATTAAAGAAGTTATTTTAACAAGGTTACGTTTCCTTTCAATGTAAACAATTGGTTGTTCTCACAAATCACATCGATGATATAAACAAATACATCAGGCGTTAATTTTTTTCCTTGGAAAGTTCCATCCCACCCGCTGTTGATATCGTTTGGTTGGAAATTTGTCTTTTCAAAAATCAGCTGCCCCCACCGCGAAAATATGCGCATACCTTTTATGGAATATACCCCTTTTCCTCTAGGGTAAAAAACGTCATTCGCACCATCGTTATTTGGCGAAAACGTATTGGGAATAAACACGTTGCCATCACCACATAATACCATTACATCTACCTTGTCCTGTGCCGTACAGCCGCCTTCATTGGTTACGGTAAGCGTGTAAGTGGTATTTTCTTTTGGTGAGGCAATCGGGTTTTCGCAAGCCACGCACGATAAGCCAACCGGTGGCGACCAGTGTAAATGAACCACATCGGCCGAATTGCTTGAGTGCAATTGGGTATTGCTTCCTGCGGTTACGGTAATTTGGGTTTCAACAATATCAACCGTTGGCAAAGGGTATACTTTCAAGCTGATGTAACCTGTATCTTCAAAACAGCCTAGTGAATCGTAGCCAATAACACGATAAGTAATGGAACTATCGGGCTTTGCAATAGGGTTAGGCACAGTAGGGTTATTTAAAAATTGGGTGGGCGACCAGATATATAATTCTGCGCCCGTAGCCAATAAACGGAAGGTTTGACCAACGCATAATGTGTCGCCTGGGCCAATGCCCATTGGGAAAGGTTGCTTTACCCTTACCAAAACAGAATCTGCCGATGAACAACCGTGCGAATCTGTTCCCGTTACCCAATACATTTGATTAGCACTTGGTTTGGCCAAAGGATTTTGACAATTGATACAACTGAGCGATGGGTGTTGCCGCCAAGTATAAGTTATTGCCCCCAAAGCCCACAATGTATCCGTATTGCCCAAGCATATAACATTGTGTGGCCCTGCATCTACAATCGGCAACGGCAAAATATCCACATCGTGCTTGGCCGTATCCGCACAACCTGAGCCATTTGTGGTAATTGAAATAATATGGTATAAACCCGCGGCCGGATAAGTTTGTAACGATGGCGTTTGAAGATTGCTGGTTTGGCCGTTGCCCAAATCCCACTTCCAATGTATGGTCGATGTATCTTGGTTAAGCCATTGGCCAGCGAACTGAACTTGACTGGTAATGCAAACCGAATCAGGTCCAACAATTAACGTTTTCGGTCCGGGCACAACTTTAATCGGGATGTGTAAAGTATCTGAACCGATGCAGCCAGAAACGGTGGTTACCGTATAACTGGCCACATAATTACCAACTGCCGCGTAATTATGCGTCGGGTTTTGTAAGGTAGATGTTTGCCCATCCCCAAAATTCCATAAAAATGATTTAAGCGTATCGTTTGATACAGTTGAATCGATAAAGAAAACAACGGCTGAATCGCAAATAATATAATGCTGCAAATCTTCAATATGCGGCACCAACCTCTTTACATAAATGCTATCATCGCCATAAATAGGAATTTTACAGCCAGCAGAATCGGCCAATATTATTTTGGGTAAATAGCTGCCACTTAACACATAAGTATGGCTTGCTGTACCATTTGTACCATAAGAAGTAGAACCATCATCAAAATCCCAAGTATAAAAGTCGGTATTGGTAGCTTTTGTGGAAAAGCTTACAGTTAAAGGTGTGCAGCCCAATGCGGGCCCATAAGTTATTTCGCCAGATGGACCTTGTATGGTAACTATTTTGCTTAAACTATCTGTACAGCCGCCATTACCGGTAACCAAAAGTGTGGGGTTGAAAATGCCGGATATGGTATAAGTATGCGATGGATTTAATAGGGTTGACGTATTGCCGTCACCAAAATCCCAACTGGCACTAGCTAAATTTGTAGAGGAATTGGTAAATTTTACCAATAGTGGCGGACAATGGGTAAACGAATCGCTCATGCTAAACATGGCCTTCGCGTTTGAGATATGCAAATAATTAGGGCGTGAAGTGGTATCGGTACAGCCCGAACTATCGGTAACTGTTAGTTTAATAGTATAGTTACCAAAACCCGTGAAAGTATGACTAGGACTAAATCCGCCATCAGTGGTGCCGTCGCCAAAATCCCATAAGCAGGCCACAATATATCCTGATGAAGTATTCTGAAATTGCAAACTGGTATTTAAACACTGAACAGTATCCTGAGCATAAAACGATGCTGTTGGGCCGTTTACGCCAATTGTACCAGCTATAAAACGGGTATCGGTACAGCCTGTACTATCGGTAACGGTAAGTGTAATGTCAAACAATCCACGCTTTTTATAGGTATGGGTAAACGGCGGTTTGGTAAATGTTTGTATGGCGCTACTGTCACCAAAATCCCAAGTCCATTTTACAATTTTATTAATAGGGTCGCTTTTTGACGAATCAATAAAAGTAACTAGGCTATTTACGCACATACTTTTCGGGATACCAAAATTTGCCGTTGGTCCGTATTCGGTTACCGTAATGGGTTTGGTGATACTATCTGGACAGTTGTTTAAATCCACAATTTTTAAAGCCACATTGTAACCGCCTATTGCATTGTAGGCGTGAGATGTGGTTGGGATGGTATCAAACCAAGTTTGCCCATCACCAAAATTCCATAAATAGGAGGCGATGTATTGCTGGTGTGAGGTGGCCGCAAATAATTTGGTAAGCGACCCACAGCCAATACTATCCGCATCGGTAAAACCGGCATGCTCATCCAAAATATAAATTGGTCGGCCCGACTGGTGGTGACAAGCCGAATCGCTTACAAAAAGCGTAACTTGGTAATGGCCGGTATCAGCATACAAATGCGTAGGGCTATGTAAAGAAGAACTATCGCCATCACCAAATTGCCATATATAAGTGATTGGCGCATAATCTGTATCAACAATAGAATGATCGGTAAAAAAATGTTGGAACTGGTTGGTGCAAACCACGGAATCGCTGAAACGTGCAATCGGCGGGCGGATGTAAACATAATTTTTAATAGAGGTAGTATCAGAACATCCGGAACGGGTAGCAATAAACGTTACTGTTTTGTAGCCTGTATCTTGGTATAAATAAGTTGGGTTTTCACTAGGTGAAGTTCCACCATCGCCAAAAAACCAAAAAAAGTTGTCTGCACCGCCAGTTGATAAATCAGTAAAAGTTACCGGATCGTTAGGACAAACTTTTAGGGGTTCAGCCGCAAATGCCGCTTGTGGTTTTATACCAACCATAACTGCTGCGGGCACAAGCAAAGTATCGGTGCAGCCGCCTGCAGTAGTGATGACCAATTTTACATTGTACGAACCTTCCTTTGTATATAAATGAGATGGAGTTTCTTGCGTTGAAGTAGTGCCATCACCAAAATTCCATTGGTAAGTGGTGCCGGGTAAAACAGGGTATAGCAATGCACTGAAATTTGCGGTGTAAGGAATACATCCTTTCATTGGCACATTATTTAATCTAACAATTTTAGACGGCCCAACATTTATAAAAGACGGAATGGAAAGTGTTGATATACAACCATTTGCGTTTGCCGCGGTAAGTTTAACCGTAAAGCTGCCCAGCTTATTATAAGTATGTGTAGGATTGGCCAATTTGCTAGTTATGCCATCACCAAAATCCCACAAAACCACAGTTCCGCCAACGGTGGTATTTGTAAAAGTTACAACGAAAGGTGGTTTGCAAGCTTGGGCAACGTTCGATGTAAAACTGATGGTTGGACCTTCTAAAACATTAATTGTTTTGGTGATATTATCAGTGCAACCACCGCTATAATCCACAGTTACTTTAACCGTATAAGTACCTGGCGTGGTAAAAGTTTTTTGTGGATTGGTTAATGTATCTGTTGTGCCGTCGCTAAATTCCCATTTACTACTTTGCAGTCCAACAGCTGGCAACGAATTGTTTGAAATACCAAACGCATTGCCGGTACAAACATTGGCAGGCATGCTAAAATCTGCTTTTGCGGTACCAATGTAAATTTGGTTTTGCTTGATATTTACATCACTACAGCCATTTGCATTGGTAGCTGTAAGCGTTACGGTGTATACGCCTGCCGCAGTATAAACATGGGTTGGGTTGGCCAAATTAGATGTTTGCCCATCACCAAAATTCCACAAATAGCTGGTGATATTGTTACCAGAAGATTGATTGGTAAAATTGATGGTAGCTGGCAAGGCGCATCCGTTGGGCGAAGTGTTAGTAAAATTGGCATGTACCCCTTCACTGATATTGATAAGATTGGGTTTGGTAATTGTTTTACTACATCCGTTACTATTTTTAACGGTCAGTGTAACATTAAACAGCCCAGTGTTTTCATAAATATGTGTCGGTGCTTGGTCGGTGCTAATATTTCCATCGCCAAAATCCCATTGCCAACTGGCAACCGATCCGCTGCCAGCATTGCTTTGGTCGAAAAAAGAAACACTGAGTGGATAACAACCGGTAAGCGTGCTAACATTAAATGCCGCCGTTGGGTTGGCATAAACGGTTATAAAATTTGTTTTAGAAACGGTATTGGAACCGCTACCACCCGAAGCGGTTAACTTAACAGTATAAGTACCTGGATTAAAATAAGTAACTGATGGATTTTGAAGCGTTGATGTTGTTCCGTTGCCCAAATCCCATTGCCATGCAGAAGCACCGCCTGTTGATTTATCGGTAAAATTTACTGTAATTGGTGTACATCCGGCAGTTGGGGTAGCCGAAAAATCAGCATGTATCTGCGAGAATGAATACATACTGCACATGCTTAAAAAAGCAACAATTAAAATCCGCAATATTTTAACTTGCCGAATCACCATATTACTCTAAGCAGAATTATTGGAATGTGATAGCTATTACGCTATGAATAAATGCCGAAATATGTGCTTATTTAAGTAGAATAACAGTGTGATTTAGGATTAATGACTTTTAAATTATTTCTATCTCTATTTATTAACGAGTAGGATTTTAGTAGAGATATTTCTATTAAGATCCAACTTTTGCAATAATATGACTTTTTTTTAACAATAAGTTATTATAAATCAGCCAAAACAATACTTTACTTAAACAATTTTATAACTATAAAAATAAAATAATAGGAAGAATTCGATAGCTGTTCTTTTTGAACAGGGTTATAAAATAAAAAGGCTGAATAACAAGTAAAATCGTTATTCAGCCTTTTAAGATATCTACCAATAAATTGTTATGCGGGTTGTGCTTGCGCTACTTGTATATTGGCGGTAAATTTAATATCTTCACCAAGTGCAAGCCCGCCAGTTTCTGTTAATGCATTATAAGTTAAACCAAATTCCTTACGGTTCACTTTTCCGGTAACTTCAAAACCATACTTGGTGTTTCCCCAAGCATCTTTTGCTGAACCCCCAAATTCGGCATTTAGTTCCACCGGTTTGGTTACTCCTTTCATGGTTAAATCGCCTACTAATTTATATTCATCGTCTCCAACCTTTGTAAAAGAAGTGGATACAAATTTTATTTCAGGATAAAGTTCGGCATCAAAAAAATCAGCAGATTTTAAATGAGCGTCACGTTGCTCTTGATTGGTATCAATACTATTTACATCTAAAGTAAATTCAATCTTAGCGTTCTCGAAACCTTCGCCTTCGGTAACCGCTGTTCCGGCAAATTTTTTAAACGTACCGGTAACGGTAGAAATAACTAAGTGCCTTATTTTAAAATGGATTTCTGAATGCATGGGATCCACAGCCCAATTGGTAGTTGCCATAATTTTAATTTTTTGATGTTTAAACAACGAATATAGTGTACATTTGCTTTACAAAAGTTAGCACTATACCGAAGTATAGTTAAAATCTTAAAAATGGAACAACATATTATACATGAAAGAAAAGACATCGGCGGTTGTAAAAAAGCTTTATTACCGGTAAATGATGCGTTGGAAATATTAAGCGGTAAATGGAAATTACAAATCATTATCGCTTTGTTGTTTGGTAATAAACGCTTTAATCAAATTGCAAAAGAAATCCCGAACATCACCGATAAAATGCTTTCTAAAGAATTAAAGTTCTTGGAAATGAATAAGTTAATAAAACGCACAGTTTATGATTCTATTCCTGTTGTGGTAGAATATTCGATGACCGAATATGGCAAAACCTTGGAAAAATTGATTGGCGAATTAAGGGACTGGGGACAAATTCACCGAAACCAAATCATTTCAAAAAGCAATACCGAGTTGGTTGAATCGTATAACTAAAAAACGCCCGTTCATTTATTTTGAACGGGCATTTTTTTAATCATGATTGTTTAGTAGTAACCATCATTTTGCGTGTACAATCCTGGTTTTGCCAATAATTCAGCTTGTGGCACAGGGTAAATAATGTATTGAGGAATAACAGTTTTAATAGTGGTGATAGAATCGCTGGCAATCCATGCATTCATGGTAGTAACCGCCATTCCTTCACGTATTAAATCATCCCAACGTAATCCTTCGCCAACAAATTCCCGCCTGCGTTCTTCCATTAAAGCTGGAATTGTTACACCACTTAGGTTAGCGGTTACACCAGCCCTCGCCCTCACTTTGTTCACAATGGCATCCACATCAGCTTGTGTTCCGCCAGTTGCACCATGCAAAATACATTCCGCCTTCATCATCATTACATCGGTTATCCGCATCACGATAAAATTGATAGGCCAATCTGCACGTCCGGTGCCTTTTCTGCTCATGTCGATATACTTTTTTTCAAACGGCCTTGTAGTATCCAAAACTGTTGGTGTTGCAGTTGATAAAGCAAAACCATGTTTAATAGAAAATGTATCGCGTTTGTCTATACCACCTACTGCACCAACAGCACTGTTACGGAAGGATTGCAATAAATTTTTAGTTACGTTATAAGTTGATGTACCATAAGCATTATCATAACCTGAAAAACCAAGTCCGCTAAAATAAGCGGCGGGCACCAACTGGCTTGGAAAATCAGTGCCATTATTTGTGCTCATATATTGGATATCGAAAATAACCTCTTTGTTGTTTTCATTGGTGTAAGAAAAGATGGAAGGAAAATCGGCATTAAAAGTAAAGGGGCCATTATTGATAACATCATTAAATTGGGCCAATGCTTTATCATATTCGTTGCTATTAAGGCCAGGGCCACTATCCATTCCATAAGTTGGGCCAGATCTGGTTAGGTAAACCAATCCAAGCAAACCTTTTGCAGCATAAGATGTTGCCCTACCTACGTCGGCACCGGTATAGGAAGCTGGAAGATTGGCAGCTGCATATTGTAGATCTGCAATAATGAAATTATATACGTCGCTTATTGAACTTCTTGGTATTGCTGCTACATCATTTGGACCAAGCACAGTGCTTACAATTGGAAGCTTTCCAAAAAACCGCAACAAATCAAAATAATAAAATGCCCTTAAAAACCTACATTCTGCACCATAGCGCCTAGCCAAGCTTGAATCTGTAATATTTTTTCCTTTTGTGGTTAAATTGTCCAATACGGTATTTGCATTATAAACACCATTAAAATCATTATCCCATGCGCCAACTATAAATGCAGTGGTTGTAAGATTTGGTGAAAAATCGTTGATGCCTTGGAAATCTCGGTTGCCATCCGTTGTTATGGCAACATTATCCGAACGCATTTCACGCATCCATAAAGCTTGGTCTGAATAAGCTTTTAATTTGCTATACACCCCGCTTACAGCCTGTGTAAAATCGTTGGTATTGGTAAAAAAGTTAGATGTGGTTGTTGCCGATGGCGGTAACTGATTTAATTGTTTATTGCAAGCGGTCATTACACCAAAAGCAAATAAACAGCCTATATATGATACTATTTTCATGAATTTAATTTTAAATTGATTTTATTACAAAGTGAAATTGATACCAACAGTGATTGTTTTATTCAATGGCATGGCACCATAATCACCTGGTATTGGGTAGCTGCTATTTCCGCTTACATTGGTATTGGCAGCTTCTGGGTTTACGCCACCTTTATATTGATCCCTGTTAAAAATATTTTGGGCTGATGCATAAATGCGTGCGGCGGTTAAAAAACCTGCTTTAACAACAGACTTTAAATTATAACCAAGGGTAACGCTTTGGATACGGAAAAAGTCAGAAGAATACAACCAATCGCTTGTAAATAATGGAATGGTATAAGCTTCACCAATTTTACCCCGAGGTGCGTTATAATTTTGGTTGGTGGCAGTCCACCTGTCTCTCCAAATACCCAATGTTGTATTACGGCCGTTTGCGGGATTATCTATTGCACGGCCGAGAAATGAATAAATAGCACCACCGTGCTGACCATACATTTGAATGCTTAAATCAAATGCTTTGTAACGAAAATTATTAGTAACGCCCCAGGTATATTTCGGGTTTGGCTGTCCCAATACTTGGCGGTCGTTTGCATCTATAATACCGTTTCCATCGTAATCTTGATATTTGGCATCACCAACAGTTTCGCCGCTTAATTTGGCTACTTTTGCATCTGCCATGTCAGCAGCGGTAAGTATTCCGGTAGTTTTCACCAAAAAATAACTGTACAATGGCAACCCTATTTGCAACAAATAAGGTGGATTACCGCCATAACCTGTCGGGATGTTGATCGGGGCCCCATCAATACCTAATTTTTTAACCTTGTTATGGTTGAAAGCAATGTTGCCACTTACATTCCATTGGAAATCTTTATTGCGAACAATGGCTGCATTTAATCCTAACTCAATACCAGCATTATTAACAGAGCCGATATTCTGCAAGCTCGATAAAAATCCCGAAGCCGCCAATGTTGGGATATTCAAAAACAAATCAGTGCTTAGTTTTTGGTAAACATCAAATGTAAAGTTTAAGCGATTGTGTAAAAAACTTGCATCCAAACCCGCGTCGTAGCTATTTGAAAGCTCCCAATGTAACTGCGGATTTGGCAAACCTGATGCTACTTGTCCGATGACAGATGTTGGCGTGCTTCCGCCAAAATTATAATTTGACGTTGTGATAGTCGGAATAGAACCATAATCAGGAATATTTGAGCTACCAGATTTACCGTAGCTTGCCCTTACTTTCACATCGCTTACAAAAGTTACATTTTTCATGAAGTTCTCGTCTGATACACGCCATCCGGCAGAAAGTGATGGGAAAGTTCCCCAACGGTAATCAGAGCCAAAACGTGAAGCAGCATCACGCCTTAAACTTGCCGACAATAAGTATTTGCCCAAATAACTGTATTGCAATCTACCGAAAACCGAATAAAGCGTGTTGTTGGTTTCAGAAGTATTGCCTGTAACCGTTACGCCAGAAGTAGCAGCTGCAGCATTATTCAAAGTCTGCACAACATCGTTTGCAAAACCGCCAGCAGTAGAAATGGTAAAACTTTCATAGTGCGTATAACTGTACGACATACCTGCTACAAAAGCAAAATTGTGTTTTTCATTGAAAGTTTTATTGTAATTGATCGTGTTTTCGCTTACGAAATTTTGTTTCTTGGATCCGCTATAAGATCCGCTGGAGCTTTTACCGGGAGACGTTAAATAATTGGTGATATTTCCACCAACAAAGTCGGAATTGTATGTTTTTTTATCAAGATTTTGTTCGTCGTAGTTAATGGTTGATCTTAATGTTAACCCATTAATCACCTGATATTCACCATACATTGAATAAAGCAAACGGGTAATTTTTGTTAAGTTTAACGTGTTGTTTAAAAATGCCACCGGGCTAATACTCGAGCTTGCCCACCCATAAACGGCATTTTTACCAGCTCCGGAATTTAAGCCAGCACTGTCTTCCACAACAGGCGTCATATTAAACAATTTTGACAATTGAGCATCTTTTCCTTCTGCTGCCGGTGAATTCGTTTCAGAATAAGACGGTGCCAAATTCAAGCCGATCTTGAATTTTTTGCTAGCAGTTATTTCAATATTTGCACGGCCCGAGTAATTGGTATAACCTGAATTTAATAATACGCCGGTTTGGTTCAAATAATTGCCTGATACAAAATATCGAACAGATTCGTTTCCTCCGCTAGCAGAAACTTCATAATTTTGGAAAGGTGCATTTCTGAAAGCTGCGTCTTGCCAATCAACATACTGCAAGCCGGGGTGCCCTGGCTGTGACCACCTATCGTCTGCCATGTAAGTAACATTATAGGCGCCCGGGGCTAACCCTAATATGGCTCTGCGTTGATCGTTTGTTTGGTCGGCGCTTCGCCCGGTTCCAGAATTCACCCATTTGTAATTCGCCAACTCTGTTGATTGGGCAATCCATTCCGGCGCATTCAACATGTCTAATTTTTTAGACACTGAGCTTGTTCCGGTGTATGCGTTAATATTAATTTGCGCTTTACCAATTTTGCCGCGTTTAGTGGTAATTAACACCACACCATTTGCAGCCCTTGAACCATAAATGGCACTTGCGGCAGCGTCTTTTAGTACTTGGATGCTTTCTATATCACTGGCATTCAAATTATTAAGCGGGTTGGCTGTAAAACCACCAGCTGAATTTTGGCTTACCACATCCATTGGGAAACCATCTATTACGTACAATGGTTCAGTTCCGCCAGTAATTGATCCAGCGCCCCTTACCACAATACTAAACCCGGCACCTGGCGCACCTGTCTGTTGCTTAACCTGCACACCAGCCATTTGACCGATCATAGCTTGGTCGATACGGGCAATTGGTTTTTCTTCTACTTGTTTTGCATCAAAAACGGCAATGGATCCCGTTACATTGCGTTGCTTTTGCGTGCCATAACCAATAACAACTACTTCATCTAGCGCTTTTTGCGCATTCACCAATGACACAGAAACATTGGTTTTGCCATCAACAGGAATTTCTTTCTGGTCGAAACCAATGTAAGAAAAAACTAAGGTTGGGTTATTTTTACTTACTTTAATGGTAAAAGTACCATCGTTGCCAGATAAAGCAGTTGTGGTGGTTCCTTTAACTTTCACAGTTACATTGGCTAAAGCTTTGCCATTGTCATCCGTCACTGTTCCGGTAACTGTTGTTTGTTCGGTACTTACTGCTTTTTGAGCGTTCAGTTGGGCATAAACCATGCACAGAAAAACTGTGAGGAATGCAATGCCCTTTCTTAAGGAGACATTAATTTTCATAAGGCTAATTAATTTTAACAATCTTTGAGGCGATAAATGTACAAGTGTGGAATAAGTAGCGTCATCCTGCACTATCCTGAAAAAAAACATTAGTAGATTTTAACAAAAAAAATTCACAATTATTTAACTATAAACAAATTGAGAAGAACATAGAGGCTTTTTTCAACCAAAACGCTGCTTATCCCAAAACCATTTTTCATACTTATTTTTGTGCCGAACTTTTTTATAAAAAATGACCGAACAACTGCGTGGACTAGCCAAAGAATTGCAAGGCGATCTTTATTTAGACAAAACAATCCGAACCCTTTATGCTACCGATGCTTCAGCTTATAGAGAAATGCCTTTGGCTGTGGCTATCCCAAAATCAGTAGATGATATTAAAAAGTTGATCCGTTTTGCCAATGACAATCACACCTCATTAATTCCAAGAACTGCCGGCACTTCGTTGGCAGGGCAAGTGGTTGGAAAAGGAATTATTGTGGACGTAAGTAAAAATTTCACACAAATATTAGAATTAAATAAAGCAGAAAACTGGGTACGGGTTCAGCCGGGCGTAATTCGGGATGAATTGAATATGTTCCTGAAACCTCACGGTTTATTTTTCGGCCCAGAAACCTCAACCGCCAACCGTGCCATGATTGGCGGTATGGTTGGAAATAATAGCTGCGGCAGCAACAGCCTGGTTTACCGAAGTACAAGAGAACATTTGTTGGAAGTAAAAACCATTTTAAGCGATGGCAGCGAAGCTGAATTTAAAGCTTTAAGTTTAGATGACTTCCATGCCAAATGTGAGGGCGAAACGTTAGAGGCTAACATTTATAAGACGGTTCGCAGCATGTTGGGCAATTATGATAACCAGCAAGAAATTAGAAAGGAGTTCCCGAAGAAAACCGTTGAACGCCGGAATACAGGCTACGCCGTTGATATGTTGTTGGACACTGCACCTTTTGCCGTTGGCGAAGCTGATTTTAATTTTTGCAAATTGATTGCCGGCAGTGAAGGGACACTTGCATTTATTACCGAAATAAAATTACATGTAAACCCGTTGCCACCAAAAGAAACCGGCTTGCTTTGCGTGCATTTTAATAACGTTGACGAATCTTTACGGGCTAATTTAATTGCATTAAAATATGGCCCAAGCGCCAGCGAATTGATTGACCATTATATTTTGGAATGTACAAAAGATAATATCGAACAAAGTAAAAACCGCTTTTTTGTTCAGGGCGACCCCGGCGCTATTTTGGTGGTGGAAATTGCAAAAGATACCCGGGAAGAAATTACGGCCATTACAAATCAAATTGAAGCCGACATGCGGGCTGCCAATCTCGGCTATCATTTTCCGTTGTTATTTGGCGAAGACACAAAAAAAATATGGACACTCCGTAAAGCTGGCTTGGGTTTACTCAGCAATTTACCCGGCGATGAAAAAGCGGTTCCCGTAATTGAAGACACGGCGGTTGATGTAAATGATTTACCAGCATTTATTAGAGACTTTAATGTTATTTTAAAGAAACACAACTTGTTTTGCGTGCATTACGCACATGCGGGAAGCGGCGAAATCCATCTACGCCCCATCATCAATTTAAAAACGGAAGAAGGCAATAAACTGTTCAGGATCATTGCCGAAGAAATTGCGACACTGGTAAAACAATACAAAGGCTCGCTAAGTGGCGAACACGGCGATGGCCGTTTGCGTGGTGAATTTATCGAGCAGATGGTCGGCAAAAAAAATTATCAATTGTTGAAACAGATCAAGCAGGTTTGGGATCCCAACAACATTTTCAATCCCAATAAAATTGTGGATACGCCCAGCATGAACACTATGCTGCGCTACACGCCCGGACAAAAAACGCCTGCTTTCAAAACCGTTTTCCGCTACCACGACCAAGATGTGTTGCAACATGCCGAACAATGCAATGGCAGCGGCGATTGTAGGAAAACGCAATTGAGTGGCGGCACCATGTGTCCATCGTTTATGGCTACGCGAAACGAAAAAGATACCACCCGTGCAAGAGCAAATATTTTGCGGGAATTTTTAACCAATTCCGACAAGGCAAATCGTTTCGACCATAAAGAAATTTACGAAGTGATGGATTTGTGCCTGAGTTGCAAAGGTTGCAAAAGCGAATGCCCCAGCAACGTGGACATGGCGAAATTGAAAGCTGAATTTTTGCAGCAATATTATGATGCAAACGGTGTTCCGTTTCGCAGTAAATTAATTGCCAATTTTACTAAAACGGCTAAACTTGGTGCCATTGCGCCTAGCATGTATAATTGGGCAAACAAAAACAAAACAACCAGTAGCCTCATCAAAAAGTGGAGCGGCTTTGCATTGGAAAGATCGATGCCGTTGATGTATAAAACGACTTTGCGGAGTTGGTTCAAAAAGACGATAGACGACAGACGACGGACGACTTTGAACAGTGGTCTGTTGTCCGCCGTCCATCGTCAGGCTTACTTTTTCTGCGATGAATTCACTAATTACAATGATACCGAAATTGGCATAAAAGCCATACTGTTATTGGAAAAATTAGGGTACGAAGTAAAAATAATAGAGCATGGCGAAAGCGGAAGGACTTGGTTATCAAAAGGTTTGATAAGAAAAGGAAAAGAAATCGCCAACCAACAAATTAAGTTATTTGCACCGCTGATAAATGAAACAACGCCGCTCATTGGCATCGAACCATCTGCCATTTTAACTTTTAGGGACGAATACATTGATTTAGCAACTGATGAGAATTTAGATGCGGCAAAAAAACTGTCTAAAAATGTTTTTTTAATAGATGAATTTATTGCCAACGAAATAACAAAAGGCCACATCGACAAAAATCTTTTTACCAAAGAAAAAAAACAAGTGGTATTGCACGGCCATTGCCAGCAAAAAGCTTTGGGCAGCGTTGCACCTTCGGTAAAAATTTTATCTTTTCCTGAAAATTATTCGGTACAAACAATCCCGTCTGGCTGCTGCGGCATGGCGGGTAGTTTTGGATATGAAAAAGAACATTACGATTTAAGCATGCAAATTGGTGAATTAGTGTTATTACCAACGGTTCGCAAACAAGCCGAAGACACCATTATTGCAGCACCTGGCACCAGTTGCCGCCACCAAATAAAAGACGGAACGGGAAGGAAAGCAAAACATCCGGTTGAGATTTTGTATGAAGCGTTAGTGTGATAAAACGCATTAAACTTAGGATAATTAAACAATTTGTAAGTTTGTAATATAAAATAAAAGAAATGGTTATTGCGAACCCGATTTTTGATGTGGTTTTTAAGCGAATGATGGAAAATGATAAAGTGGCCAAATTTTTCATTGGCACCATGTTGGAGCAAACCATTGAGACTGTTGAAGTAAAACCCCAAGAATTTACATATACAGATGAACTTGCTGGGCTTGCTGTTTTTAGACTTGATTTTATTGCAACCATCAAGACAGAATCGGGTGAATACAAAAAAGTTTTAATTGAAATCCAAAAAGCAAAAAATCAAATTGATTTAATGCGTTTTAGAAACTATTTAGCAGAGCAATACAAAAAAGAAGACACAATTGATGAAGAAAAAATAATCTTACCTATTACAACGATTTATATTTTGGGTTTTAAGTTACCTGAAATCCTTTCACCATGTTTGAAAGTTGAAAGAAATTATAAAGACTTGATAAACAAAACAATTATTGAAACAAAAAGCGATTTTGTAGAGAAACTAACCCACGATAGTTTTATTGTTCAAGTAGAAAGAATTACAGATCGTTACCAAACTAAACTCGATAAACTTTTAAGTTTATTTGAACAAAAGAATTTTACTGATGACAAAGGAATTACCAAAGAATTTAATCACGAAGTTGACATTGAGGAAATAAGACTTACAACCGATATACTACATTATTCTGGAACAAACCCAATAGAACGAAAAAAAATTGAAACAGAACAAGAAGCTTGGAGAACAGTAAACGCAATGTTTGAAGACAAAGAAAAAAAATATAAAAAGGAATTGGCCGAGAAGGACAAGTTAATTGAAGAATTATTAAGAAAACTAAATACGCCTAAATAAAATTTGCTTTATTTAAAACATTCAAAACGCAAATAGCCCCGCAACAATCCATTGCGGGGCAAATTTTATTGCTATAATATTATGAAGCTTTTTCTTTCTTCTTTGCGCCTTTCGGTGTAAAAATTACCATCATACGCTTGCCTTCTAATTTCGGTAAACTTTCCAATGTACCAAATTCGCCTAAGCGTTCTGCAAATTTCAACAGCAATAACTCGCCGCGTTCTTTAAACATGATGGCACGTCCTTTAAATTGAACGTAAGCTTTTACTTTATTGCCATCTTTCAAAAAACCTTCGGCATGTTTTGCCTTAAAGTTGAAATCGTGATCATCGGTACCTGGCGTAAAACGGATTTCTTTTACTTCACTTTGCTTGGAATTGGCTTTCATTTCCTTTTCCTTGCGCTTTTTCTCGTACAAAAACTTTTTGTAATCGATAGCCTTACACACTGGTGGCGCAGCATTGGGTGAAATTTCTACTAAATCTAATTCAAGTTCACGTGCTATTTTCAACGCTTCTTGAAGCGGATAAACACCAACCGTAATGTTGTCGCCTACTAAGCGAACTTCATTTGCCCTGATTCGCTCGTTGATACGATGCTCAGGCTCAGGTTGCCTGTTAAAACGTGGGTTAAAGCCTCTCGGCCTTGGGGGAAATGCCATTAATTGATTTTGGTTAAAAATTTATTTTATTCTCTGATGTACGATGGAAATTATTCTATCGTACATCAAAAATAGTTTTTTTATTCAAATGCCCTTTTACTTTCTACTTCTTCTTTTACTATATTCACAAATTCAGCAATAGTAACCGCACCTTGGTCGCCTTTGCCCTGTCTGCGTATAGCTACTTTGCCTTCGTTTACCTCTTTTTCGCCAATTACCAGCATAAAAGCAACTTTTTCCAATTCGGTATCACGTATTTTTTTTCCAATCTTTTCATTCCTATCATCCAATTCAACCCTAATATCTGCTTTTTTTAAAATAGCCAACACTTCTTTGGAATAATCCAAAAATTTATCGCTGATCGGCAAAATCTTTACTTGGGTTGGTGCCAACCAAAGTGGGAATTTACCGGCGCAATGTTCAATCAATACAGCAATAAAGCGTTCCATACTTCCAAAAGGTGCACGATGAATCATTACCGGGCGATGCTTCGCATTGTCTTCACCAATATATGTCAAATCGAAGCGCTCTGGCAAATTATAGTCCACTTGAATGGTTCCCAATTGCCATTTACGGCCAATGGCATCTTTCACCATAAAATCGAGCTTCGGGCCATAAAACGCTGCTTCACCGTACTCAATAAAAGTATTCAACCCTTTTTCTGCCGATGCTTCTATAATTGCGGCTTCCGCTAATTTCCAATTTTCATCACTACCAATATATTTGCTCCTATCTTCTTTGTCGCGTAGCGAGATCTGCGCTGTAAAATCGGTAAAGTTCAATGCATCCAACACATACAGCACAATATCAATCACCTTTTTAAATTCATCCTTTACTTGATTCGGCATACAAAACAGATGTGCATCATCTTGGGTAAAACCGCGAACCCTTGTTAAACCATGCAATTCTCCGTGTTGCTCATACCTATAAACAGTACCAAACTCTGAAAACCGTAAAGGCAAATCTTTATAGCTTCGGGGCGATGTTTTGTAAATCTCGCAATGGTGTGGGCAGTTCATCGGTTTCAGCATAAACTCCTCTCCTTCTTGTGGCGTTTTTATGGGCTGAAAACTATCCTTGCCGTACTTTTCATAATGACCGCTGGTTACATATAAATTTTTATGTCCGATATGTGGCGTAATTACAGGCAAATAACCCGAATCAGCTTGCGTTTTTTGTAGAAATTGCTGCAAACGTTCACGCAGCATGGTACCTTTTGGCAACCAAAGTGGCAAACCCATACCAACTTTTTCAGAAAAAGCAAACAGTTCCATTTCTTTCCCCAACTTGCGATGGTCGCGTTTTTTGGCTTCTTCCATCAACAAATTGTATTCATCCAATTCTTTTTTATTGGGAAAAGTAATACCGTAAATACGGGTAAGCATTTTATTTTTTTCATCGCCACGCCAATATGCCCCGGCAATATTGTTTAACTGGATTGCTTTAATAAACCCTGTGTTGGGGATATGCGGGCCGCGACATAAATCGGTAAAACCGCCTTGACTATAAAAAGTAATTTGCCCATCTTGCAAACCGTCAATCAATTCAAGTTTGTAAGGGTCTTGTTTCTTCGTAAAATAATCAATCGCATCGGCCTTCGAAACTTCCGTTCTGTTAAAAACTTCGTTTTGTTTGGCCAATTCGGCCATTTTTACTTCAATTTTCCGAAGATCTTCTTCTACAATTTGCCTGTCGCCTAAATCAATATCGTAATAAAAGCCACGTTCCAACGGTGGACCGATGGCAAATTTTGTTTCGGGAAAAATTGCTTGGATGGCTTCGGCCATTAAATGTGCAGACGAATGCCAGAACGTACTTTTCCCTTCTGCATCGTCCCATTTTAAAAAGTTTATGGTAGCATCAGTCGTTATAGGCCGGCTTAAATCCCATACCTGCCCATTTACTTTAGCTGCCAATATATTACGTGCCAAACCTTCTGAAATAGATTTTGCAACAGCCATGCTGGTAGTTCCACTTTCATACTGCCTTATCGCTCCGTCTGGAAAAGTTATATTTATCATCTGATTATGTATCTTCCCTTAATTTTAGGACTGCGAAATTAACAAACAATTACCTACGTAACACAACCGATTGTCTAATGCAATTGTAATTTTATTTTTGGACTATTATTTTACCAAGGAACGATATGAAAAGGTTTTTATCCCTGCTACTTATTACTATTTGCTTTGCTAAAACAAACGCACAAGATATTACGGGCATTTGGACGGGGACATTTTACACCAACAAAATTGAAATGCTGTACGGCTCCAACAATCGCTACGAAGTACAGATAGATAATGTTGGTCGGATGATTAAAGGCATTACTTATTCTTATGGCTCAAACGGCTTTTACGGAAAATCGTCTATTGTGGGCATGTGGACGCCAACCACAAAAAATATTATTTTTAAGGAAGACAATTTGCTGGACTATAAAAATGCGGATAAAGATGCTGTTGAAATGTTTACTTGCTACCTTGAATATCGCAAAGAAGGTGACAAGGAAATATTGGAAGGCGATTTTAACAGCGTGCGGTATAAAACAGATATTGATGGTGCCAGCGGTAAAATTTATTTAGAAAGAACTACCGTCTCACATTTTAAAAAGGAGCCTTTTATTTTACGCAAGGAAAAAGAAGATTCCTTAAAAACAGCAAAGAAGTTTTTGCCCAATAGCATGGCAAAAAAAATACCCTTAAAAAATAAAAACGAAGAAAAAAAACCTGCCACATCCGTAAAGCAAAAGCCTACAACAAATGATGTGGTAAATAACAAACCAAAAGTTACGCCGCCTCCTGTTGCAAAAACAACGCCGAAAAACAATAATCCGGTAGCCATTTCAAAACCGAAAATAACACAGCCTACAAAACCAATAGTTAGGTCGAACCCCGCTGATTCCGCCAAAAGGACAATATTAAAACCTGCTCCAGAAGTTGTTGTTGAACAACCCAAAAAATTGACCGCACCGGCCGAATTGCCAAAGGTTTTAAAAGAAAGAACGAACGAACTTTTTAAAACAATTCCTGTTTCTGCCAACGAAATTGAAGTGGATTTTTATGACAATGGCGAAGTAGACGGAGATACAATAAGCGTTTATTTAAATGGCCGATTATTGGCTTCGCACCGCGGTTTAACCACAGAACCAATTACTTTCAAAATAAAAATAGATGCCGACAACCCCGAACAAGAAATTGTAATGGTAGCAGAAAATTTGGGAACAATTCCACCAAATACGGCCTTGATGATTGCAAAATTTGACGGTAAAAGATACGATGTAAACCTTTCGTCAAACGAACAAAAAAATGCAATGGTGCGATTTAAGTATCAAAAAGAATAAGCTATTTAATATTTGATATTTGAAGATTTGATGATGGATAACTCCATTTTCAAATCTTCTTTTTTTACAGCGGATTTTACACTTATTTTCATCCCAAAATTTTCTTACATGATTTCACCAGGCGCAGCAGGTGCGGCAAGGGCAACCGGAAAGTTATTACAGCCGTTGGCTTACAAATTGTCTGAGCAATCTACCAATTATAAAACGGCCCTACTTTTTTCTTCCCGTTTTTTTTATGCGCTTGGCGGTATCATTACCCTTTTTGTTTTATGGTATTTTTTAGGTATCGATATTTTGATTCCCGAAGTATTAATCGGATGCTTTTTCTTGATTGTTTTGGCTGATGCTATTTTTTTATTCGCCGCAAAAAAAAATCCTTTTGCGCAGCGAATGATGCCCGAACGGTTTAGTAATAACGACTGGAACCCAGTGCAGATAAGCATTACCAACCAATATCGTTTTCCTATATCGTTGGAAATAATTGATGAATTGCCGGAACAATTCCAAGTAAGAAAGGAAAATTTTTTTATGCAATTGCTGGCCGGCGAAACAAAAAACATCCATTATAAATTAAAACCGGTTGAACGAGGTGAATACCAATTTGGGCATACTATTTTGTTAGTGCAATCGAAACTAGGATTGATTGTTAAAAAAGTAACCGCCGGCGAAGCGATGAATGTTGCAGTTTATCCATCTTTTATACAAATGCGCAAATACGAGTTGTTTGCCCATTCAGCCTATAACAGCGAAGCTGGGAGTAAACGCATGCGCAAAATTGGCCACAGCATGGAGTTTGAACAAATAAAGGAGTATGTGAATGGCGACGATATGCGTACGATTAATTGGAAAGCTACAGCACGCCGCGGCAATTTAATGGTGAATCATTATACCGACGAAAAAAGCCAACAGATTTATTGCGTCATTGATAAGGGAAGATTGATGAAAATGCCATTTGAAAAATTAACTTTACTAGATTATGCTATTAACACCACATTGGTTTTAAGCAACGTTTGCCTTAACAAACAAGATCGTGTTGGCTTGATAACCTTCTCAAACAAAGCTGGCAGCATTTTGGCGGCCGATCGAAAAGCGATACAAATGGAAAACATTTTACAAATGTTGTACAAGCAACAAACGCAATTCTTGGAAAGCGATTACGAAAAATTGTACATGCAAGTACGCAGCCAGATAAAGCAACGCAGCTTATTGGTTTTGTTTACCAATTTCGAATCGGTTACCGGCATGCGCAGGCAATTGCCTTATCTTAAAAAAATGGCGAGCCACCATTTGCTGATGGTGATATTTTTTGAAAACACCGAATTGAAGGAACTGACCGAAAAACCAGCCAACGATTTGGACAGTTTATATACTAAAACCATTGCCGAAAAATTTGGTTTTGAGAAGAAGATGATTGTAAAAGAACTGGCTAACAATGGCATTTTAAGTGTGCTTACAACACCTCAAAATCTTACTATTAATGCGGTAAATAAATATTTGGAAGTGAAGGCTAGGCAGATTATTTGACGATGGCTGATGTAGGATTTTGGGATGTCTGATTTTGCCAACTTTTCGTTAGTCAATCCTTGCTTAATTCTATCAACAAAAATCCCCTAAAAATTTCAGGGGATTTATTATATGCATTAAAATGTGAGTACTAAATTACTAATTACCAACGATTAACGACTTTCTATTAAACCATTTTCTTAGCATCTTCCAAAAATTTAGCCAAACCATTATCGGTTAAAGGATGTTTCAACAAACCTAAAATCGGTTCCAAAGGACTGGTAATTACATGAGCACCGGCTTCGGCAGATTTAATGATATGTAATGGCCCGCGAATGGAGGCTGCCAAAATTTGGGTTTTATACCCTTGGATATCATAAATTTTACGGATTTGCTCAATCAAAGCAATACCGTCCCAACCAATATCATCTACACGGCCCAAAAATGGAGACAAATAAGTTGCGCCTGCTTTTGCTGCCAAAATTGCTTGTCCGGCGCTGAAAACCAATGTGCAATTGGTTTTGATGCCTTTGTCAGAAAAATATTTAAGGGCTTTCACGCCATCTTTAATCATAGGAACTTTTACCACTATATTTTTATGGATGGCGGCAAATTTTTCACCTTCTTCAACTATTTCATCGAAAGTAACACCTACTACTTCTGCACTGATATCGCCATTCACCATTTCGCAAATGGTTTTATAATGCGCCATAATGGCTTCTTTTCCCTTAATTCCTTCTTTAGCCATTAACGATGGGTTGGTAGTAACACCATCTAATATACCAAGTTCGTTGGCTTCTTTAATCTGGGCCAAATTGGCTGTGTCGATAAAAAATTTCATAACATTTTAAAATTAGAATGTAAAATATATAATTGAATTTAAGCTAAAAAGTTGTGTGTAAAATAAAAAAACGAAAATCTCTATTAAAGATTTTCGTTTTTACGATAAAAGTTTGCCCCAAGTAAAACACCAAACGGCAAAATTTGTGTTTCGATTAATGTTTTTCTTGTCATTATGTTTAACAGGAAAAAAAGCAAGCTTGTTTTCCAAATAAAAGTAAAAAAAATGGCAGGCTGAATACATCGCACCGCTACAACCGCTTATCCTTGCTGCCTTCCGACCCTGGGGAGGTTCAGCAGGAGCTGGTCGTGTAAAACCTGCCGCTGCAAATATAGGGTGGAGAAATTAATTTCCACATCAGTAATAAAAAATATTAAAAAATTATGGTCTGATTGTTTCCAAAGTTCCGTTTCCCAACCAGCGAACTACAGCTGAGCTTTCTTTGGGTACTTCATCATCCCGCCGATGATACACCACATAATCCACTTGGCTTTTTACAGTTTCACTTATTTCTTTATAAAAAGAAGGCGTAGGTTGTCCATGGATATTGGCCGACGTAGAAACAATCGGTTTGCCAAAGGCATGTAACAATTCTATGCAAAAATCATCTTTTGTAACCCGCATGGCAATTGTTCCATCCACATTTAACACGGAGGGTGCCACTTTCCTACCCTTTTCGTAAATTACGGTTGTTGGTTTTTTAGTGGTTTTTAGATAGTCAAAAATGGCAATATCTGTTTGTTGGCTATAATTCAATACTTCATTTTTACTTTCAACCAAAATTATAAGTCCTTGAAGATCAGAACGTTGCTTTATTGCCAACAAATTTTCTATTGCATTTTGATTGGTTGCATCACAACCCAATCCCCAAACTGTATCAGTTGGATAAAGAATGGTACCGCCTTCTTGTAGAATTTTTATGCACTGCTGAATGTCTTGTTGAGAATTCATTGTACCTCAAAAGTAAATCTTCAAGAGAAATTCTAATAATAAAAATCCAAATTCCAACGAAGTGAAGTTTAATTGTGATTTTTGTATAAGTTCGATTTTGGATTTTGGATTTTGGATTTTGGATTTTGGATTTTGGATTTTGGATTTTGGATTTTGGATTTTGGATTTTGGATTTGGATTTTCCTTGTTTGGGATTTGATATGTTTGCACCAAATTTTAAGAAATGACCGACCAAGAGTTGATATTGGCCGCTTGGGCCGATCGCGGATTGCTGAAACACAACGAGTATATTTTGGCAATTGAAAACATAATTGAAGAAGTGGACAAAGGCCGCCTGCGGGTAGCGGCACCAACCGAAAACGGCTGGCAAGTGAACGAATGGGTAAAACAAGCCATTTTAATGTATTTCGGCATCCGTCAAATGGAAACGCATACCATCCCTCCTTTTGAGTTTTATGATAAAATGAAATTGAAATCAGGCTATGCCGAATTGGGTGTTCGTGCGGTGCCGCATGCGGTGGCACGCTATGGCGCATTTATTGGCCGCAATGTAGTGTTGATGCCAAGCTATGTAAATATTGGCGCTTATGTAGATGAAGGCACAATGGTAGATACTTGGGCAACCGTAGGAAGCTGCGCACAAATTGGCAAACACGTGCACTTAAGCGGCGGCGTGGGTATTGGCGGCGTGCTGGAACCGCTACAGGCCAGTCCTGTAATTGTGGAAGATGGTTGCTTTTTAGGTAGCCGCTGTATTGTGGTAGAAGGCGTACATGTTGAAAAAGAAGCAGTATTGGGTGCTAATGTAGTACTTACACAAAGCACTAAGATAATTGATGTAAGTGGCAGTGAACCAGTTGAATACAAAGGACGCGTACCTGCAAGAAGTGTTGTAATTCCGGGCAGCTACACCAAAAAATTTCCTGCGGGAGAATACAATGTAAACTGTGCATTGATTATTGGCCAACGTAAACCAAGCACGGATTTAAAGACCAGCTTGAATGATGCGCTACGTGATTTTAATGTGGCGGTTTAAGGCAAAGTAGTTAGATGTTAGTACTTAGTTTAGTAGTTAGATATTAGTACTTAGTAGTTAGAGAAAACCTTGACTACTTTTGAATTTTAATTATATTTTATTTTATTAAATGTGGTGCAATTAATTTGCACCACTTTTAATTTAACCATGTTCATGCTAACAACCACAACAAAACCATTCGCTTTCAACATCAAATTCTTTTTATTTTTTATTTCAATTTTTATTATTGAAATACTGATTGCGATGTATGTTCACGATTCCATTATCCGGCCTTTTGGTGGCGATGTGTTGGTTGTTGTTTTAGTTTATGCTTTTATCCGTTCGTTTCTAAATGCTGATCACATAAAAATTGCTATCGGCGTATTGCTTTTTTCGTTTGGCGTTGAAATATCGCAAGCTTTTCATTTAGTAAAAATGTTAGGTTTAGAACACAACAAAATAATGAGTGTTGTGCTTGGAAGCACGTTCAGTTATTATGATTTGCTGGCGTATGTTATTGGTTTTTTGTTTTGTTTGCGGTTAAATAAGATTTAAATGCCATAATTATGTCGCATTCACACCTACTACCTGCCTTATTAGCACATTTCAGCTTTATTGACAGTATGCACAGTTGTGGAAATGTCATAACTTCACGTTTAAACAAATGGTTATATTTTTGCCGTTTAAACAATAATCGCAATCAAGCGTTAAATAAAAAAAACAATCTAAAATTAATATTATGGCATTAGAATTCACAGACGCGAACTTCAAAACAGATGTTTTGGACAGCGATAAATTAACAGTGGTTGACTTTTGGGCTGAATGGTGCGGACCTTGCCGTGCAATTGGGCCAGTCATTGAAGACCTGAGCAAAGAATACGCTGGTCGCGTAAATGTGGGCAAAGTAAATGTTGACCATAATCCAGATACTAGCATCAATTACGGCATTACTTCTATTCCCGCTATCCTTTTTATTAAAGGTGGTAAAGTGGTAGATAAATTGATAGGTGCACAACCAAAACCAAATTTTGTAAAGAAAATTGAGCAACATTTAGAAGCAGTTGCTGGCTAAGAAAAGATGGCTACTGGTGGATGGTGAAGAGTATTGCCAATCTATCAACTGTTGGTTTCTTTAATAAAATATCAAAAAACCATTGCTGGCAGCAGTGGTTTTTTTACTTTTTAATTTTTAATTCGAAGCATGTTCAATAATTGGAAAGAACTTATTCCAGCCGATTTTGATGACAACAGCAGGGTTTGGATTTATCAAGCAAGCCGACTTTTTTCTTTGTCGGAAGCGCTTGAAATAGAGGTATTGCTGGAAAACTTTGCTGCCAGTTGGTTAAGCCATGGCGTTAAAGTAAAAGGATATGGCAACTTGCTGTTTGGACAGTTTATTGTTTTAATGGCCGATGAAACGGCTGCAGGTGTAAGTGGTTGTAGTACAGATAGTTCTGTAAGATTGATTAAAGATATTGAAAAAATGACCGGAGTGGCTATGTTTGACCGCACCACTTTAGCTTTTGTTTTAAAAGACAAAGTTCAGTTATTACCAATGACGCAATTAAAACATGCCATTCAAAACAATTTTATTACGCCCGAAACCCTATATTTCAACAATATTGTACTTACTAGAAAAGAATTGTTGAGCAATTGGATAATCCCATCAAAAGAAAGTTGGCTGGGCAAACGATATTTTAGCGCTGTGATTCAATAAATGTAGCACTAAAATAATTTTAAAAAAGTTTCAATTTCATTTGGTGGTGAATCATCCGCGTCCTAATATTGCACCCCGTTAGAAAATATAGCAGTATAAAAAACTAACGAATGCGTAAGCCCAGGTGGCGGAATTGGTAGACGCAGCAGACTCAAAATCTGCCATTCGCAAGGATGTGAAGGTTCGATTCCTTTCCTGGGCACCTAATCAAAGTTATAAAACCCTGTAAATCAAACGATTACAGGGTTTTCTCTTGCCCTGTCCGCCGTTTTTCCGCCGTTTTTTTACGCTTGTTGCCGCCTTTTTTGGCGGACAAATGGCGGAAAAAACGGAAAAACGATGGGCATCATCATCACGTCAAAAGCATCGCGCAACAAGCAGAAGGTGTGGTACACTTTCGAATGGGGCAAATCGCCCGACCAAAGAAGAGCGGCAGGCGTCTTCACGTATGTAACCTGTAAAAACCAGATCGAGCGGAACCACAACAGGGAAGCGTTCGCCCTTCTGGAGACCAAGAAATCTCAATTGATCTTGGAACACCAGTCGGTAAGGACGCCTTACATACCCTCCCACCGCTTCAAGGCAAATTTTCTCGACTATTATGAGGAGTTTATTCGATCTAATCATTTTTAATTATCATTCAGGCAGACTCCAAAAGTAAAACTTTTATCGAAAAGGAGTTGCAGCTTAGATTGATTAATTGCTGCGAAAACAATGTAATTGTTGAAACAAGAAAAATCGATATAAATACGGTTTTGCGCATTATTGCCTGTTTATAAAAATGTTTTAATGAAAAAAGGCTTGCAGGCCTTTGTAGTTAAAATGCATGCGTACGCCTATAGCTACCCGGCGTACGGCCGGTCAGTTTTGTGAAGACCCTTGAAAAATAGGAAAGGTCGTCGAAGCCCGTTTCTGCCGCGATCACGGACAAGGTCATGTCGGAAGCGACCAATAGGAACTGTGCCCTTTCTATCCTTTTTGATCGGATCAAGGCCAGCGGACGCTCGCCCGTTTCCTGCTGGAACAACCTTGAAAAATAATCGGTGCTAAGGTTCGCCCTTGTGGCCAAAGCATCCACCGTCAACTTTTCACGCAGGTTGGTAAAAATATAGTCCAGCGTTTCCGGGATCTTGGGCGAAATGTTCCTGTGCGAGGCAAGCCTGAAACCGTCGTATATAAACCGCGACAACAACTGCATGATGATGCCCTCTGTTTCCAGAAGGACGGCCAGGGGCAGTTGCTTGTTGCGGTCCAGAAAAGAACGGATGACCGGGTTCTTTTCATACACCTTGGGGTTGTCAGACGAACGGAGGTCGCGGCCCGGGTTGAGCTGTATGATCCTTTCCAGTCCGGCAATATCCGCCGGCAAGGCTGGCCTTTTGAACAGCTTCCGGTTGGCGGCAAACAGAGAATCACCAACGGCCGGCTCCTCCGAAAAATGGATATAGTACTGGCCAAGCACCCCATCGCAGCCCTGGTTGAACAACGTGAAGCTTGGGATAAGATACAGGTGGTTTTCTTCCAGCAACATTTTTTCATCCGGCGTGGACAGCCATCCCGACCCTTTGCTGATAAAATAAAGCCTGTAAAAAGGACTGACCACATTTTTATAATCCCAGCTTTTGTTCAATATGACCGCATCTGCATTCAATAATGAAAATGTATACTTGATGGACATATCCGGTACAGATTATTAGGGCGTTAAAATACGGCAATGTTTTCGGACGTTTTTTTAAAGGAATAAAAAAGATGGATAAAAAGCGGATTTGTCCAAAAAAATGGCTGCTTTGTTTAATCCACCATTGGCTGATTAAACCCATCTTTACAACATGCTTTCCCAACCAAATGGAAACCGGCGCCATAAATACATAGCTATATGAAAAGAAGGACTATCCTGAAACAACTGGGCCTTGCAATCCCAGCCTTGTCACTTGCGGCACGCTCAAACGCAAGGGATTTTTTTGAAGATTTTGCAGGTGGAGAAAAAATCATGAAAGGGCCTTTCCAGCCAAATTGGGATTCGTTGCAACAATTTAAAACGCCGGAATGGTTTAGGGATGCAAAGTTTGGCATGTGGGCACATTGGGGGCCGCAATGCCAGCCCGAGGCAGGTGATTGGTATGCAAGGGGCATGTACCAGGAAGGCAGCGATAAATATAAATTCCACCTCGAAAAATATGGCCATCCATCCAAGTTTGGTTTCAAGGACGTGATAAACGAATGGAAAGCCGAGAACTGGAACCCTGAAGAACTGGTTTCATTGTATAAAAGTGCGGGTGCCAAATACTTTATGGCACTTGCCAATCACCACGACAATTTCGACCTGTACAAAAGCAGGTACCACAAATGGAACTCGGTCGACATCGGCCCAAAAAAAGACCTTGTCGGCGGCTGGGCAAAAGCGGCCAAAAAAAATGGCCTGCACTTTGGCGTGAGCGTACATGCCGCACACGCCTGGAGCTGGTACGAGACTGCCCAACGCTCCGATAAAAACGGCCCGTTGGCCGGCGTTCCCTACGATGGAAAACTGACGAAAGCCGATGGCAAGGGCAAATGGTGGGACGGCTTGGACCCCCAAGAGCTGTATGCGCAAAACCATGCATTGAGCGAACACAGCGATGATAACGGTGCCATCCATAAACAATGGAACTGGGGCAATGGCGTAAATGTGCCGACTAGAGAATACTGTGATAAATTTTTAAATCGCACCATCGATCTCATCAACAAATACAACCCCGACCTTATTTATTTTGACGATACCGCTTTGCCGTTATGGCCGATCAGCGATGCAGGGTTGAAGATCGCCGCTCATCTGTACAACAAAAGCATCAGGGAAAACAAAAAGCAGGAAGCGGTAATTTTCGGGAAGATACTGGATGAAAAGCAGCGCCGGTGCATGGTGTGGGATATTGAACGCGGCCAAAGCAATGCCATAGAACCGCTGCCTTGGCAGACCGATACCTGCATCGGCGATTGGCATTACAAGCGTTCCATTTACGATAACCATAAGTACAAATCAGCCAAAACGGTCATCCATACTTTAGTGGATGTGGTGAGCAAGAACGGCAACCTGTGCCTGAATATCCCCGTACGTGGCGATGGAACTATTGATGAACAAGAAAGAGACGTGGTAAACGAGATCGGCCGCTGGATGCAGAAAAACAGCGAATCGATATATAGCACACGGCCTTGGAAAATATTCGGCGAAGGCCCTGCGCAAGAAGGTGCCGCTGCATTAAGTGCCCAAGGCTTTAACGAGGGGAAAGGCAAACCTTTTACAGCCGAGGATATCCGCTTTACAACAAAGGATGGCGTGTTGTATGCCACCTGCCTTGGTTGGCCAGATGATGGAAAACTGTTGATCAAGAGTTTGCGCAACAATAGCAATTATGTGCAATCCCGTATTGTAAACGTTATCTTGCTCAGCAACGGGCAACCGTTGACCTTCGAGCGGAAAGATGGAGGGCTTTTGGTTTCAATGCCCGTGGACAAACCTTCGGAAAGTTATGCCAATGCGCTAAAGATTGCTTTTACAAAGTAAATTCTTGAACAATCTTTGGTTAAACAGTCTGGTTATTGATGACAGTAAACCTTCAACTTTTAAAAATCAACCCAAACAACGGAGAAGAAAACCAATTGCCATATAAATCGATTTCTGAAGAAACATCCCTTTAACATGAAGAAAAAAGCTTTCATCTTTTTGATTACAACCGCCGCATCATTTTGGGGCGTATCGGCAAAAAGCCAGACCAAACCGGTGGCCGACGCCCCCGTCAATAAGCCCTTGAACAAAGAAATCGGTGAAGCAGGCAACGATACAGGTTTCGATATGGCACCTGAGACTACTATAGAAAATGTGCTGGCTGCAACAAGATTGATTGCCACAAAAATGCCCAAAGGCCCATACCAGCCAACGTGGGAATCGTTAAAGGCCAACTATAAAGTACCCGCATGGTATGCCGGTGCTAAGTTTGGGCTTTGCATGCATTGGGGGCTTTACTCGGTGCCCGCCCACCACAACGAATGGTACGAAAAACACATGTACACCAATTCCGACATGGGCAAATGGCACGAAGCGCAATTTGGCCCGCAGGACAAGTTTGGGTACAAGGACTTTATCCCGATGTTTACACAGGACAAATTTGACCCGCAGGCCTGGGCCGAACTGTTCAAAAAATCTGGGGCGAAGTTTGTAGCACCTACCTGCCAGCACCACGACGGCTTTGCCCTTTGGGACAGTAAGGTTGCCCCGTACAACGCCAAGGCGATGGGACCAAAACGTGATCTGATAGGAGAACTTTGCGCAGCAGTCCGTAATCAGGGGTTGAAGTTTGGTTTCACCAACCACCAGATAGAAAATTTCCAGTTCATCAACCCGCCGCCCGATATGCTGGAAAAGATGAAGGCCGAAAAAGCCGATCTTTTCGACCCAGCTTGGGCCACTTTTTACAATGTGGCCGATAGGAGCGATACCGCCTGCCAGCGCTTTTTGGTCAATTGGTTCGAACGGAACGTGGAGCTGATCGATAAATACCAGCCCGACATCCTTTGGTTCGATAACGGTATCGACCAACGTTTCTTGGATCCACTTAAATTGTTGGTTGCATCCTACTATTACAACAGCGCAAAAAAATGGGGCAAGGATGTTACCTTGAATACCAAAAAGGCAGCATTCGCCCCATCCGGCACCAATATAAACACCATCGGATCGGTGCTCGATTTCGAGGGAAAGGTACCGCCCGGCATACGTACCGGCACTTGGGACGTTGATAGCCAAATAGGCAGCACCTGGGGTTACACCAGCGATATGCGGGTGTCTGGGCCAGAGGCCATTATAAACAGGTTGATAGACATTGTGAGCAAGAACGGGACGCTGATGCTGAACCTTTCCCCAAAGGCGGACGGCACCATACCGGCTGAACAACAGCAAACATTGTTGGGCATCGGCAAATGGCTGGAAGTGAACGGCGAGGCCATCTATGACAGCCACAATTGGACAAAATTTGCCGAAGGCGGCAAGGATGCCTTGAATGTACACTTCACGGTTAAGGGAGATATCCTTTATGCGATCATATCCGGTAAATGGCCCGGCGGCACCGTAACCATTAAATCACTGGCCAAAAGTGCAGAACTTATCGGCAAAATAACTTCGGTAACGATGCTCGGGGCGAAGGACAGTTTGGTATTTGCACAAGACGATAACGGGTTGAACGTGACATTGCCACCATCCGCCCCTTGCGATTTTGCCTATACGCTCAGGATCACGGGACT
>CAWJTH010000211.1:0-34695 GCA_963845495.1 uncultured Chitinophagaceae bacterium
TGGGAAATGCGGTAGAATGCGTAAATATGAATAATGCCCGCAAAAATAAATATATAAGATTGCCACTTGCGGTTTTTGATTTGAAAGTTGGCAGATCGAATTAAAATTTTAGATAATTGTTATCAGTCAGCAGTTACAATCACCTCACTTCCACCGGAAATTTAGTAAACAATTTTTCTATGGCTTGTTTAATAGCGGCTTCCAATTGCAATTCCCTGTCTGGCACAATGCCTTGTACAGATCCCTGCCAAACTAATTTATTTTGTTTGGCATCCACCAAATGCACGGTGGCGGTACCATCTTTATATCGACCAATTTCCAGATCTTGGGTTTTCCATTGATAATTGCGTTGCCCCATATAATAAGGTCCATCTTGCCCAAAAGTGGTGGTTTTTGTTTGCACTTGGTTTTTTGATATTACGCCGATGTTGATAAGCAAATCAGGATTGAAGCTCACTTTTTTGAAACCTCGTTTATTCATTTCATTAGAAACAGCGTTTTTCACTACGTCTACCCGTATGTTAAAAGATATACGTGCCGTATCGCCTTTAGCTGTTATTTGATAAAAATCGTACGTATGATATTGCTGTAAATCAGTGCCTTCCGTCAGTCGGGTGTCTTTTATTTTGAAAGTGGGGCCGCAAGCACACAAAAGAAGCAACAAAGAAAAAATGTAAGCAAAGTGTTTCATATTAAACATTTGGGTATTCAAAGCTATACTTTGCTGCGCAAGAAATTTCAATAAAAAAATACCAAATTCCAACCAGTTTAAAACCCGCTATCATTTCAGCATTGTTGGGATCTTTCAACTATAAAAAATAACTGTATTAAGTGAATGATGCCATGGAAAACTTAACCCGAATGGAGCCCTTCGATACACTCAGGATAAACTGCCACAAAAGCCCAATTCCTGCTGCAAAAGCCGGTCACCAAATAAATCCTAAAAATTCCAAATTCCAAATCGCAACAATCCGAAAATCCATTTTAAATTTCAAGCCGGTTGGAATTTGGCATTGTTCTTTTTTGGAATTTAATCATCATCGTCTTTCTTTTCTTTCAATTTTAAAAAAGCTGCCCTTTTTGGGCCGGGGAAAGGCACATTATCACCTTTTATGGCGTACCACAATGCTTGGCTAAAAGGCAAATCTGGCGCTGCATCTTCCTTTGTAAAATCGAAACCGTCGCTCATTTGTTGCCATTTATTGATGGCCACGTTTTTTTTGTTTAAGTCGATATTGGCAGGTAAAGATTGAAAATTTTTTACATCGGATACAGGCTGAAAGCTGCGCCACATGGGCATTGCAGCCGCATCGTACTGCGTCATGGGTGGGATGCCCAAAATCAATTCGATGGTACGCAACATGCTGGAAGTGGAATACATGGTATGGTCTACAAAATGGCGTTTTACAAAACCACCTGCCACATAGGCCGTGGTGCGGTGGGCATCAACATGGTCCGCACCGTTTTGCGCATCGTCTTCCACAATAAAAACGGCGCTTTCTTTCCAAATCGGGCTTTTGCTCAAATATTCCACAAACATCCCAACGGCCAAATCATTGTCGGCCACATGCGCAATAAGGCGATGGTTTATTTTTTGCTAAGCCAGCGGTATGGTCGTTGGAAAGCCATTGAATTAAATTGCGGCACCTTGCCGATTGCCAGCAACGAATCAAACTCGTGCCTCCATTGATTGAACCGTACGGTATCCCGAACGCCTAAATCCCAGCCGTGTAAAATATGGACAAATATGGCCTTTTAGCACGGCTATATTGGGTTTTGAATTATCGGCAAATTCGCCGTAAGTACGATAAGAAACATTGTGGCGTTTGCACATGATCCCAAATAAAACCGCCTTTGTTGTTGGCAGTGGCGTGGTTGCCTTCCGACACGTATCTGCCGCCGCGGCCACCATAACTGGTTGGCCAAGTTTTTTCTAAAAAGTCAGTGGCATAAGCGCCCATGCTCCAATTATGACCGTCGGCGCTTACTTCGCCATCCACATAAAAATTGTCGAGCAGCACAAATTCTCTGGCCAGCGCATGTTCGGTTGGGCGTAATATTTTCGCCAAATAAAACTAGGCTTGAATCGCCGTTTCCTTCTTTCATGTCGCCCAACACTTGGTCGTACGTGCGGTTTTCTTTAATGATATAAAATACATATTTAATCGGCGAATGATCGCCCGTTTTCATGGGTATTGGATTGCCAACCTCACCATTTACGGTTGTTTCTTTTTGCTTGGTGTAAGGTGTATTTTGGTAAACGGCTTGCGAATAAACGGCCAACTGTTTGTCGTTTGGTTCGGGAATAATGCTCATCGTTCCCATAAAAAGCCCCGCAATATATTGAACATCAATCGGTTTGGCAGAATCGCCACCTTGATACACCACAGAATTTTTACCCCGAAAAGGATTTGGCCCATAAGGATTTGCCTGTGACGAAAAGCCTTTTCCGTTGGATACAAAAATATTTTTGTTAATCACTTTTACATTGGTTGGATACCAGCCGACAGGGATAAATCCTTTGCTTTTGCTGGTGCCGATTTTGCTTACATCAAACACCGCTAAACAATTATTGTCGGCATTGGCAATGTACAATGTTTTTTCATCGGCACTAAGCGCCAAACCGTTGCTGGTACTGCCACTTGGCGAATTTGGATACAGTGCCGCATTTAGTACTTCTACCACTTTTTGTTGCTTGGTATCAATAACGGAAACACTGTTATCGTTGGCATTGGCCACAAATAAATAACTGCCTTTTTTGTTTAACAACAGTTCATTTGGGTTGTCGCCTACGGCGATAAAATATTGTAAATTATGAGTTAGAAGATTGATGGCCAATACTTTATCGCAACCCCAACAACTAATGTACAGTGTTTGTTTGTCGGCCGACAAAACGCAACCATACGCCTCACCGCCAAGCTTTAATTTCCACTGCGTTTTTTTATTCGCCAAACTAACGGCATATAAAGTGCTATCATCTTTGGTAACTACATACATCATGTTTTTGGCATCATCGATGTCTATTCCCGCAGGCGATAATTTATTCGGCCATTTTTTGCCGAGGATAATGCTGTCTTTTAAAACAAGTTGTTTGTTTTCAATAGCATATTTCAATATCCAATTGTCGTTTCCGCCGGAGGCGTACAAATATTTTTCATCAGCAGAAAATTTTAAACCGTACCAACTTTTGGGCACCACAATATTGGAGGTGATTTTTTGTGAGGTAACATCAATCAGCTGAATGCTTTGCGTACTTTCCCCATTGTTGGTAACCGCCATTAATTTTTGAGATGTGCTCACGGCAATGTTCAAAGGTAAATCACCCAAAGGCAAATTTTTACCAACTGGCGTCAGACTCCAACCATTTGGCAAGCCAACTTGGCTTTTATTAAGTTCAGCAAGGGTTTGGGCCGATAAATTTTCTATCAAAAACAGTAAAAAGATAATACTGAAGTACTTAATTAGAAGGTTTTTCATTGGATTGGAATAAAGAAACGGAAAGATAAAACATCTTCGTTAGATGGCAGATGACGGTTGGCGGATGGCAGTAAAATTTATGATTAAAGAATGTTTATCCTTTTGGCCTAGCGTCTCCGCTTCTGTGTTTCAGTGCTTTAGTGGTAATATAAATATGCCACTAAAGCACTGAAACACAGAATATATATCAAACGTAAAATTTCAATCGAAGCTACTGTTGGGTTTCAAGTCTGCCATCCATCATCCGCCAACCGCCATCCAACCCTCATCCATAAATAAACCGCAACAGCCACCACCAAAAAATGGTGGTGATAAACGAAATGATGATGCCGAGCCCAATTATCAAATTACTTAACGGAGGATTTAAATTGTATTCATCAGCCACCATTCCAGAGGTGAGCAGGCTGGCCATGGATGCTTCGAAAATGGTGATTTGAGCAACCGGACCTTTTAATTTTAAAGCAAAAGCCAGCAATAAAACCAAGGTCGGCGCAATCATTAATTTATACAACAAGGCGGCGGAAAGATGTTTTGCTTCCTGTTTCCAGCCAGTAAATTTTAATTGTAACCCAATGGAAAATAGCGCCATTGGCCCAACGCATGCCGCCAATTTTGACACCAGCGGATCAATAGGTGAAATATCAATAAAACGAGGAATAACCAATGCGGAAACACAGGCCAAAAAAGGTGGGAAACGCAGTATTTTTTTAAGTATGACACTAATTTTCAGCTTTTGTTTTTTTGATGAATTAATGGCAACAAAAACACCCAGTGTTGATAAAATGGTAAACGTAACCTGATCACAAATAACGCCGATGCCTATAAATTTTTCACCAAAATAGGCGGCGATGAGCGGAAAACCTACAAACGACGTATTGCTAAGGCCAGCTGTTAACGTTAGCCCGCCTTGTGTTAGTTTATTTTGTTTTGATTTTACGGAATACATTTTAATAAACAGCCAAGATCCAAACCAAACCACCAGCGGCCCAACAGCCGGAAAAATCAACTCTTTGCTCCAATGGATGTACGGTAAATATTTAAATGAAACTGCTGGCAAAGCCAAGTAAATAATAAATGCGTTGATGCCTTTATGTGCATCGGCAGGTAATGTTTTGGACCGCCTGAAAAGCATACCCGCAATTACACAAATGGCTATTAAAATAAAATTGGTCATGTAGTTATTAAATTAAATAACGCTTATTTTTTTGCGAAGGAATGCTTTTTAATAAAATGGAACCTCGCATTTATTAAAATAAAAAAAATTTTTTTAAAAATATTGTCTACAAATTTTGTGGACAATAAATACTTTCTATATTTGCCTCCAGAAAAACAATCTACCTAATTGATGCAACTGGTAATCCAATATACATTTTCTTTTTACCAAAATTGTTGCCGTACGGTTATGCAACCAATGTATTGTTGTTGACCTAACTTATTTTTTAATTCTTTAACCGCAATTTATTCCTAAATTATTTTGGGCATGTTATTAATATGCTACCATCTTAAAAATAATTCTTCTAATCTTTAACTTTAAAATTAGCAATCGATAAGCCTCTTAAAATAAACCGACTAAAGTTGTTGACGCAGCCTTGGCGGGAAAAAACTGAAATCGCGAACCGCTTTTAATGCATCTTATTATCTTAATTAATCTACATTATGAAACGACTGTTAATTAATGGAATATCAATTTTATTTTCTATTCCTACGGTTATAATTAAACCCACAACTGGAAAAAGCCCGTAATAATTTTTATTACTTTTATTATTATTGCTTGAAATAAAACTTTGATAGCTTGTTAATAAATCACTTGCTAGCATATTTTATTTTCTATTGATTATTTTAATCCAGGGTTGCACATTATCATTTTAATTCATTTTGTTTTTGATAAGCAAAATTTTATTGCTTTCGCCAATAATAAAATTTTTACGTTATGGTATTTCAAGATATTATTATGCATCCACCAATAATTAAAAATTATTTAATTGGCTTTCTTTTATCATTACCATTCCTGTGCAATAATTATTATTGTACAGGAATGATAAAATAAATCATCATTCCATTTATTTAAAACAAATTATTTTTTAAATTAAAATCTATTACAATGGCATTATTCACAACCAGTATTAAATTACACGACGCAGACGAAAATGATTACAATGCATTTCATATTGAATTGCAACAGCAAGCCCAAAAAAGACGGCAACATATTGCTATTAGTTATGGGCTTGTAAATGGTGAAAGTAATTACAATTGGGATGGTAACGTAACCATACAAAAAATTGCGGAAGCCATTATGAATGCTGCGCCTAAAACCGGGAAGAAGTATTCGTTTTCTATTATGCGAAACCAATAAATCTTTTTTATGAAATAATTGTCTATAAATTTGGTGGACAATAATCGCTACTTTATATTTGCATTACAAATGACGTTTTCATCACCATATTTAACTCTGTCTTGTTGTTTTTTTGAGCGAATGCAGCACTGTTGTTGTTGCAATGCTCTTTTATAAAAATGACCGCTTATTACAAAGCAGTCATTCGCAAACAAATATTTTTCATTTAAAAATTTCGTCCCATGACAGAGATATTCATTTTAGCACTTGTTTTGGTTTTCGCTTTCGCTTCAATTTATGCGCAGGTTTGGGAAAATAAAGTGTAACAATAAGGAGTTAAGAAAATAAGGAACAAGAAGGCAAGGGACAAGAAGCAAGGGCAGAAGCAAAATCCGGCAAAATATTTTTTAAGCCTATATTTTTAACGTTTGTAATCAATCAAATAAATCGGAAGAAAGATAACGGTCTCCTCGATCGCAAATAATGCACACAATCGTTCCCCCAGATAATTGTTTGGATAATTCAACAGCCGCATGCACCGCACCGCCGCTGCTCATACCACTAAAAATGGCTTCTTCACGTGCCAAACGTTTGGTCATAATACGGGCATCTTTTTCATCCACATCTATCAGTGTATCAATGCGTTGGCGATCGAATATTTTAGGCAAATAAGCCTCCTGCCATTTGCGGATGCCGGGAATATGCGAACCTTCGGTTGGTTGGCAACCCACAATTTGCACAGTTGGATTTTGTTCTTTCAAATATTTAGAAACACCCATAATTGTTCCAGTTGTTCCCATGCTCGAAACAAAATGTGTAATTTTTCCAGCGGTGTCTTTCCATATTTCAGGGCCGGTTGTTTTGTAATGAATGGCCGGATTATCAGGGTTTGCAAATTGGTTTAGCATTACATAACCACCCTTCGCAACCTGCGCATTGGCATAATCAATGGAGCCTTCCATCGAATTTTCTTTTGGCGTTAAGGTAACTTTTGCCCCAAAAGCCTGCATAGCCGATACCCTTTCCTTGGTAGCATCTTCGGGCATCACCAACTCAATTTCAATACCAAATAAACTGGCAATCATGGCCAACGCAATGCCGGTATTACCACTGGTTGCTTCAACTAGTTTAATGCCATCTTTTATTTCACCACGGTCAATGGCACCTTTAATCATGCCATAAGCCGCTCTATCCTTCACACTTCCACCTGGGTTATTGCCTTCTAATTTGGCAAATATTTGTACGTTTTTATTAACAATCACATGCTTTAATTCTACCATTGGCGTGTTGCCTACCAAATCCAAAATACCGGCCATATCATCTTTAATTTAAATTGTAACAATATAATTGGGCGATTGTTTTTTAAACAAATATAAAGCCTACAAATATTATAGACTTATTTTTGAAATCCTAATTATTTAACTTCAATTTGCAGGCACATAAGTAAATTCAACCTCGCAGCATTTTATAAACATATTAATGAAAACAAAGTCGATTATTATACCACTTTTTTTATCTACCCTATTTTCTTGCAGACAAAAAACCACCAATACAGATACTAAAACCGTTTTAAAAGATAAAAAGGTGATTGGCTGTTCACCGTTTTGTAAAATACCGTCTCGGGCTTTTGCCATGGCCAATGCAAAGGTTAATATTGAAAAAGGCGATAGCAATACTTTTGGCATGAAATGGATACCCGGAGGAAGCTTTGAAATGGGTACCAACGATTTTGTAGATGCAAAACCAATTCACCAAGTTAAGGTAAATGGTTTTTTGATGGACGAACACGAGGTGACGAACGCTCAGTTTGCCAAATTTGTGGCAGCTACCAATTACATCACCGTTGCAGAAAGAGCACTTAATCCAGCCGATTTCCCTGATGTGCCAAAAGATAAGCTGGTAGCGGGTTCTGCAGTTTTTGCGCCGCCTTCTCATCCCGTTGCGTTAACCGATCCGTTGCAATGGTGGAAATATGTGGGCGGTGCCAATTGGAAACATCCCGAAGGGCCAAACAGTAATATTAAAGGCCGTGAAAGCGAACCGGTTGTGCAAGTTTGTTACGAAGATGCTGCAGCTTATGCTAAATGGGCAGGCAAAAGATTACCCACGGAAGCCGAATGGGAATTTGCCGCCCGTGGCGGAAAACCATCGCAAAAATATTATTGGGGCAACGATTTAAAGCCTGTCGGCAAATGGATGGCCAACATTTTTCAAGGACATTTTCCTGATAAAAACGTGAGAGAAGATGGATTTGCCGCCGCTGCTCCGGTAGAATCTTTTCCTGCCAATGCTTTTGGGTTGTACGATATGGAAGGAAATGTGTGGGAATGGTGCAGCGATTTGTATCGCCCCGATTATTATGCCAAAAGTTCCCAAAAAAATCCACAAGGCCCCGCCGATAGTTACGACCCCGATGAACCAGGTGCCGTAAAACATGTGCAGCGTGGCGGATCGTTTATGTGCAGCGACCAATATTGCGACCGCTACAAAGCTGGTAGCCGCGGTAAAGGCGAAACAAGTAGTGCGAGCAATAACTTGGGTTTTAGATGCGTAAAAGATGTGGCTGTAAAATAGAGCTTACCCTAACACCTCCAAAGCCACTTTCACAATGTTATCCAATATTTTTTTCTGGGCGCCCGAGCGAACCGCTACCTGAATGCCCGACATAGTGGTAAACATAAAACGAGCTAGCGAACGTGCCGCAGTATGGTTTGAAAATTGGCCAGCCTCCTGACCTTTTTTAATAAGATCGGTAAAGGCATCTTCCACTTGTTTGTTATTGGCTTGCACAAGTTGCTCAATTTCTTTGTCGTGCGGTGCCATATCTATGGCGGTATTTACCATAAAGCAACCCTTTACAAGATTGTCTTTCAAGCTGTTATCAGATAACGCTTCAAATATTTGTTGGAACGTTTGTTTGGCATCGTTCGATTGCGCTGCTAATTTTACCAAGGCGTTGGTTTGCTGGCTTTGGTATTGCTTGAGCGATTTTAAAAACAACGTTCTTTTATCACTGAATGTATCGTATAAGCTGGAACGGCTAATGCCTAAATGATCGACTAAATCTTGTGCGGAAGCGCCGTTGTAACCTTTGCTCCAAAATAAATTTACCGCTTTTTCCAGTACCTCGCTTTCGTTGAATGCCTTACTTCTTGCCATAAAATTTTTTTTCCAAGCTTTCCACAAAATTATGCCGATTTAGGAACAAACGTTCCTAAATCGGCTAAAAAAAATTTATCTTAAAATTGGATTTAACAAAACGCCGCCATCTATAACGTATTCGCTACCAGTAATATATGTTGCGTCGTCTGATGAAAGAAAAACGACCAATTTGGCCACGTTTTCACCTGTACCAAATTTATGTAATGGAATGCGTTGTTTCATAGCTGTGCCAAACCCGTTAAGCTGTTCTTGGCTCAACCCGGTTTTTGCTACCAAAGCGGTTTCAATCGGGCCGGGTGAAACAGCGTTTACACGAATTGATTTTGGGGCTAATTCGTAAGCGGCAATTTTCATAACTGCGTTCATAGCGGCTTTGCTAGCGCCATAAACAGCCGTGTTGGGCATGCTTGCATGGGCATTTACGGATGATAAAAAAGTAACTGCCGAACCTGCTTTTAACAAGGGCAAAAACTTTTGTAAGGTAAAAAAAGCACCTTTGAAATTTATATCCATTGTTTGGTCAAACTGTTGCTCAGTAATGCTTTCGAAGGGTGCCAACACTGCAATTCCGGCATTTATAAACAAGATGTCTATAAGGCCAAATTGTGCTTTTACTTTGTCAACCAATGTTTCTGTTGCTTGCAAACTAGATGCCTCGGCTACAATGCCGGTTGCATTTTCACCCAATTGCTTTACAGCTTCGTTTATGGCAGTTTGGCTTCTGCCTGTGATAATAACTTTTGCCCCTTCGGCAATAAATTCTTTTGCGGTTGCAAACCCGATTCCACTATTACCGCCGGTTATTACGGCTACTTTGTTTAATACCTTTCCCATTTTATATAATTTATTATTTTGGAATGATTGTTCCATAATGCAAATGTATAAATAACGGAACGATTGTTCCAAATTAAATTTAAAATTATTTTCCCGCCACATTCCTTATTGGGATGCGAAAGCCGACAAATTATTAAAGTTATGAGTAGACGATTGAAAAACTGTGGTTTGCGCCCGGGATGGGCAGTAGTACCGCCGTCCCGCTTCCTTAATGAATAATTAAAGAAACAAACGAAAAATTATTGTAAGTAAATGGGCGGGATGGAGTACTACAGACAGCCCACGAGGCGCCCAAAAAAATATCCAAGTCTTTTTTATAAAGCACGAAAAAATTGCCATGAACCGTTCATGGCAATTTAAAATTAATTTAAGCTATTTCAACAATCCTAAGTCAGGCTGTGCAAACTTGTAAACCTTTAAATAAAGGGTCGTTTTTGTTTGAAAAACGCCTTCTAAAGTTGATATTTTATTGATGAATTCAATCAAATGGTCGTTGTCGCGGCACATTACGTCAACTTCCAAATCGTACTCGCCGCTAGTGCCCGCCAAAAAGCTAACTTCTGGCATGGCTGCAATACTTTCAGCAATTTTTTCTTTTAAAGTGGCTGGCCTTACGTACACGGCAATATGTGCGTAGGAGTGAAAACCTACTTTTACGGGATCGACACGGCCAATAATACTAATGGTTCCGTCTTCAATTAATTTGTTGAAACGGGTGCGGATGGTGCCAATTGATACGTCCAATTTTTCAGCGATCACGGTAAAAGACATCCGTCCATCTTTTTGTAAGCAAGAAAGAATCGCAAAATCCAAGTCATCCAAAACTATTGTTGTTTTTTCCATAAGGTGAGGTAGATTTGTCAAATATGCAGAAATTATAAAAAATGTGAAAATATTTTGTAAGTTAATAAAATATTTTTAGTTTAGCCGCTCGATTCTATATTTTTTTTAAATAAAAACAGCTTTTTTGATGAAATACGCACCCGTACAAAATTATGTGAATGGAAGCTTCGTTGATGCATTTTCCACAAAAACCATGGATATTATTTCTCCATTGAACGGAAATTTGCTTTCAACCGTTCCAATGTCTACCGCTACAGACCTTGATAATGCCGTAAAAGCTGCAAAGGCCGCTTTTAAAATTTGGAGCAAAACGCCGATTAAAGAAAGGGTTCAAGTGTTTTTTAAGTATAAATATTTGTTAGAAAAGAACTTGGAAGAACTAGCCAAATTGGTGCAGGAAGAAAATGGTAAAACATACAGCGAAGCAGTGGCCGAAGTAGAGAAAAGCATAGAACTAACGGAATTTGCCACCGCATTGCCACAATTAATTGGCGGTGAAGTGTTGGAAGTAAGTCGCGGTGTAGAATGCCGGACCGAACATGTTCCGTTGGGTGTTGTGTCTTCAATTGTACCGTTTAATTTTCCCAGCATGGTGCCAAATTGGACGATTCCAAACGCTATTGCCTTAGGTAACTGCATGATTATGAAGCCATCAGAAAAGGTTCCGTTGAGTTGCGGACGACTGGCTGAATTGCTAAAAGAAGCTGGTTTGCCCGATGGGGTTTTTAATATTGTTCATGGCGATGTAGATATTGTAAACGCCATTTGCGACCATCCTGACATTGAAGCGGTATCGTTTGTAGGCAGTACCAAAGTGGCAAAATTGGTTTATCAACGTTCTACCCAAAATTTAAAAAGATGCTTGGCTTTAGGTGGTGCAAAAAACCATTTGTTGGTATTGCCCGACGCAAAAGAAGATATGACCGCAGCTAATGTGGTGGCCAGCATGAGCGGTTGCGCAGGCCAGCGTTGCATGGCTGCCAGCGCTATGATTGGCGTTGGAAACATTGATAATATCATCAATAAAATTGTGGCAGAAGCGGCAAAAGTAATTCCGGGTAAAACCTTAGGTGCCGTAATTAATAAGGCATCGAAAGAAAGAATTGAAAAATATATTGATGAAGCCGAAGCACAAGGTGCCAAAATTTTGGTGGATGGCCGACATGCAGTGGTGGCCGGAAGCGAGAATGGTACTTACGTTGGGCCGACTGTTATTGATTATGTAACGCCTGATATGAGCGTGGCAAAAGAAGAAATTTTTGGGCCTGTCATCAGCATTATGCGTACCAAAACTTTGGAAGAAGCGATGGATATTGAAAACAGCAATCCGTATGGTAATGCGGCCAGTGTTTTCACGCAAAATGGCGGTGCTGCCCGATACGTGATTGACCGTGCAAGTGCCGGCATGATTGGCGTAAATGTGGGCGTGCCCGTACCGCGTGAACCTTTTAGTTTTGGTGGCTGGAATGAAAGTAAATTTGGGGTGGGCGATATTACCGGCAAAAGTTCGATTGAATTTTGGACGAAGTTGAAAAAAAGCACGACGAAGTGGAATCCAGAAGCGGGGGTGAATTGGATGAGCTAAGCTTAAAGCCGCAAGCTAAAAGCAAAAAGCTTCAAGGGAAATAAGAAATAAGAAATGGGAAATTAGGAATAAGGAATTTTGAAAACGCGGTAGGGGCAGCCCTTGTGGCTTCCCACCCCAACTTGAAGTCGCAATTTGCGACTTCAAGTTGGGGTGGGAAGAAGAAAAAAACCAATGGCATTTACCGAAGAAGGTGTTTCGATGCTTCTGGTGTTTTAAATAGTGCGGTTGCTATTCAAATGCATATCCAGATTATTAGGATATTTTCGAAAATGCGGGAAATGATGTTGACCAATAAAGATATTTTGTTGAAATTGGAATATTTGGAAAAAGATGTGGCTGAAAACAAGCAAGACATCGCTTTGATTTTTGAAGCATTAAAAAAATTACTAAACCCACCACACGAACCAAGAAAACGAATTGGGTTAAACCAGATGATTTATAAAATGATTGATTGCTAATAAAAATAAAACAAATGCAAACAGAAACACTTTCAGAAACAGAAGAAATTGTGCAAAACAGCCAAGATTATACGCTGTTTAGTTGGAGCAAACAAAAAGGAACGAACCCGATTGCCGTGAAATACGGCGAAGGCGTTTATTTATACGATTACGATGATAAGCGCTATATCGATTTTTCGAGCGGGTTGATGAATGTGAATATCGGCCACGGTGACCAGCGTATTACGCAAGCTGTAGTGAAACAAATGCAGGAAATTAGTTATGTTACGCCAAGTTGCGTTACCAAAGCACGGGGCGATTTGGGCAAAAAACTGGCTGAAATCTGTCCTGGAGACTTGAACAAGGCATTTTTTACTTTGTGCGGCGCTACGTCTATTGAAAATGGGATAAAATTGGCCCGTTTATACACCGGTCGCCACAAAATTTTAAGTCGTTATCAGTCTTATCATGGTTCAACTTATGGTGTAATTTCTGCCGGCGGCGACCCAAGGAAATTACCGGTTGATAGCCAACAAGCGCCCAATTTTGTTCACTTCGACTTACCACATTTATACCGTTGGGAGTATGGCGAAGAAAATTTATTGAAGGAAGCCGTTGCACAATTTGAAAGATTGGTTGAATATGAAGGGCCTAATAATATTGCGGCTGTTGTGTTGGAAGGCGAATCGGGTACTTCGGGCTGTTTGCAATATCCAAAAGGCTATTTGAAAGCACTGCGTGAAATAACCAAAAAGCATGGCATTTTAATGATAATGGATGAAGTAATGGCAGGTTTTGGTCGTACCGGACAATGGTTTGGCTTCCAAAATCATGACATTATTCCTGATATGATTGCCATGGCAAAAGGATTAACCTGCGGTTATTTGCCGTTTGGTTGCTTGATGGTGACGGAACAGATTGCTTCAAAATACGATGATGCCGTTTTGCCGTTGGGTTTAACTTATTCTGCACATCCCGTTTGTTGCGCCGCCGCTTTAGAAACCTTAAAAGTGTACGAAGACGATGGCCTGATTGAAAATGCCGTAGAAATGGGTAAATATATTGAGCAACGGGTAGAGGAAATGAAAGCCATCCACCCAAGCATCGGCGATTTTAGGAATACTGGTTTGTTAGGTTGTATTGAATTGGTAAAAAATAGAGGAACAAAAGAACCAATGGCTCCTTTCAACGCAAAGCCCGATGAGATGGTGGTAATGAACAAAGTGGCCGCCAAAATAAAAGAATTAGGTATGTACACATTTGTACGTTGGGGTTTTATTTTTATTGCGCCGCCGCTATGTATTACTAAAGAACAAATTGATGAAGGATTGGCCATCATCAGCGAAGCAATAAAAATTGCGGACGCTGCGGTAGTTTAGGGGATGTGTGTATGTTTGTTTGTGTTTGTTTGGATAGGATTGGAACACGGATTTAACGGATTAGAGGGATTTGCACGGATTTTTTTATTTATAACTTATTGATTATCCATATTCTAGAAAATAGAAATCTATTAACTATTAAATGGATAATTATGAAGCATGAAGAAATAACAGACCAAATTATAAAAGCCTATTACAAAGTTTATAATACCTTGGGATATGGATTTTTAGAACGGGTTTATGAAAACGCGTTGTTTATTGAGCTTAAAAGAATGGGCTTAATGGTTGAAAAACAAAAAGGAATAAGCGTATTTTATGATGATGAAATAGTGGGAGATTATTTTGCAGATTTGATAGTAGAAAATAAAATAATAATTGAATTGAAGGCAAGTGACAACTTTATTGAAGAACACACATTACAACTTACTAATTATTTAAAAGCAACAAACATTGAAGTGGGACTTTTATTAAATTTTGGCAAGCGGCCAGAAGTAAAAAGAAAGATATTCGATAATGATTATAAATAAGTAATGTTTTGTGGAGAAGATTATACAAAATCCGTGTAAATCCTTCCAATCCATTTAATCCGTGTTCCAATCCCTCTAGCCAATAAACAATTTACATTATTCAAGTTAAATACAGGATTTATATAATAATACCACATATTGAAATTTAATTCAACGAATTGCCGAAGGCCATAAGCAACATTTAAATCGCTTTTTATGAACGCCGCTATTGCAGAAATATCCGAAATAGAATTGGACAGCAACAGTTCGTTGATCAATGAAGATTTAGCGCCTGTACCCATGTCAAAACGAAGTTGGGGCACTTGGAACTACGCCGCTTTGTGGATTAGCATGTGCTTGTGCATTCCCACTTATTTGCTGGCCGGCTCCATGATTAAAGGCGGCATGAACTGGTGGGAAGCGATTTTGACTATTTTAATTGGCAATATTGTTTTGTTAATCCCGATGGTTTTAAATGGACACGCAGGTGCAAAATATGGTATCCCTTTCCCTGTTTTTGCAAGAGCTAGTTTTGGAACGAAAGGTGCAAATATTCCAGCCATTTTGCGTGCTATCGTTGCCTGCGGTTGGTTCGGCATCCAAACTTGGATCGGCGGCGATTCCATTTACAAAATGTTGGTGTTGTGGATTCCTTCGTTGGGAACTTTGCCACAAGTTTTCCCTGATTCTTTTGGGTTGCAAACTGGCCCAGCTATTTGTTTTTTTCTATTTTGGTTGCTGAATATGTTCGTGGTTTATTTAGGCGTTGACAGCATAAAAAAATTATTGGTTTTTAAAGCTTTCTTTTTACCGCTGGCGGCATTGGCTTTATTGGTTTGGGCAATTACAAAAGTTGGAAGTTTGGGTACTATTTTACAACAGCCATCTACATTTGCAACTTCATCCGATTTTTGGTCTTTCTTTTTTCCCATGCTTACTGGCGTGGTTGGTTTTTGGGCAACGGTTTCTTTAAATATTACTGATTTTACCAGATACGCTGTCAATCAAAAAGCACAAATAAAAGGACAGGCAATTGGTTTACCGCCATCCATGGTTTTCTTTTCTTTTATTGCCATTGTTACCACGTTGGCCACTACCATTATTTACAAAACCACCATTTGGGATCCGATGGAATTATCCACCCATTTTGGCAATAAAGTACTAATTAGTTTTGTAATGATTGCCATCGCTATTTCTACCTTGGCTACCAATATTGCCGCAAATATTGTAAGTCCGGCAAACGATTTTGCGAACATTAATCCGCAAAAAATTAGTTTTAGAATGGGTGGTTATATTACCGGTTTTATCGGCTTGCTTATCTTTCCTTGGAAACTGGTGGCCGACCCGAACGGCTATATTTTTACTTGGTTGATTGCATATTCAAGTTTGCTTGGTCCCGTTGGCGGGATTATGATTGTGGATTATTTCTTTATCCGTAAAAAAGAATTGGTATTAAATGATTTATACAAAACAAATGGTATTTATAGTTATAGAAACGGGATTAATGGCAAAGCGGTTATTGCTTTATTGTTGGGCATCATCCCAAATATTCCAGGTTTTTTGTTGCAAATAAAAGTTGTGTCGGCAAACGCAACACCAGCTTGGGTTTCAGGGTTGTATAATTATGCTTGGTTTGTAGGTTTTGCGGTAAGTGGAATTGTTTATTGGGCGTTGATGAAGAAAGAAAAGTCGTTGGTCGTTGGTAATTAGTAGTTAAAAAAACCGGGATAATTTAAAAGAATTGATAATTTTTATTTGTGCTTTTTAATTAATTAATAACCTCGGTATATTTAGGGTTTTATTTAATTCCTGATTAGTTTTAAAGATTAAAACAGCAGATGTATTGCATTAGCATATTAGCTAATCAGCACATTAGCACATTTTGCATTTATGAGCATTTTAATTAAAAACGGAAACATTATCACCGCATCCGATAATTATATCGCCGATATTTTTATTGATGGTGAAACCATACAAACCATTGGCAAAAATTTGCAAGTGAAGGCCGATGAAATAATTGATGCAACGGGCAAATTGGTAATGCCAGGCGGTATTGACCCGCATGTGCATTTGTCGATGCCGTTTATGGGTACGTTTAGCAGCGATACGTATGAAACCGGTACCCGTGCGGCTTTGTATGGCGGCACCACGATGGTGATTGATTTTATCTTGCAAACGCAAGGCAAAAGCCTGAAATCGGCATTGGAAGATTGGCGATCTCGAGCAACCGGAACAGCAGTTGGTGATTACAGTTTTCACATGGCGGTGACCGATTTTAACGAGGAAACAAAAAAAGAAATCCAGCATTTTGTGGAGGAAGAAGGCATCACTTCTTTCAAAACATTTATGGCTTACAAAGGTGCATTAATGGTGGATGATAGGCAAATGGTTGGGCTGATGCAGGAAGTTAAAAAACAAGGTGGTATGGTAACCGTGCATGCTACCAACGGCGACATGATTGATTATTTGGTGGCAAAGAATAAAGCCGAAGGAAATAGGGCGCCGATTTATCATTATTTGTCGCAGCCAGAAATTACTGAAGCTGAGGCCAGTGGCCGCTTTGCGGATATGACTGAATACACAGGTTGCCCGGGTTACATTGTTCACATGACATGCGAAGGCGCATTAAACGCGGTACGAAACGCCACCCGTCGCAACCAGCATTTATTTGTGGAAACATGCATCCAATATCTGTTGCTGGATGCCAGTTTATACGAACAAGATTTTGAAGGTGCTAAATGGGTGATGAGCCCGCCGTTGCGAGAAAAGAAAGACCAAGCTACGCTTTGGGCCGGCATTAACCAAGGGTTGGTAAATGTGGTGGCCACCGACCATTGTCCGTTTATGTGGAAGCAAAAATTATTGGGCAAAAGTGATTTTTCCAAGATTCCTAATGGGCATCCAGCCATAGAAAACAGGATGGAATTATTGTTTAGCGAAGGTGTGCAAAAAGGAAAAATCACCCTGAATAAATTTGTGGAAATTGCCAGCACGAACGCAGCCAAAATATTTGGCATGTTCCCAAAAAAAGGAACCATCGGAATTGGCAGCGATGCCGATATCGTAATTTTCGACCCGAACGAAAAACATACACTCTCAGCAGCCACACATCACATGAATGTTGATTATAGTGGCTACGAAGGCTGGGAACTGACAGGAAAAATTAAAACGGTTTTGTTACGTGGGAAAATTGCTATTGATGACAATAAATGTTTGGTTGAAAAAGGTTACGGGCAATTTGTGAAAAGGAATAAAATTTCGCAAAATATTTAGAATTAAGAGTTAAGAATTAAGAGTTTAAATACACAACTTATGGGTACGCACACTGAGAGTATAATCGCTAAAAAATCTTATGCCTTTGCTTTAGAAATTATAAAAGTTTATAAGTATTTAATTGAGCATAAAAAGGAATATGTTTTATCAAAACAATTATTAAGGTCTGGTACATCGATTGGCGCAAATGTAAACGAAGCAGTTTGTGCTCAATCAAAAAGAGATTTTGTTCATAAACTAAGTATTGCTTTAAAGGAAACCAGAGAGACTTTGTATTGGCTAAATCTATTAAGAGACAGTAATTATATTACTAATGACGACCATTTTTTTTTGAATAATTCTTGTAACGAAATACATAAAATTTTGAGCAGCATCATCTTAACAACAAAACAAAAATATTTTAATAAAAAAGAATGAATTACTGATTACTCCATTGCACAACTCTTAATTCTTAACTCTCAACTCTTAACTTGTTTTTATGCCGCGAATAATAAAATCCGGTCTTATACAAATGTCTCTCGCAAAAACGGAAGGCGAAGGAACCATTGAAGAAATAAAAGAAGCAATGGTGCAAAAGAATATTCCGCTGATTGAAGAGGCTGGCGAAAAAGGCGTTCAAATATTGTGTTTTCAGGAAATTTTCAATACGCCGTATTTCTGTCCCGGACAAGATGCTAAATGGTACGAATCGGCTGAAACCGTTCCTGGGCCTACCATTGAACGCATGCAAGCTTACGCTAAAAAATACAATATGGTCATTATTGTTCCTGTTTATGAAAAAGAACAAGCTGGCGTTTTGTACAATACCGCCGCTGTAATCGATGCGGACGGAACGTACTTAGGAAAATATCGCAAGAATCATATTCCGCATACAGGCGGCTTTTGGGAGAAATTTTTCTTTAAACCGGGTAATTTAGGCTATCCCGTTTTCCAAACAAAATATGCCAAAGTGGGCGTTTATATATGTTACGACCGCCATTTTCCAGACGGTGCCAGGTGCTTGGGATTAAATGGAGCTGAAATCGTTTACAATCCATCGGCCACCACCGTTGGCCAATCGCAATATTTATGGAAATTGGAACAACCCGCACATGCCGTTGCCAATGGTTATTTTATGGGTTGCATCAATCGTGTTGGCACAGAAAAGCCTTGGAACTTAGGTGAATTTTACGGCACATCATATTTTGTAAATCCTCGTGGGCAAATAATCGCCGAGGCTTCTGCTACAAATGATGAATTATTGATTGCCAACTTCGACTTGGATTTAATTGAAGAAGTACGGAGTAAATGGCAGTTTTTTAGGGATAGAAGGCCGGAGACTTACGGGAAAATAACGGAGCTGTAATATTTATTTTGAATGTTAAATGATAAATGTTGAATGAAGTCAGAAAATAAAATAATGGAAATGACTTTTGATTTTTCGCTTGAAATCATTTCCTTATACAAAATACTTGTTGAAAATAAAGAATACGTTTTATCGAAACAATTACTGCTATGTGCAACAAGCATCGGTGCAAATGTTGAGGAAGCAAATGCCGCTCAAACAAAAAAGGATTTTATATCTAAAATGTCTATTGCTTCAAAAGAAGCGAGAGAAACAAAATATTGGTTAAGGCTGCTTGATAAAAGTCAGTTTGTAAAATACTATTTTACTCCTTTCTTATTTAAAATCGAACACATTGTCAACATAATCACAAAAATTGTAAAAACTAGTCAGGAGTCGATAACCAACAGTTCGCAATAATTATTTGTTATATGTAAATTCTAAATAGTTAAGGGAAATCAAGATAAATAACTTTGTCTAATTGTCCATAATATTTAACATTTATCATACAACATTCAAAATAGACAAAAGATGATAACCAACAACCGACTGTCGTACGAGCAATACGAAGAAAATTTTTCCGACATCCATCCGCCTTTTGAAACAAAGGAAGCCGCTTTGGTGGAAGCCAATCGCTGTTTATTTTGTTATGATGCACCTTGTACAAAATCTTGTCCAACAAGTATTAACGTGCCAAAATTTATCAAACAAATTACTACCGATAATTTGAAAGGCTCGGCCCATACTATTTTCGAAGCAAATATTATGGGCGGTGGATGCAGTAAGGTTTGCCCCGTAGAAAAATTGTGCGAAGGCAGTTGTGTGTTTAATTTAATGGATGAAGCACCCATCCCAATTGCCAAATTACAGCGTTACAGTACCGAAAAGGCTATCGCCCAAAAATGGAAATTGTTTACACGTAAACCTTCCATCAGTAAAAAAGTGGCTATTATTGGTGCCGGTCCGGCCGGATTGAGCGCTGCTTTTATGTTAAGCAAAGAAGGCGTAGACGTGACCGTTTTTGAAAAAGAAGCGAAAGGCGGCGGCTTAATGACCTACGGCATCGCAGCTTATAAAGTAACGCCAGAATTTTGTGCGGATGAAGTAGATTACATTACTTCTATCGGCGGCATCGACATTAAATACAATATGGCTTTGGGCGAACAAATTTCGTTGGCCGAACTCCAACAAAATTATGATGCGGTATATCTTGGTTTCGGCGTTGGGTTGGCTCGTCAACTAAATATTGAAGGCGAGCATTTGGAAGGCGTTGTGGATGCCATTTCATTTATTTACAACCTTCGGTCCACAAATGATTTGTCAACTATTGCCGTTGGCGATAAAGTAGCGGTAATCGGTTTGGGCATGACGGCCATTGATGCCGCCACGCAAGCAAAACGGTTAGGTGCTAAAGAAGTGACAATTGTTTACCGCCGAACGCAGGCCGAAATGCCTTGCACCGAAGCTGAGCTTGACATTGCCAAATTGGATGGCTGCCATTTGGTTTGGCTGGCTACGCCCAAAGAAGTATTAGGCGAAAATGGAAAAGTTAAGCAATTGGTTTGCAGTAAAATAGAATTAGGTCAACCCGATGCAAGCGGCCGCCGTAGCCCAGTTGAAATCGATGAAACATTTACTTTGGATGTGGATATGGTAATAAAAGCCGCAGGACAAATGCCTTATGAAACACTGGTAAACGAAAACGGTTTTACCAATTACAAAGGCAAACTAACGGTTGATAAATTTGGCGCAACGAACATAAAAGGCGTTTTCGCCGGAGGCGATAATGTAAACGGTGGCAAAGAAGTAGTTGATGCGGTACAGGCCGGTAAAGATGGGGCGGCGGCCATCTTGAAGTTTCTAGATACAGATAAGTCATTGGGTCAATAACTCATTGAGTCATTTTTTGCCAGTGGTTTTAAACACAATGACCTAATGTCTCAATGACCTATTGACTAAAACTTGATGCCTCTATAAATCTTCTTGAGATCAATAGTACAATCAATGCTCTTTAAATAAATGGATGATTCAACGCCTTCGGCTTCGGAATCTTGCCAAGTATGTTCGTCGGTTTTGAAACTAGAAATAACCGAAGGTCGTTTTTGGTCGATACGCAAATACTCTTTGAAAGACGGGATTTTTTTGTATTCAAAAAATTTAGTTGTTCGATCATGTTTTTCGGTAGAAGGTGAAAGCACTTCGACAATCAATAAAGGATTCATGATGACAGTAGAAGAGCCAGGATACATTTCAATTGCTTCACATACCACCACTGCATCAGGGTAAACAAAGCTATTAAGCCGTTCAATGCGGATTTTACTATCACTGTTTAACACAAAATATTCTAGCTCTTTGTTTTCAGTAGCAATAACCAACTGTGTTGCTATATTCACTGCAATAATGTTGTGTGCAGGTTTGGCTCCAGGCATTTTTATTATTTTACCATTATAAAATTCGTGTTTTTCAAATGCTGCTTCTTCAAATTCCAAGTATTCTTCAATCGAATAAATTTTATCTGTTGAAAAAGTATCAGGAATATTTTCAATCAATGTTTCCATACAAATGGTTTTTGTAAAGGTACTAAAAAGTAAAAAATCAAAATTAAAAAGCCAAAAGTGAAAAAAGATATAGCATTCACTTATAACTCATAACTTATAACTCATAACTTTTATGGCAGATATATCATCCAATTTCCTTGGCATCAAATCGCCCAACCCTTTTTGGCTGGCCAGTGCACCGCCAACTGATAAAAAAATAAATGTACTACGTGCTTTTGAAGCGGGCTGGGGCGGTGTAGTTTGGAAAACCTTGGGCAGCCAAGTAAAAAATGTTTCATCCCGATATTCGGCGGTAGATTATGCTAACAGCCGGGTAATGGGTTTTAACAATATAGAACTGATTAGCGATAGACCGTTGGAAATCAACCTAAAAGAGATTGCTGAATGCATCAAATTATTCCCTGACCGTGCTATGGTTGTTTCTTTAATGGCCGATAATAATCGGGAAAGTTGGCATGAAATCATTAAACAAGTAGAAGATACAGGTGCGCATGGTTTCGAGTTGAATTTTGGCTGCCCGCATGGTATGACAGAACGTGGCATGGGCGCTGCGGTTGGTCAAGACCCAGAAATTGCCCGCATGGTGGTGGAATGGGTAATGGAAAAAGCTACGATTCCTGTAATCACTAAACTTACGCCAAACGTCCATTCTGTTGTTCCAACGGGCAAAGCGGTGGTGGAAGCCGGAACAAATGCGCTATCGCTTATTAATACCATTCAAAGCGTTACTGGCATTGATTTAGATACATTGGTACCAAATCCATTTGTGGCAGGAAAATCGGTTTTTGGCGGTTATTGCGGCCCTGCCGTAAAGCCGATTGCGCTTAAAATGCTCACCACCATTTCCCAAAATGAAACCACTTCCAAAGTACCTATTTCTGGAATCGGTGGCATCAGTACCTGGAAAGATGCGGTAGAATTTATGTTGTTGGGTGCCAGCAATGTACAGGTTTGTACCGCTGCCATGAAGCATGGTTTCCGCATTGTGGAAGACATGTGCGAAGGTTTAAGTAATTGGATGGATGAAAAAGGCTTCGAAAAACTGGACGATTTTATTGGTAAATCGGTTGAAAAAATTACGCATTGGGAAGATTTGGACATTAATTACCACCATATTGCCAAAATCAATCAAGATAAATGCATCCATTGTGGACTTTGCTATATTGCTTGTGAAGACACTTCGCACCAATCCATTAACCTAGAATACGGCAAACCTTACAATACATACACTATTAAAGAAGAAGAATGCGTGGGCTGCAACCTTTGCCAATTAATGTGTCCGGTAACTGGTTGCATCACCATGGAAGAACACCGCGTAGCGCCAGAATATTTAAATTGGAAGGATTATCAAAGGCTTGGCTTACCCTTAAATGACCATTGACAATTTTCTCTATCTGTGTTTTAGTGTCTCAGCGGCAGTTTAATATTGCCACAGAAACATAGAGAGTTTGATAAACGAAGCAGATAAACAACGTTAGTTCTGGATAATCAGCAGAAATGTTGGGAACTTTTTAACTAGAAAGATATCACGCAGGGAGCGCAGAGTTAGCAGAGAAAATATATAATTTTTTAAAAGAGGAGCGGTATGGAAATGAATTTGCCAAGATTTCTCCTCCTTTTCTCTGCAAACTCAGCGATCTCTGCGTGCTAAATACTTCTTGTCAATAAAAAAATTACTTCACTCTCAATAGGCTTCTTATCCCGACCCACGTTAAATCCAATTTAAAGTCTGATTTTTTAGGTTTTCATAAAAATATAGCCGTCCAAAAAGGGCGGCTATATTTTATCGGCAATTCTAAATTATCTATAAGTTACTGCATTTTTTTGCGCAATACTATCCTTCATTAATTGCGAGTGCTGCTGCTGTTGCGGCACTGGTTGCGGAGCGTGGTTGCCGTTACAAGTACCTAACGCCCAATAAATTAATACAAAAATTAAAATGGTGCTAAAGCAACCACCGCCAAGTTTTTTTGCGCCGTAACCTGCAATAATGGTTCTAAAGAAATTGTTCATAGGATAAATTTATTTTTCTTATTTAATAATCATGCCAACAAACAAGTAGTTAGATGCTAGTAGTTAGTAGTTAGATAAACTTCAAATGTGGAGCATCTCTAAAGCAATTTCAAAAATGTATAATTTATAAAACATGGTTTAATGTTTAAATTTTTAGTATTCGATTCCATACAATTTAGTATGATTGCAAATCGTGAGACGTGAATCGTCAGTAGTGAAGCCCTGTGCCGCTCACCATTCACCACTCACCACGCACCGATATGACTGATACTTCTAATTCCATATTAATCAGCCCAATAGAATATTTAAAAGGCGTTGGCCCACAACGTGGCGATATGTTGCGCAAAGAATTGAGCATTTTTACGTTCGGCGATTTACTTAATTTTTTTCCTTATCGGCATATCGATAAAACGGTAGTTTTCCCAATTTCCGCTATTAATTACGATACCGATACCGTGCAAGTGCGTGGCCGTTTAAGCCAGTTAGAGGAAGTGGGCAGCGGGCCAGGACGTAGGCTGGTGGCTTATTTGAAGGATGGAACAGGTCAGTTGGAGCTGGTTTGGTTCCGAGGTATTCAATGGGTAAAAAACGCTTTGCGGCCTGGCCAAGAATATTTGGTGTATGGCAAAACATCTTGGTTCAATAACGTGCCGCAAATAACTCATCCCGAAATGGAATTGGCCGCGGAAGACAATATGGCCGGTAAAAATTTCTTGGAGCCTATTTATCCAACCACTGAAAAATTAAAGACAAAATTCATCACCGGTAAAGCCATCGGAAAGTTCACTTCGGCCTTGCTCAGTTTGGTTCGGCCCGAAGATGTGCCGGAATTTATTCCTGAAAAAATATTGGCCGAATATAAATTGATGCCACGTTATCAGGCTTATATGGTCATCCATTTCCCAAAAACGCAGCAACAATATGGCGATGCTTTGCGACGGCTAAAATTTGAGGAATTGTTCGTTTTGCAAATCCGCATGAACATTACCCGTATCCAACGCCACCGTTTTAGTAAGGGTGTAAAATTTGAAAAAGTAGGCGATCTCTTCAATAATTTCTACAAAAATTATTTGCCTTTTGAATTAACGAATGCCCAAAAAAAAGTAATAAAAGAAATACGCAACGATTGCGGCACCGGCCACCAAATGAACCGCTTGTTGCAAGGCGATGTGGGCAGCGGAAAAACCATGGTGGCATTACTGAGCATGTTGTTGGCAATAGATAACGGCTTTCAAGCTTGTTTGATGGCACCAACTGAAATTTTGGCGCAGCAACATTTTATTGGCATCAGCGAAATGCTGAAAGATTTGCCCGTGAACGTAAAATTGCTTACCGGTTCAACCAAAAAAAAAGAACGAACAATAATTGCGGAGCAATGCATGGATGGCAGTTTGCACATTTTAATTGGCACACATGCGTTGGTGGAAGACACGGTTCAATTTAACAACCTTGGTTTTGCGGTGGTAGATGAACAGCACCGTTTTGGCGTGGAACATCGTGCAAGTCTTTGGAAGAAAAATGAAATTCCGCCACATATGTTGGTAATGACGGCCACACCCATTCCCCGCACATTAGCCATGACGGCTTACGGCGATTTGGATTATAGCGTGATGGACGAATTGCCGCCTGGTCGCCAGCCCATTACCACCGTACAGCGCTATGAACCAAGCAGAGCAAACGTGTTGGAATTTGTACGTGAAGAATTAACTAAAGGCCGACAAGCGTATATTATTTTCCCGCTGATTGAGGAAAGCGAAAAGCTGCAATATGAAAATTTGATGCGGGGTTACGAAAATGTAAAAGCATTTTTCCCGGAACCCAAATATTGGATCAGCATGGTGCATGGCCGTATGAAGGCAGAAGAAAAAGACATTAATATGCGCCGTTTTGTAAAACACGATACTCAAATTATGGTAAGTACCACCGTAATTGAGGTAGGCGTAAACGTGCCAAACGCCACGGTAATGGTAATTGAAAGTGCAGAGAAATTTGGCCTTTCACAGTTGCACCAGCTTCGTGGCCGTGTTGGCCGAAGCAGCGAAAAAAGTTATTGTATTTTATTGACTAGCAATAAGTTAAGTAACGATGCGAGGGAGCGTATTAAAATTATGTGTGCCACCAACGATGGATTTAAAATTGCCGAAAAAGACATGGAACTCCGTGGCCCCGGCGATATTGAAGGAACTAAACAAAGCGGTGTGTTGAACTTTAAACTTGTTTCCATTGTGAATGATAAAGCACTGGTGGATATTACCAGAAAAGCCGCCGAAAAACTATTGGAACAAGACATGGAACTTGCTTTGCCAGAAAACGCATCGCTAAAAAATCACTTGCTGTCGCAAAAAGGCAAAACAAGTTGGAGTAAAATCTCCTAAACCTTTAAAGTGTATTACAGCAAGTACTTTTTTGGGCAAAGCAGCCTTTCTATCTGATATACGTATTATCATTAAGTCGCCTCAATTTCAATTTGCCCAAACAATTTGCCATTAAATTTCGTAGTACATTTTACATTTCTTTGTTTTTCGAATCATAAAAAATACAACGTTGATAACGGTGAGGCTGGATAGATTTTTGTTTGCCGAAGAATAATCAATTAGTTTTTTCGTTTTTTAGTTTGTTAAATTTTTGTTTACAGAAAGCAGTATTCAAAAGAAACGTACCTTGAATTTACTTAAACCAGTAAGATTACCTAATGAGCGGATATAAGCTGTTTACTTTAGCGGTTGCCTTGGTTGTTGTTCATTTTTGCAACGGCCAAAACCTTGAATTGGTGGAAAATAAAGGCCAATGGAACCCTGCTGTAAAATTTAAAGGGGAACTGATGAACGGAGCCTTTTTTTTAGGTCAGCATGGTTATAAAGTGCTACAACAAAATAACGACGACCTTATAAAAATACATGATATGGTGCACGGCCATCATGAAAATAATACTGCTACCACAACAAACAGCGCCAAAACAACGGCTGCAAAAACGGTTTCAGGCCCAATAACGGCCATCGACGATTCTGTAACACTTCATGCCCACGCTTACGAAGTAACTTTTGATCAAAGTAATTCAAATCCAGAAATTATTCCCGAAAAACCACAAATCGGGTACAACAATTATATTACGGGAAGTGCTTCCGGCAAACAGCAAGGCGGCCAATGCAAAATTTATGGCGGTGTAATGTATAAAAACATGTATCCCGGCATCGATGTTCGTTATTATAGCAACCGGGGTAATTTAAAGTACGATATTATTGTTCAGCCAAACGCAGATATTAGCAAACTGGCGTTAAAATATGAAGGAACCGACGGTTTGTACATCAAAAACAATGAATTGATCATTAAAACTTCTGTAGGAATACTTACAGAAAAATTTCCGTACAGCTACCAATTAGTGGATGGCATCCGAACACAAGTTGGCTGTAAATTTAAAGTATACGGCAATATCGTAAAATATGAGTTGGATAAATATGACCATAGCAAGACATTGATTATTGACCCAACCTTGGTTTTTTGCAGTTTCACCGGCAGCTCGGCCGATAACTGGGGTTATACCGCCACTTACGGCCCTGATGGAAGTATGTTTGGCGGCGGTATTGTTTTTGGGGCAGGTTATCCTATATCAACTGGTGCTTATCAAACCACTTTTGGTGGTGGCTCAACCACTACGGGTGAAGGTGCTGGTTACGATATTGGCATTATTAAATTAAGTGCAGATGGCACCAAACGTATTTATGCCACATATATTGGCGGCAGTGGAAACGAGGCGCCACACAGTATGGTAACTGATGCGCAAGGAAATTTAATAGTAGCAGGCCGTACCACTTCAAAAAATTTCCCTACCACAACGGCCAATATTGGCCCTACGCCTGGCAATGGCGATTGGGATATTGTTTTATTTAAATTAAGTGCCGATGGCTCTACTTTACTTGGCTCAGTTAAAGTGGGTGGCTCTGGCGATGATGGGGTAAACATTAAAAACAAGTACGCAAATTTGTATGGCGTAAACGGCGCACAAGCTATTTCACTTCAACAAAATTATGGTGATGATAGCCGGAGCGAAGTTATTTTAAACGGTAACAGCGTCTTTCTTTCTTCCTGTTCCCAGTCTACCGATCTTACTTTTAGTGGTATCCCGAATTCTGCGCAGCCAACAAAAAACCCTGGCTTAGTAAACGGTCGGCAAAACCAAGATGGGTTGTTATTGCAATTTGATGCTAATTTAACCACTTTGGTCTATGGATCTTTTATCGGCGGATCGCAAGATGACGCTGCTTATGTGTTAAGCGCTAGCCCAATAACCGGCAATATTTTTGTAGGCGGCGCAACCAGCAGCAAGGATATGCCTGGCGATCATTCAGGCACAATAGGACCATCTTTTACAACTTCAGGCACAATTGAAGGATTTGTAAATGAGTATTCCCCCACAGGTACTTTGCTAAAAGCAGCTTATGTAGGCCCTACTGCCAACAATGGCAATACGCAAGTGTACGGTTTAAAATTCGACCGTTTTGGTTTTCCGTACATTATGGGCACAACTACAGGTGATTTTACATTAATTAATTCAGCTTTTGGCGAAAATGGCGGTAAAGAATTTATTGGAAAATTACAAAAAGACTTAAGCGGCTATGTATATTTTACTGCCTTTGGAAATGGTGGAAGTAAACCCAATATATCGCCTATTGCATTTTTGGTAGACCGTTGCGAAAACGTTTATTTGTCTGGTTGGGGTGGTGATATTTTTGCAGGAGAAACACCGCAACCTTTTCCGAATTCTGGTGTAGCTGGTTTGCCAATTACTCCAGATGCGATCCAATCGACCACGGATAATAGGGATTTATACTTTTTTGTGTTGAAAAAAGACGCGGTAAGCCAATTATATGGAACTTTTTTTGGTCAAAACGGCGGCTTTACCGACCATGTGGATGGTGGAACTAGCCGGTTTGATGAAGCAGGTATAATTTATCAGGCTATTTGTGCCAACTGTGGTTACAAGGCAACTTTTCCCACTACGCCCGGTGTTTGGGGGCCCGTAAATAGGGGAACCGACTGTAACGAAGCTATGGTGAAAATCGCCTTCAATTTTAGTGGCGTCCATTCTGGTGTTAAGGCATCAATTTCTTATGACGGTGATACAACAGGTTGTGTGCCATTAACCATCAATTTTAGGGATACCATTGCATTGGCGCAATCCTACACTTGGAACTTTGGCGACGGAAGCCCCATCTCAACAACCCTTACGCCCAATATTTCGCATACTTACAACTCGCTGGGCACTTTTACGGTACAATTAATTGCTACCGATACCACTAAATGTTTTCCTTACGATACCACTTACACGCATGTGCGCATACGAGCAGATAGTTCAACTATTCAAGCAATAGCCACAAAATTGCCACCTTGCACATCTACCACTTATTCGTTTACCAATACGTCTATCCCGTATGCTAAGAAGTTTGGTAATACTTCCTTTCTGTGGATTTGGGGCGATAATTCAGCAAATGTTGTTGCGCCTCAATCGCCACCCATTACGCATGCATTTCCCGGCATAGGCACTTATAACGTAAAATTGGTTTTGCAGGATACCAACTTTTGTAACTCGCCCGATACATTCTTTTTACCGGTGCGTATTTCGCCAAATGTAAAAGCGTCGGTCAGCACGTCGCTAAGCGGTTGTGCGCCTTATAACGCGGTGTTCAACAATACTTCGCAAGGCGGTACCAGCTTTTTTTGGGATTTTGGTGATGGTAATACCAGCACGGCTATCAACCCGACAGAGCTTTACCCAACGCCAGGTATTTATACTGTTAAATTAATTGCTATTGATACCAGTTCTTGCAATTTCATTGATAGTACTACGTTTACTATAACCGTAAGCGGAAAGCCAACTTCGGCTTTTAGTTATTCGCCCAATCCACCTCAGCAAAACGTTATTACCACTTTTACCAATCTATCGGTTGATGCTACGCATTATAAATGGCTATATGGTGATGGAGACACTTTATTGACTTTCCTTTTAGATACCACCGTACGGCATATTTACAACGAAACCAAATTATACCAACCTTGCTTGGTGGCCATTAACGAATACAATTGCCCCGACACTTCATGCCAATCGCTCAATGCAATTGTTTCAGCAATTGTAGATGTGCCAAATGCATTTACGCCAAATAACGACGGCGTTAACGATAAAGCGATTGTGGTAGGCATCGGCATTACCAAAATGGATTTTAAGATTTACAACCGTTTAGGGGAATTGGTTTTTGAAACGAACGATTATAAACAAGGATGGAACGGAATTTATAAAGGTAAACCACAGCCGATGGACGCTTATGGCTACACCCTTGATGCACAGTTTTTTGATGGAAAGTCGGTCAAGAAATCGGGAAGCATTACACTGCTGAGGTAACAAGAAATATCAAATAAAGAAACAAAATCGCCTCTATTTGATATGCTATTCCATTTTGGAAAAATTGAAAAAGGGAAAAAAATGAAAAGGGTATTTAATTTTATAATCCGATTGAAAAATAGAAAGTTACAAACTTTCTTATTGCTTATTTTCCACTGCTTATTCTTTATTTCTTACTCGCAGGACTTGCATTTCAGCCAGTTCATGAACAATCCTTTGCTTACCAATCCAGCCAACACTGGCTTTAATCCTGATTACAATTACCGGATTGGCGCTTCTTATCGAGATCAATGGACTTCTTTACCGGTTCCTTATAAAACATTTAGTATTTGGGGCGATGCGCAGGTTTTTAAAGACAGGTTTGAAAACGGCTGGATGGGGCTTGGCGGCGTTTTGCTAAATGATGTAGCAGGTGCCGGAAACTTAACATCTACAAAAGGTTATGCCAGTATTGCTTATCACCAAGAGCTTGGATATAAAAGTTTATTAAGCGGCGGCTTTAATGTGGGGTTTGTAAGTAAAAGCGTGGATCTGAGCAAACTTACTTTTGCCAACCAGTGGACAGGTGAATTTTTTGATGCAAACTACACAAGCGGTGAAAGCTTTGCCTACTCTCGCATTGCGTACATGGACATGCAGATTGGGCTTAATTACGCTTATTTTGCCAGCGATAATTTATATTTAAATGCAGGGGTTAGTTTAATGCATTTAAACAGCCCAAAAGAAAGTTTTTTTAGCGACAGCGCTAACAATAATACAGTGCCGCAGCGTTTTACCATGTTTGGAAATGCATCTATAAAAGTTGACCCAAATTGGATAATAAATCCAAATGCTTACGTAAGTATCCAGAATAAAGCTTCTGAAATAATGCTAGGCTTGAATGCGCAATACAATTTAAGTGGCGACGGCGATAAACAATTGATTGGTGGCGTTTATTACCGGGTTGGCGATGCTGCCGTAGCGATGATTGGGATTGAATTACATAAGGTACGTTTCACGTTTACGTATGATGCAACTACCTCCATGCTAAGCAGTTATAACAGCGGAAATGGTGCTACCGAATTTTCTGCCATTAAATATGGTAATTATGGCAATAATGCTGGCTTAAGTGAAACAAGGTGTCCAAGTTTTGTACAATAGTATTGGATCGTGAAACGTGAATTGTGAGTACACAAACTTTTAATTATCCAAATTAAAAGCGGGTTAGTTTGCCTTTAGTTGCAACTAGAATCCCGCACAACCAGCCACGACGGAATTACTAAACTTTCGTTTTTTAATTTCATGGTGGGTTTTGCCAATGCTTTAAACAAAATAGTGGCTGCTATGGCACCCATCTCAAATGCAGGCTGGGTAATGGTTGTAAGCGATGGGTTTAAAATACTTACCGCCGGCAAATTAGAAAAGCAAACCATTTTTATATCGTTGGGAATCATCAACCCCAATTCTTTACAAGCCAAATAGCAAGTGGTGGCTAATTTTTCAACGGTGCAAATAATTCCATCGGGCCTACTTTTTTGGGCCAGTAATTCTTTGGTTAAAATAATATTTTTTGCATCATCGGTGCCGCAAAGCACTATATCGGTAGAAATTTGCTGTATGGCATGATCTGAAAGGGCTTGTTTGTAACCCGCCATTCGTTTATTGCTGATACACAAACTGTCGGAAATAGATAACAGCCCTATGCGTTTACAACCCGCTGTAATTAAGTGCTGCGCTGCATTGTAACCGCTTTCAAAATCGTTGGTAGACACTTGGGCGGTATCAATTTCTTCGCAACACCGGTCAAAAAAAACAATGGGGGTGCCGTGTGCATGCAGGTTAATAATATGTTCATGATTGTCCGATTCGGAGGAAATGGACATCAATACGCCGTCTACCCTTCCGTTCTGAAAATCTTTCAAAATTTCCTTTTCTTTTTGCAGGTTTTCATGGGTTAAATAAATTAGTACGTGGTAACCTTTTAGCTGCGCTATCGATTCAATACCATTAATAGCTTGCGAAAAAAAACTATCGGCCACAGCCGGCAAAACCACGGCAATCGTTTTGCTTTTTCGCTGTTTTAAGCTGCTTGCGTACAGGTTGGGAACGTAGCCTAAATCTTTCGCCATTTCTCTTACCCGCAACTTTGTTTCCGCACTTATTTCGTGGCTATCACGAAGTGCCTTGGATACAGTGGCAACCGATGTTCCAAGCTTTGCGGCAAGCGTTTTTATAGTAATATTGTCCATTATGTATATTGGTTCCCATCAAAAGCAACGCACTGCACATTTTGAAAAAAATACATTAAACAAAAACGAAATTGTTCCTTTTTTTATTTTCACATTTCTCACAACTTCAAGCAATTCTGTTGCTCCTTTTTGGGCAATGAAGCTACATCTTTTAATTTATTTTACGAAAACGGTTTCGTAAATAAATAAGTAATTCTTGATGGATTATATTGTTTCTAGCTTCAATTTAGCGGTGTCAATACTAATAAAAATCCAAAATTGCTTGTATGGTATCCGATAGTAACTATAAAAATGATAAGGCACTAAATCCTTTAAGTAACTTAGATGAATGGGAAGAAGATATCTTAGAACGCTACCCCGATCCAGCTAACATTTCCCAAGAAAAATCTGCAGAAGCTTTCCGGGATTATGAAGCTACCACAAAAGATAGTGTGCGTGAATTTTATAGATTGAACCACACGCATCAATCCTACGATTTTGTAGTAGATAAAAAAGCAAACTATTTACAGTTCAATAAAAAAGAAATGCCCGTTTGGGACGCATTTCAATTTTTAAATCAATTGGTGGATGATAGCGACCCCGATACAGATTTGGATCAATTCCAGCATTTGTTGCAAACCTCTGAAGCAATCCGCCGCGACGGGCATCCCGATTGGATGGTGTTGGTTGGTTTAATGCACGATATGGGCAAAGTGCTTTGCTTATTTGGTGAACCACAATGGGCTGTTGTTGGCGATACTTTCCCAGTTGGTTGCGCATTTTCCGACAAAATTGTTTTCCCGGAATATTTTAAGGATAGCCCAGATATCGACAATGAAAAATTCAATACAAAATACGGTGTGTACGAGCCCAATTGTGGATTGAAAAATGTACACATGAGCTGGGGCCACGACGAGTACGTGTACCACATGGCCAAAGATTATTTGCCCGAAGAAGGTTTGTATATGTTGCGCTATCATTCATTTTACGCCCAACACCGAGAGCATGCTTACGACCATTTAATGAGCGAACACGACCACAACATGTTTAAATGGGTCGATTTGTTTAATCCCTACGATTTGTATTCCAAAAGTCCTACCCCGCCAAACTGGCAAGAACTAAAGCCCTATTACCAAGCTTTGGTTGATAAATATTTACCCAAGACGCTTAAATTTTAATAGAGTTTTTTTTAGCTGATTAACCACCAAAAACAATTGATTATGAGATTGCTTGTCCAACAATTTGGCAGGAGTACACTTGCTTTGCTCCTAATTTTCTTTGCTGCTTTGCCGTTTAGTGCCATGGCGCAGACAAAAACCGTAAAAGGCACCGTTTCCGATAGCAAAGGTACGCCCATTGCCGCTACGGTCACAGTTAGAGGAACCAAAAATGCAGTGGCTACATCCGCTGAAGGTGCATTTACTATCAACGCGTCGTCTAACGCAGTATTGGTAGTTAGTGCTGTGGGTTATGAAACCTTCGAACAAAAAGTAGGAAACGGGCCTACTGTTACCATTATACTGGCCGAAAAACCAGCCGCCCTTAACGAGGTAGTGGTAGTAGGTTATGGTAAAAGTAGCCGCAAAACATTAAGCAGCGCTATTACAACCATTAAACCCGAAGAATTGAACAAAGGGTCAATTTCTGATGTTGGTCAATTGCTGCAAGGCAAAGTTCCGGGCCTTAACATTACATCAAGCGGCGACCCCAACAGAACGGCTACCGCCTCGGCCACCGCCACGAAGTACCGCAGATGCCGCAACTCAATAGCCTGCGCGCCCCGGCCACCTCAGGCAGCGCCGCCCTCGCCCCGTAAGCCGGGTACGTCAACTGTGCCATGGCCACTCCCTGGTCGATTGACTCACCTCACCATCGCCCTGGCGGCCTCGCGGTCGCACCCTTAGGAAACCCTGGGTTGGACCCTGGTTCTGGCGTCGACGTCACCGGCTCCATGACTAGCGATCCACCGATGGCGACCAGCGCCCAGCCGACGTCACTCAGGTTCCAAGGGACAGGGCACTGACCAGCGGCTTCGACAGACGTCTCAAGGCGTGGCCTCGCGGCGCTCGAGCGCCACGACGACACGGAAGTCAAGCGATCCATGCCGATGCCGGGCCAGGTGTTACCCCGGGCCGCCGGTAGCGACCCCGCAGAAACCCTGGCCATACTGGTCAGCCGCCGCTGACCAGGGGCCGGACACGTGCGTGCCCGTGTCCGGCGTGGACCAGTGGCCGTACCAGTATCGGCTACTGGCTCGCGGTGTCCGGCAATTGCCGAACCTGAGCACAAGACCGAAGACGGTCCCGACTGGCCCAGGGTAACGGGAGAAAGCATGGTAAGACAACTCGTACGCGGCGCGTTCGGCGAG
>CAWJTH010000212.1:0-34879 GCA_963845495.1 uncultured Chitinophagaceae bacterium
AATCAGAATTATCGGTAAAATTGGAAAAACCCAAATCCATAATCAGGTAATTGGTTTCCACGTTTTGGTGACTGACTTTTGTACGTCTATGTGTCCAAGTTACTTCACTGGAATTTTTTGAATTAACGTTTGGCCCCTTACGTTTAATAATTAGCATCCCGCCAATGCGGATGGTATCGGATTTTGATGACGTACTGTCTGTTTGCGCCATAGCAGCGCCAGTAGATAGCAAAGCTATCCAAAGTAAAATTGGATTTTTCATACATGTAGGTTGGTTACTAAAGGAATAATTAAAAAGTAAAAATTCAAAGTAAAAAGTAAAAAGGCCTAATGTCGTGTGAACAACAAAATGGTAAAACTAATTGTGAAAAGTGAAACTACAAACGAGAAATCTTAATGTCTCCTATTTGACATTGCGCAATTAACACGACACTAGTTGCATTTTTTACTTTTTAATTTTTAATTTGAATTTGCTGTTATTCATTGTTTAAAGCCACAGATGCAGGTTCTACTTTACTGTTGCTAAAAGTTCGGCCAAGGCCACGGAAAACACCACGGAAAACGCTGCGGATTTTTTGCTTTTTTACCCTTGCACCCGCAATGCGCACATATTCGTTATCATCGGCGTCGGCTTGTAAATCAACCAAGTTTTGCGATGGTTTATAATTTATGGTTGAAGCCAGTTGACCCGGTTTTGGCGCTTTTAATTTTACAACGGCTGGTTTAACTTGTATTTCTTGCACATCGTCAATTACTTTACTGGTAATCAACGGTTTACGATCATCAACTTGATCGGCAACTTGGTTAGTATTGTCGGCCAAATCTTGTATAGTTGTGTTATTGGGGTTGTATAAAGGGCTTTCTTTTTGGATTGTGGAAGGCTGATTATTTTGTGCCGTTTGATTTTCTTTTTTAACCGATGAATTCACATCTTCACCTTGGTTTTGTGGGGTGGAATTTTCTTGCGCTACGTTTGTTTCGTTGTCGTTCTCTTGATCGTCTGTAGCCGTTTCAGTACTACTAGGCTGAGTTGTAATCGTTGGATTTTGTTGTTTTTTTACGCTAATATTCTTTGCAATAACCGGAATTGCCACTACTTTATTGCCAGCTATATTCTTATCGACTAAAAACCAACCAGCACCAATTATTGCTGCGGCCGCGGCCCAACGTAGCCAGCCCAATTTTGGTATTTTCCTTTCTCTGTAAAGTGGCTTTTTATAAGGATGGGCAATGGCTTCAGCGGGAAGTTTTGCTTGTTGAAGTGTATTCCATTCGTGCTGCAAAACAGGGTTTTCTTCAATATCTTTTTCCAGCGTTTCCTTGTCTTTGCCTATCAATTCGTTGTCTAGCAAAAGCAATAATTGAGATTGTGTGTCAGTAATATTTTCGGCGTCCCAAACGGTTTGTTTGTATAGTTTTTCTTTGGGAAAGAATACCGGCACGTCGGCCACCAGTTTACAATCCATCAAAATATCCAATTCTTCTTTTAAATCAGGATGCAACTGCACAAATTGGTTAACCATTTCTACCTCCAACGGGTGTAATTCCCCATCGGCATAAAGCAGGAAAAATTCTTCGTAATTATATCGGTTGATGCTCATTTGAGTTATAAGTTATAAGTGATGAGTATAAGTTGTTATCTAATAGCGTTTATGTCTATTTTTTCGCAACTCAGATTCTTACACTACGTTTTCCATTTTCACTAAATAGTTGCGGAGCAATATTCTTGCCCGATGCAAATACACTTTTACTTGGCTAGGGTTTAGTTTGGTTATTTCGCCAATTTCATCGTAGCTATAACCTTCGTAATCTTTTAGTAAAACCAGTGTACGCTGTTGTTCGCTTAATGTGGCCAACGCTTCATCTAGTTGTTGGCGCAGGTAACGCTGTGGCTGCATTTCGATGCCGCCCATTTGTTCGGGTATTTCTTCTTTGTAGTGCATCCTTTTTACTTTTCGGATGTGGTCAATCATTTGATGGTAGGCAATGGTAAAAAGATACGATTTGGATTTTGCCGTTTCCACATTTACCCGGTTTACCCACAGTTTTTCAAATGCCGATTGCACCACGTCCTGCGCATCCTCGCTATGCTTTATGTTTTTGAGGATGAACCGGTACACGTTGTCGGCGTATTGGTTTACACATTCATTATATTCTTGGTCGGTCATGCCGCGGAATTATAAAATTTATTGGTCAAAATGCGTTGCTTTGAAATTATGACGGCTGTTTTTGAAATAGGTTACAATAAAGTTAGTATTTTTTAGAAAAGCCATTGACGTGGAGAAAGTTGTTACCCTTTACTTCCGTGAATTTCAAATTTTCGCGTTTCAAAGGTTGACAACTTTGCCTGACTGTAAAAACAAATGAAAGACTGTGGCCGTGCGCCCGGGATGGGCAGTAGTACCCCGTAAAGCGCCTTTTTAGTGAATGGTGAATGGTGAATAGTGAATGCTTGACATAAGTGAATTGGCGCTGCGGAGTACTACAGACAGCCCGATAAGGCGCCCAAAAGGGCTTAAAAAATACTTTTGCGAAGCAAAACAAACCAGTTCATTAAATTTGTGAATTGATGGCTTGGTTGCTTAATTCCCAAAATTTTGTTAACCCGCAACTTTTGCTGCTTTTATTTCGTCTGACATTTATCTTGCTGACAAATAGCAAGCTTTTATTTAAAAATTGAAACTATAATGATGATTGTAACAAAACAATTGGTTAAAAAAATATCGATGGCTGCTCTCGCCTTGACGATTTTAAATGCTTCGCATGCGCAAAGTTTTTTAAAAAGCCTGCAGAAAAAAATAATTCCAGGCAAAACGGATACCGCCAGTACATCGAGCAATTTAAGTAATACAGATATTGTGAGCGGCTTGAAGGAAGCTTTAAACACCGGCACAACCAAAAGTGCTAACCGATTGAGTGTTACAGACGGGTTTTTAAAAGATGCTGCCGTGAAAATTTTACTGCCGCCGCAAGTACAAAAAGTTGAAAAAACTGCCCGTATGATGGGTGCCGGAAAAGTATTTGACGATGCCGTTACGAGCATGAACCGTGCGGCCGAAAACGCGGCCAAAAGTGCTGCGCCAATTTTTTTGGCGGCCATTAAAAATATGAGTATTAATGACGCATTGGGCATTTTGAAAGGTGGCGACACATCGGCTACGGCTTACTTGCGCAAAAGCAGTACCGCCCAATTAACGATTGCTTTTCGCCCTTCGGTCGATTCGAGCATAACTAAAGTTGGCGCCACTAAATATTGGACAACCATGGCAACCACCTATAATAAATTTTCGCCAACGCCTATGGAAACCGACCTTACCGCTTATGTAACCCAAAAAGCAATCGACGGGATTTTTTATTATGTAGCGCAAGAAGAAAAAAACATCCGCAAAGACCCCGCTGCTTATGCCAGCAGCATTATACAGAAGGTTTTTGGGGGCAAATGAGCCGGTAATTAGGTAAATAAGTAATTGAGTAATTTGGCATTATCCTTTATTTGCTCAATTACCTAATTACTTATTTACTCAATGACCATTTCAAGCTATCCTTTGCACGATAGCTTTTTTTGTGAACTGGCCATTTTCAAAACCATTAATTTGTAAGATGCCAGGTGTTTTTCCTTTGTCGAAACTGCCGAATTTTTCTTCGGTTTGTAATGCTTTGGCACCGTTGATGGTGGCCATTTGCAATAAACTTTCAGTAGTTACTTTTGGAAAGAATTGTTGCAAGGTTTTAATTTCCTCTAAAATAGATAATTGATGGTTGCTGGCTAAACTATCGGTACCTAGACAAAGCTGAAAGCCACTCTGGATAAGCATTTCAACATTTGGCAACGGATTACCGATGTACAAATTGGCGTTAGGGCAAAGGCAGAAAATGATGGTGGATGATGATTGGCGGATGGCGGAAAGAATGTTTAAATCTTCTTGGGTTGTGAAGCAATTGTGAACAAATAATTTTTGTGCATTTTGGGATAGCATCGGCAGCATGTATTGCAGGCTGCTTTTGTAAGCCGGATTAAAAAACGAAATATCAACACCCAACGCTGCGTATAGCTTTAGCAGGTCGCCGGTTTTGTTGAAAATAAAATCATTTTCTGCTTGGCTTTCTTGGTTGTGAACAGAAATGATTTTAGGCTCTTCGTCAGCAATTTTTGCAAATAAATCTTTAGAAACAGAATAGGGCGAATGGGGCGTAATGCTGGTTTGGTGCCTTGAAAATTGATGGTTAAAAGCTTCACTTACTGCTTTTGCCTGCGCAAAACGACCATCTGCCCCCGCGGGAACAAAGCCGCTCACTTCAATAAAATTATGGTAATAAATGTGGCTGTTTTGTTTGGTTGAAAGAGAATTGACCGTGTTGCAAATATCGCCCACTGCTTGTATTCCGTTTGCCCACATATTTTTATCGGCTTCGCTCATAAAAGATGACGGTTGGCGGATGACGGTTGGCGGATTTGAATTATTATCAGTAATCTTCATACTGTCGTCTATCATCTTTCTTTTCCCCATTACATCGAAAATAAACCCAACCATGCCAGTTTTCTCGGGGATGACGCCTTTCATCTGGCTCAACTCTAAATGGCAATGAGCATTAACGAAACCGGGGCAAAGCAAACCATCGATTTGTTCAATGTCGTCTCCAGCCTCTTCAATTGGAACCAGCGCATTGATTGTGCCATTTTCCTGCGCTATTAAAACTTGTTTGTTGTTTTTGAGCAATTGATGGCCGGTAAATAAGTTGGCCGATAATAATTTTCTATACATCGGCACAAAATTACAACCCTCGTCCACTGAAGGAGTTCCAAATTTTGAATTTTATACGAATCGTGAATGTTGAATTATGCAGCGCTATTTGGAATAGCCGTAAAGGCAAAATAAAATGTACTGCCCATTCCTATTTCACTTTCTACACCAATTGTTCCATTTTGTGCTTCAATAAATTCTTTACTAATGGCCAAACCCAATCCTGTTCCTGTTTTATTGCTGCCGGGTATCTGAAAATATTTGTCAAAAATTTTATTTCGATAACGACTCTCAATTCCTTTGCCCTCGTCTTTTACAGAAAAAATAATATTGCCATTTTCCTTTTTAATTTGAACAAGAATTTTGCTTTTTTCAGGCGAATAACGGACGGCGTTGGTTAAAAAATTTATTAGCACCCAAGCGGTTTTTTCTGCATCGGCTTTTATATTTTCCAAGTTTGGAGCAACGTCAACTTGTAAATCAATTTGCTTTTTTTCTACTTGCACTTTTACCGCCTCTGCAGCATAATTTAAAATTTTGTATGGGCTGCTTTCTTGCAAATTCAATTGAATATTACCAGTCTCCACTTGCGACATGTTTAATAATTCACCCGTAATTTTTAATAACCTGTTGCTATCATCTTTAATGCTTTCAATTAACTGTCTTTGGTCTTCGTTTATTATTCCGGTTTGTTGTTTTTCCAACAAACTTAAACTCATTTTTATGGAAGAAATAGGTGTTTTTAATTCGTGCGAAACTGTAGCAATAAAATTTGTTTTGGCAAAATCTAATTCTTTAAACGGTGTAATATTTTTTAAAACAATTACATGTCCAATATTTTTTTTATCCTTTTCGCCAGTTGGAATTATTGTAATGGGCACAATTTCTTTCTCGAAATAACTTTCTTTATTATCAGCAAAAATTTTAAGTGGTTGATGTTTTATATTTTGCAATTTAATTTGTTCCGTCATTAAATCTTGTATCAATAAGCGAAGTAAATCGTTGGTCACAGAAATGTCGACGGCAGATTTTCCAATGATGTTTTCAGCATCGGTTCCCAATATTTTAAGTGCTTGGTTATTAACAAATAATATTTTTTTATTTACGTCTAATCCAATTACAGGGTCATGCATATTATTGATCAATGTTTCAATACGCTTCTTTTCAATCAACAAATTAGATAAATTGCTATTTTCATATTCCTGCAGTTTTTCAGCCATGGTATTAAATGAAGCTGCCAACTCGCCAAATTCGTCGTGGCTTTCAAAATGTAATCGTTGGTCATAATCTTTTGCCGCAATTTGTTTAATGCTAGCCGATAATTCTTTTATAGGATTGGCAATATTTCCGGGCAAATTCAACAGCAATGTAAACGCAATAATGAAGCAGATTGTTCCAGCCACGGCAATCCAAGTGTTTGCTGATGAAGCTGTTTGCTGTGCAATTGTGCTTTTCCGCTGGATCGCCTCCATATTCAAGTTCATAATATTTGAAATATCCAATCGGATTAATTGATGCAAGGTGCTATCAATTGGTTCTTTCTTTAATTGATTAAAATGGTCGGCCAGTTGTTGCGTAACTTCTTTTTCGCCTATTTCGGTAATATTATTTTGCTGTTTATTTAAATTGTCTTTAAACTTTTTATAGGCAAGTGTATCGCTTTTACTTTCATCTAAAGCCAGCATCATATTACGAGAATACTCAAGTGTATTATAATTAGCGGTTAATATATTTTCAGTGTCGTTTTTTAATACATTTATATAAGCTGTTGCTAGTAAGGCCAGCAAAGCAATCATTACAAAAAGTAGTCCAACGCCTAGTGTTAATTTCTCCTTTATTTTCATCTTTTATTTTCTTATTATTGGTTAAACGGAGATAGGAAATTATTTATTGAGTGTTTAACCTTTGGTTTTGCCTAATTACTAACTACTACTCAGCTTCTTATCAAGATAAAATTACAAGGTCTATGTTTGAGTCGGATAATTTGTTGAGTAATTGATTAAATACTGCCGTACTCATAATAATATTCATTAAACTTAAATGCGGTTTGCCGATACAAACTGTAGTTATTTGTTTTTGCTCGGCCACATCAATAATTGCTTTTGAAATATTGTTTTCTTTTATCCTAATTACTTCTGCACCTAATTCAGTAGCCAATTTAAAATTATTAATTAAATGCCGTTGCGTAGCCAGCCCAATATTGTCACTATTTTCTTTGGACGTTTGCACATACAATAAATACCATTTGGAATTATAATAAGAAGCCAGCCTTGCCGTTTTACGGATTACTTTTTTGGCAATTTCGTAATTGCTACTAATGCAAGCTAAAAAGTATTCGGTTTTAAGGTGTGCGTTGCGGGGTAATTCCGATACTATTTTTCGCTCCACTTGGCTGGCTACTTCTTTTAATGCCAGTTCCCTTAATTGCAAAATATGTTCGCTTTGAAAAAAGTTTTTTAGTGAAACAGCAATTTTATCTTGCGGATAAATCTTACCTTCTTTTAATCTGCTAATTAATTCATCGGCCGTTAAATCAATATTTACCACTTCATCTGCTTGTTGTAAAACGCTGTCTGGTATTCGTTCTGCCACATCAACACCTGTAATTTCTTTAATAGCGTTATGTAAACTTTCAATGTGTTGTATATTTACCGCACTAATTACATTTATGCCCGCATCCATTATTTCCATCACATCTTGCCAGCGTTTTTCGTTTTTACTACCTTCAATATTTGTGTGTGCCAATTCGTCGATAATTACGACTTCAGGCCTTAAATTAATTACTGCGTTCGTGTCTAATTCTTCCAATTCTTTTCCTTTATAAAATAATTTACGGCGTGGAATAATTGGCAAACCTTCTAACAAAGCAAGTGTTTCAACACGGTTGTGGGTTTCAATATAGCCAATTTTTACATCAACTCCGTTGCGGAGCAAAGTTTTGGATTCTTGCAACATGCGGAAAGTTTTACCTACGCCAGCACTCATGCCGATGTAAATCTTAAACTTTCCACGCCTACTTTTCCTGATGAGGTTTAGGAAATGTTCTGCATTATTTTCTTTGTTTTCTGGCATGTGTACAAATTCCAAATAAATAAAATCCAAATTACAATAATTCAAACTTTCGTTACCAAATTAAAGTTCGAAAAGAAAAGATTAGATAATTATCTTTTTATTATTTTAAATTATCCAACCCCACATTTAATTTTAAAACGTTTACCCGCAAAGTACCAAACATATCAAAAAAGGGTTTTTGAATGTTGTTTTCTACCAAAGACTTTAATCTTTCAACGGGCAATTTTCTTTCTTTTGAAATCCTGTCAATTTGCACATATGCGGCAGCTGGAGAAATATCTGGGTCGAGACCACTGCCTGAAGTTGTTACTAATTCGCTTGGAATATCTTGCTTTTTTACGGTTGGGTTGTGTGCTAAAAAAGTATCAATTTTATTTTGTACATCCTTTAAATAATCCGGATTGCTCGGGCCTTTATTGCTACCGGCAGATCCAGCCGCATTATAACCCACAGCTGAGGGGCGGCCATTAAAATATTTATCTTGTGTAAAGCTTTGACCTTCTAAAGCATAGCCTTTTACTTGACCATTTACTAATATTGTTTGTCCTTGGCCATGATTAGGCGCAGCTTGTGCAATACCTAAAATTAATAAAGTATAAATACCAGTAAATACAACTGAACAAACGGCGGTCAACCTTAAGGCTGGAAGAATATGTTGTTTCATTTTAATTGTTTTAAATTTGTTGAAAATAGTTTGTTATGGACGCTATAATTAGAGTGAAAGCATTCGAGCTGGATATGTCTCTGTTGGAAAGAATCAAGCAATTGGTTTCTGGTAATGAGAATGCCGTTGTAACTATTTCGGTGAATGACAACCAAGAATACTTTGAAACATTGGCTCGTTCAAAAAAAGATCTAGAATCACGCAATAATCTTATATCGTTCACCATGGAAGAGCTAGCTGGATATTCTGCAAAAAAAGATTGATGAGAAAAATCACTTTTACACCTGATTCTTTTAGAGAATATAATGATTGGATTGCAATTGATACTGAAATGGTAAAAAAAATACAGTTGCTGTTGCGTGACATTCAAAATGATCCATTTAAAGGATTGGGCACACTTAAAGGCAACTATTCTGGGTTCTGGAGCAGGAGAATTACCCAAGAACATAGACTTATTTACAGGGTTTCCAACACTGATATTGAAATTATTAAATGCAACGGCCATTATTAATTTTTTAAAACCAAATGCTCACCAATAAATCCAATAATTTAATCCCGATAAAAGGTATTACCACGCCACCAAAACCATAAATCAATAAATTCCTTCTTAATAATGCACTGGCACCAATTGGTTTGTAAGCAACGCCTTTTAATGCCAATGGAATTAATAAAGGAATAATAATGGCATTAAAAATTACGGCAGATAAAATAGCACTTTCGGGGCTATGCAAATGCATAATGTTTAACCCTTGCAACGCCGGGATTGACATAATAAACAATGCTGGAACAATGGCAAAATATTTAGCTACATCGTTAGCAATTGAAAAGGTAGTCAGCGTACCACGGGTCATTAATAATTGTTTACCAATTTCAACTATTTCAATCAATTTGGTTGGGTCGTTATCAAGGTCTACCATGTTGCCGGCTTCTTTTGCAGCAGCTGTACCGCTGTTCATGGCCACGCCAACATCCGCCTGTGCCAAAGCAGGCGCATCGTTTGTTCCGTCGCCCATCATTGCCACTAATTTGCCGCCTTGTTGTTCTTTTTTAATGTAGTTCATTTTATCCTCTGGCTTGGCTTCCGCAATAAAATCATCAACTCCTGCTTTTTCTGCTATAAACTTGGCTGTCAACGGGTTATCACCAGTAACCATCACTGTTTTTACGCCCATTTTACGCAATCTATCAAAGCGCTCTTTTATTCCAGGCTTAATAATATCCTGCAATTCTATAACGCCCAATGCCTTACAGTTTTCACAAACCACCAACGGCGTACCACCATTCGATGAAATAGTTTTAACCCGCTCAGCAGTGTCTTCCGGGAAAATATTACCCGCCTTAATCACCATATTTTTTATGGAATCAAAAGCGCCTTTTCTTATTTTAACTTTATCAAAATCAATTCCAGAGCTTCTTGTTTCGGCAGTAAATTGAATAAATGTTGGGTTATTTACTTGGAACGATAATGGATTAATTCCGCCTAATTCGATAATGGATTTTCCTTCCGGCGTTTCATCGGCCATGGAACTTAAAATAGCCGATTTAATAAAATGTTTTTCATCAATTCCATTGGCAGGATAAAAATTGGTTGCCTTCCTATTTCCGATTGTAATTGTTCCAGTTTTATCCAATAACAGCGTATCTAAATCACCTGCTGTTTCAACCGCTTTACCACTTTTGGTAATTACATTAGCACGTAACGCCCTGTCCATGCCAGCAATACCAATGGCACTTAATAAACCGCCAATTGTGGTAGGTATTAAACAAACAAATAAAGATATAAATGCGGCAATTGTAATGGGCGTATTTGCATAATCACCAAATGGTTTTAAGGTAACACAAACAATTATAAATATTAAAGTAAAGCCTGCCAATAAAATTGTTAATGCAATTTCATTCGGTGTTTTTTGGCGGCTTGCGCCTTCTACCAAAGCAATCATTTTATCTAAAAAGCTTTCGCCTGGATTAGTTGTAACACGCACTTTTATTTTATCGCTCAACACCTTTGTTCCGCCCGTAACAGAACTTTTATCACCGCCACTTTCCCTAATTACAGGGGCTGATTCCCCGGTAATTGCGCTTTCATCAATCGTTGCAATACCATGGATAATTTCGCCGTCCATCGGTATCATGTCGCCTGCTTCGCAAAGAAACATGTCGCCCTTTTTTAATTGCGAAGACGGCACGATTTTAATTTCGTTGGTAAATATTTCGCCAACCACCTGTATCCATTTGGCCGGTGTTTCTTCCCTTGTTTTGCGTAGCGAATCGGCTTGGGCTTTTCCCCTTGCTTCAGCAATCGCCTCGGCAAAATTGGCGAACAACAAGGTTAGGAATAATACGAAAAACACAATTAAATTATAGGCTAAATTCCCCTGTGCTTTTTCACCTGTAATTATCCAAACACACACTAACATCATAATTACAGTGCATATTTCTACCGTAAACATGACCGGATTACGGAACATTATCTTGGGGCTTAATTTTATAAAAGATTGCTTTAATGCAGTTTTCATTAAACTGGGTTCAAACAATTTATTTGATCTCTCTTTTGACATGATTTTTTATTTTATCTGAACTTTGATTTATTATTTGTTTTGATTTAAATGATTTGAATAAATCTTTTAATCATCAATAATTTTTAAATCACATTTCAGTTGTTTATTTATTTATTTTATTTAATCATTTTTAATTACTGTAATCACATCCAGATTTATTTCATTTGAAAATATTCAGCAATTGGCCCCAACGCCAATGCAGGGAAAAACGATAACAGGGCGACGATGAAAATAACGGCAAACACCATGATTGCGAATGTTGATGTATCTGTTTTTAGCGTACCGGCACTTTCGGGCACATATTTCTTTTTTGCCAAAATACCTGCTATGGCTATTGGGCCAATAATGGGCAGAAAACGGGATAATACCATCACTACACCATCTGTGATATTCCAAAATGGAGTATTCGCGGAAAGACCGGCAAATTCGGAACCGTTATTGGCAGAGGCAGATGAATACTCGTACAGCATTTCGCCAAAGCCATGGTAGCCGGGGTTACCAAGCCAACCTGCAGAAGCGGTCGGATTATGGGCAACCAAATATGATGAAATGGCCGTGCCTACCAATATTAAAAATGGATGCAACAGAGCAATAATGGCAGCGATCTTCATTTCTTTCGCCTCAATTTTTTTGCCCAAAAATTCCGGGGTACGGCCAACCATCAACCCGCTGATAAATACTGCGATGATGATAAAAATAAAGAAGTTTAAAAAGCCCACACCGACGCCGCCATAAAATGAATTGACCATCATACCCAGCATGGTAAACATACCGGTTAGCGGTGTAAAGCTATCATGCATGGCATTTACAGAACCGTTTGAAGTAACGGTGGTGGTAATGCCCCAATAAGCAGAAGCGGCAGAACCAAACCGTACCTCTTTCCCTTCCATGCTGCCCATTTGCTGCATTATGCCCATTTTACCAATTGCATGATTACCATGCATTTCGAGGTAAATAGATGGAATGGCGAACAATAAAAATCCGGCTGTCATTACCCCAAAAATCATCCATGCCAGCCTCTTTCTTTTTAAAATATAGCCCAGTGCAAAAACCAATGCAATAGGTATTAAAATAATGCAAACATTCTCAACTGTATTGGTAAAATAATTTGGGTTTTCTAATGGGTGTGCACTATTGGCACCAAAAAAGCCGCCTCCGTTTGTACCTAACTGTTTTATAGCGATCATGGCCGCAACAGGCCCCCTGGAAACATTTACCGTATCACCTTGCACCGAAATATATTGGTCTTTACCCTTAAAAGTCATGGGCGAACCATTGAAAGCCAATATAATAGCTACCACTATTGACAATGGCAATAAAACCCTGGTGCATGATTTTACAAAATAATTATAAAAATTACCCAATTTATCGGCCTGCTTTTCTTTCAAAGCCTTAAATACTACCGCACATGCCGCCATACCGGCACCAGCGCTTATAAACTGAAACAACATAAGCAGCAATTGTCCCAAATAAGATACCGCGGTTTCGCCCGAATAATGTTGCAGGTTGGTGTTGGATATAAAACTAATGGTGGTATTAAATGCCAAATCGGCCGTCATGGAAGGGTTGCCATCGGGATTCAAAGGCAAGGAACCTTGTGTCATTAAAACCAACATCGACAATAAAAACCATACAAAATTGATGGTCAATAAAGCCAGCAAATGTTGTTGCCACGTCATTTCCTTTTCAACTTTTATGCCGCTGACTTTAAAGAAAAATTTATCTATTGGGTTTAAAATTGGGTCGAGCCAAGTTCTTTCCCCATTGTATATTTTACCAATGTAGCGACCCAATGGAATGGCGAGAGCGACCGAAATAATAAACATGGCTATCACGCCAAAAATTTCTGAGTTCATTTTAAATAAGTATTAAGTTTTAGGTAAAAAGTTTTAAGTTTTCTTGATGTCGGATATTAAGATGTAAGTACTTTGTTTTATTACCTACAACCTATTACTTACCTCTTAAAACTTTTCTGGTTTTACCAATACATAACAGATGTAGCAAAAAACCAGAATAGCGACTATGAATAGTAATAACATGGTATTCGTTTTAATTTAAAAATTATTGAAATGGTTTTAAATCTTATCGAAAAAGTCGATTGATTTAAAGAAAATTGCAAAGGCTACAATGCCGGCTACGATTAAAATAATGGTGAGTAACATGGTTTTTATTTTATAATGGTTAATTCTTAAACATGAGTTATACCTAAAGTTTTCTTTTAGATTTATGATAATAAGCAAGAGATATAATTAAAAGAAAAATTTGGCTTATGATGGTCAACATTTATTATGATTTTGCATCAAATAGATAATGTGGAGTCTTTTGTGTTTTATTTTACTTATTGTTTGGTTCTAACAATAAATGCCAAATTATAGTCCATAAATGGTTTACTATAATCAAACGCTTACCCACACTATATTACAGCGTTTTTATATTCCTAATGGGCATTAAAAAAACCTATCAAAATGATAGGCTGTTTATTAGAATGATATGGTCGTAGAGTCGTGAGACGCGAATCATCAGTTGTGAATAGAACACAAATAAGTCAACTATATAACAAAATTAAAATTAAAAACAAACCGATAAATTTAAAATTAATGAACATTCCACGATTTATTTTTCCCGATTCATGATCCCAAATTCTTCTAATTTTCTATAAAGTGTAGCAATACCAATCTCTAATAACCTAGCCGTTTCTGCTTTATTATTATTGGTATAATTCATTACTTTTTGAATATGTAATTTTTCAACACTGGCCATTGAAAAAGCTGACAACCCACCGCTTGATTGTGTTATTGCCTGTTGCATTTCAAGTGGCAATATATCAGTTGTTAATGTATCTCCATTTACTAAAATCACACATCTTTCTATCGTATTTTTTAATTCCCGGATATTGCCAGGCCATTGTTGCAATGCTAATTTTTCCAAAAAGTCACTACTAATTTTTAATTGTTTTTTATTGGCTTTAACAGCAAATTGTTGCACAAAGAAATTAACCAGTAATTCAATATCTTTTACGCGTTCACGCAAAGGCGGTAATTGAATTTGAAATACATTTAACCTGAAATATAAATCTTGCCTAAAACGATGCTCTTCGCTTTCAATTTTTAAATCTTTATTAGTAGCTGCAATTAACCTAAAATTAGATTTTGATGTTTTTGTATCACCTAATTTTATAAATGTTTGCGATTCCAAAACACGTAATAATTTAGCTTGCAATTCTAATGGCATTTCGCCAATTTCATCTAAAAATAAAGTGCCTTCGTTGGCTTCTTCAATTAATCCCTTTTTATCTTTTATAGCATTTGTAAAAGCGCCTTGTTTATAACCAAACAATTCACTTTCCAGCATTTCTTTACTAAAACTACTACAATTTAAAGCCACAAAGTTTTTATTGCTACGACCGCTAGCTTGGTGGATAGATGCCGCAAAAACTTCTTTTCCCGTACCGGTTTCTCCTGTTAATAAAACAGCGGTATCGATAGGTGCCACTTTTTTTGCTAAATCAATAGCCTGTAAAATGGCTTTCGATTTACCGATAATTGAAGCAAATGAATATTTATCGTCAACCCTTTTTTCCAATTCCTTTACCCGCTTTTGTAATTGCACTTTTTCAATGGCACGGTGTAACAAAGGAATTATTTTATCATTATCATCGCCTTTTACAATATAATCAAAAGCACCGTTTCGCATGGCCTGCACGCCATCATGTATATTTCCAAAAGCAGTTAACAAAATCACTTCAATAAGCGGGTATTTTGTTTTAACCTGAGCCACCATTTCAACACCGTTGCCATCAGGCAATTTTACATCGCATAACACCACATCTATTTCGTGTTGTTCCAGTTTTTTTAATCCTGTTTTGCAATCGCCGGCTTCCACTACGTCAAAACCTTCAGATTTTATGATTCGTGCCAGTAACGAGCGGAGCTTTTCTTCGTCATCAATCAACAATATTGTTTTCAATTCAGCAATTATTTAAGTGACAAAGTTGGCATTAAAAAATATTGTTTTAAAAATGAAATAAGCTACGCCGATATTATATTTGAATACTTTAAGCTATTTTAATTTCCACCAAATTCTGCCCCTATGAAATTTTTTCAAACAGCGTTTATTTTTTCATGCTTGTTATTGTCATTAAATGTTACTTACGCCCAAGTTCAAATTGAAAACTTATCTTTTGAAAAAGCTTTAAAAAAAGCAAACAAAGAAGATAAAATTTTAATGGTGGTAGTTGATGCAAAAAACTGCGACCTATGTAATGATTTTGCTAAACAAGGGTTTTCTAATGAAAAAACTTTCGCTATCAACAAGTTGGCGGTAACAATTGAACTTTCTCCCAACAATCTGGAATGGGAAAAATTAAACAACAAATATTATTCGGCTTCGGCAACAAAATTCGGTGTATTGTTTTTTAATAATGCAGGAACACTCATCCATCGTTTCGATAAGTCTACTAACAACGGCACCATTTATTTAACAGAGCTTGGAACTGCTTTACAAAATTTAAATGCGCCTGCCGAAATGGCAAAATTAGAAGTGGCAGTAAAAAAAGAGGCGTTCAAGAATATTGAAACCATTAATTTGTTGCGGTTAAAAAGAAAAAGTTTGAGTTTGCCGACCGAGGATTTGATGGAGTCGTTTATTAATTCAGTTCCCAGAGATTCTTTTGATGCCCTATCCTATTTCCAATTGCTGGCGCGTTTTGCACCTGTTCTCAACACGGAAGCCGATTCTGTACTTCGTTTCTCCAACAGTTTTAGGGGCAACTGGAACATGTTTGACAACAAAGAAAAAACAGACATCAACAATGATATATACCACAAAACATGGTTAAAGGCAGTTGCCACGAAGGACTATTTATTGGCAAGCCGCTTAGCCGATTTTTCTACATCCCAAAACTATACAAACCGTGAAACCCAATCTAACAAAAGGGCTTATCGATTGGCCATTTTTTATAAGGCAATAAACGACACTACTGAATATTTGCGCTTTGGAGCCAGTTTTATTGAAGGCAACCTGATGCGATGGGTACCTGATTCATTAAAAAAGTTTTACATGGAAAGGGTAGAAACCAGCATGACAAATCAGCTAAAAGATGGCTCAACCCCAGTAATTACATACGTTTCTTCGTTGCAAAATGCCTCAAATGAGTTGAATACATTTGCTTGGAATTTTTATAAAATGAGCAGCGATACCGCCGTTTGGCGAAAAGCGCTTTCATGGGCAAAAAGAGCCATGGAATATTATGTAACACCCGAATTATTAGACACCTACGCCCAATTATTGTACGTAACCGGCAACCACGAAGAAGCCATTTTACAAGAACAAAAAGTAATAGAAGAAAAGAAAAAAGCACATCGTGAAAAAGATATTCCCATTACGGAAAGAATATTGGCCAGGATGCAAAGCGGTGCAATAAAAGTGGCTGAATGATTACAAATTTGTCCATAAAAAAAGTCCCAAACGCTTTAAGCAATTGGGACGTTTTTCCTTTTTCACATCTAATTTAAGCAGCAACACTATCGCGAAGCGCCTTTATTTCATCGTGAGAACTCTTTAATGTAACCTGCTGTTTTTCAACCAATTCCCTTAAAAATGCTGGTAAATTTTGATCTTCCAAAGCTGTGTTATAAGCATCTTGTGCTGCATCTTCACCCCTTTCGCAATTAGCCAAAACAGTGTGCCTATCATGGCCTGTAAATATGGCTTTTACATCCATCCAACCACGGTAAATTTTACCACTAGTTGTTGTTCCCATTTCCATTTCACCACCTAAAACCTGCACTTCTTTGCCCAAATCCATCTTTGCTTGGCGGCTTTCGTCAATCATGCCTGCAAACAAAGTTTTTAAGTCTTGGTCTTCGTCTTTCAATTCTCCAATGGCTTTTTCGTAACCAACTATGCGGTCGTTATTAATTGCTATCAAATCGTTTAAAACTTCGATTGTTTCGTTACCAGTATGCATAAAATTTATTTTAGTTTCCTAACATCAAAAAAAACTATGCCTTATTATATGGGTGTAAGCTTAAAAAGATAAAGCGGGGAATTTTGGGGTAGAATGTCAACAACACTAAAGAAAAATTTATTCGGCTAAAAATTCCAGTAAAGAAAATTCCAAATCCCAACAAATCAAATCTTTTGGAGATGGCATTTGACTAAATTCCAGTAAAGAAAATTCCAAATCGCAAAATCAAACCGTCTTGAAACAGCATTTGCTTTATTAATCACTATCGCAGGTTATGAATTTGAAATTGTTGGGATTTGAAATTTGAAAATTTGGAATTTTCTTTATTGGAATTTCAATTTGCTATTTTTGCCGACCTGTAAAAAATTAAGGTAAAACCGTGATTGATAAATTAGAAGCCATTAAAGGCCGTTTTGAACAAGTTGGTCTCTCGCTTACAAACCCAGAAGTGGTAGCCAACGGAAAAGAGTTTAGCAAGCTAAGCAAGGAATATAAACAACTGGAAAATATTGTAAAACCATTTGAGGAATATAAAAAAGTATTGGAAGATGTGGCTTTTAGCAAGGAATTGCTAAATGGCACCGATGCTGAAATGCGTGAATTGGCTAAAGATGAATTGCCGGGTTATGAAGCGAAAAGAGACGAATTGGAAGCCTTGTTACGCAAAATGCTTATTCCGAAAGATCCGCAAGACGATAAAAATGCCATTTTGGAAATACGTGCGGGCACCGGTGGCGACGAAGCCAGTTTGTTTGCAGGCGATTTGTTGGGTATGTATTTAAGGTATTGCGCCAAAAAAGGCTGGAAAACCAGCTTGGTTTCAGAAAGCGAAGGAACCGTTGGCGGTTATAAAGAAGTAGTGGTTGAAATTGAAGGTGATGACGTTTATGGCACCCTAAAATTTGAAAGCGGTGTGCACCGGGTGCAGCGTGTGCCTAACACCGAAACGCAAGGCCGCGTACATACCAGCGCTGCAACCGTGGCAGTTATGCCCGAACCCGAAGAAGTTGATTTTGAATTAAATCCTGCCGATGTAAAAATGGAAACCAGCCGTAGCGGCGGTGCTGGTGGCCAAAATGTAAATAAGGTAGAAACCAAAGTAATGTTGACGCATATACCAACAGGAACGGTGGTAATTTGCCAAACCGAACGTAGCCAGCTTGGCAACCGCGAAAAAGCAATGACCATGATGCGCACCCGCTTGTACGAAGAACAAGTGCGCAAACATGAAGAAGAAATTAGCCGCCAACGTAAAACATTGGTAAGTACCGGCGACCGTAGCGCAAAAATCCGTACTTACAACTGGCCGCAAGGCCGTGTTACCGATCACCGAATCGGTTTAACAGTTTATAATTTGGATGCTGTTTTAAATGGCAACATTGAAGAATTTATAGAACAATTGCAATTGGCAGAAAACGCCGCAAAAATGGTTAATCAAGAAGCGTAGCATATTAATATCGTGTCGTTAGGAAAAAATTTACCAACATTGTTTATAATATTTATTCGTCGAATTAATTTGACAAATTATATCTTTCCGCACTTTTAAAATTGTTTACCATAAAAACAAAAACATGCTTGAAAACTTATTGAACCTTGTAAAAGAACTTGGCCAAGACCAAGTAGTAAATAACCCAGCCGTTCCCAACGAACATAATGATGCAGTAATTGCCGAAGCAACGCATTCAGTGGCTAGCGGTTTGCAAAATGCATTGGCCAACGGCCAAGGCGAAGATGTTGTGAACTTATTGCAAGGACAGACCAATGGCGATGTAATGAACAATCCTGTTGCCCAAAATATGCAAAGCAGCTTTATAGACAATATTACTTCGAAACTTGGCATTAACCCAAGCGCAGCCAGTGGATTGGCCGCATCGTTTATTCCAATGATTTTGAACAAGCTAATTCATAAAACAAACGACCCCAACAATAGTAGTTTCGATATAAACAGTATTATTGGCAGTTTAACAGGTGGCAATAATTCAGGCGGCGGCGGAATTGGCAGTCTCATCAATCAATTTACCGGCGGCGGCAATAATGGTGGTGGCGGAATTAGCAGTTTGATAAGCCAATTTACAAGCGGTAACGGCGGTGGCGGAATTTCAAATTTAATAAACGAATTTACCGGCGGTGCGCAGCAACAACAAGCACAGCAAGGCCAAGGTGGGTTGATGGATATTATTAAAGGTTTTATGCAGAAAAATAGGTAATAAAAGCTTATTTTAGGCCTAAATGTTAAGCCAGGGTTAAGACGCCCTGGTTTTTTTATTTTATTTTAAACTTTTTTAAAATAATTGTATCTACTTATTAAAGAAACAACGTACCTTGTTACAGCAAATAAAAGAAACTCATTTCAACCCTTTACACGTTAATATGTTTTGAAAAAATTAACACACAAAAACTACATAAAACAAAGATTTGGTCTTCTCTTTGCACTATCAAATAAAAATAAATAAGAATTTTCTCATAAGCAGTTAGTTTTGGTTGCGGCCTCGATTTCCATCGAGGCCAATTTTTTTAAGTTTTAAAAGTTTTATTTTTTATAACATTTATTGGCCTCGTATTTGCTCTATACCTTATATCAATATTACAATAATAATTTTCTCATAAGCAGTTAGTTTTGGTTGCGGCTTCGATTTCTATCGAAGCCAATTTTTTTGTCGGCTATACCATCTTCTTTTATTTGAAAACCAAGCTATTACACTCATCTTGATTTTAAGCGTATTATTTTTTGCCGCTAAGCTGTTTATCTTTGACTGCTTTTAACTAATAAATTCATTAAAAGAGAGATGAGAATTGGGGAATTTTTTAACCAATAACAAGTCGTAACGCTTTTTCATTTTCAAAAAAATATGGCTCCGGAAATTAATATTGAAATATTTTTTAAAACCGCACGTAGCGGCGGTGCTGGCGGCCAAAATGTAAACAAAGTGGAAACCATGGTGGAAGGTTATTGGGATATTACCAAAAGTAACCTTGTAACCGACGAACAGAAAATTATTTTACAAGAAAAATTATCCAATCGCATTAATAAAGAAGGATTATTATTGGTAAAAAGCCAAGTACACCGCAGCCAGTTAGCCAATAAAGAAGAAGTGATAAAAAAAATGAACGACTTGGTAAAAAAGGCGTTGGAAAAAAAGAAACCAAGGATCGCATCAAAACCCAGCAAAGCGGCTAAAGAAAAAAGAATAGCCAGCAAAAAAATAATGGGCGAAAAAAAATCGTTAAGGCAAAGGGTGGATTGGTAATGAAATTCCAAAAAAGAAAACCCAAATTCCAAGTGACACGATCATCAAGTAATTCTCAACTAACTGTTGCATGAAAATTATCCGGACGATTTTTTGTATCATATTCATTGCGATCCAATCAATTGCCTTCCCGCGACACGCAAAGCTTACTTTTTGTCAAGTAAAATTGGTTTTTCATACTGTTGTTGGAAATTCGCCATTTCAATTTGATTCTAATTATGTTTCGTCGCTCGGCGATACGTTTTCAATAACGAAATTTAAATATTTTGTAGGTAATCCAACTTTATCGTGTATGGATTGTGCGTTTTTTCAACCTGAAAGCAAGTATTTTTTGATAGATGAAAGTGATAGTGCCAGTCAAATAATTTCATTGCCAAAAGTTATGCTCCCCGTTACTAACCTAGAATTTTTTATTGGGGTTGATAGTACCAAAAACGTAAGCGGCGTTCAAACCGGTGCATTAGATCCTGCAACTGGCATGTTTTGGACATGGAATAGCGGATATATTATGGCGAAATTGGAAGGGAAATCGCCGCAGTCAAAAGCACCATTCAGCAATATCACATATCATATTGGTGGATTTAGACAAAAAGATAATGCAATAAGAAAAATATCATTGCCATTAACGCAATGGCCAATCGTCAGTCGTCAGTCGTCAGTCGTCGTCATCAGCATAAACGTCGATTTGAGCAAGTGGTTTGACGGTCCCCACCCCATCAAAATCGCTGAAAAATCTTTTTGCATGAGCCCCGGTAAAATGGCAGTGGAAATAGCTGATAATTATGCAACTATGTTTTCCATTAAAAGCATTAGCGTACAGTGAGAAAAATGTTAGTCATATCAGCCATCACTTTGGGCATCTTCGCTTTTATCATCCCCAAAAAAAATAAATTATTTGGCACACCTGTGGCATTTGTAACGCCACAAGGCTGGCCAGCACCAGCTTATAATTTTGATAGCAACCGGCTTACCAAAGAAGGCATTGAACTTGGCCGTCGACTTTTTTATGACGGCCGTTTGGCAAAAGACGGACAAACATCCTGCGCTAGTTGTCATCAACAAGCCGCAGCCTTTGCTACCGAAGATCATAATTTAAGCCATGGTGTTGATAACCAGTTCACTACACGTAATGCACCAAGCTTGGCGAACTTGGCTTGGCAAAAAAACTTTCATGCAGATGGTGGCATTATCCACTTGGATTTGCAGCCGCTTTCGCCCATTACCGCCGTAAACGAAATGGGGGAAGATATTAACCATGTGTTACAAAAATTACGGGCAGATAGTGTTTATCCAAAACTTTTTAAAGCAGCTTTTGGAAATGAATTAATCAATACCCAACGTATGACGAGGGCTTTAAGTCAATTTTTATTGACAATGGTAAGCGCTAACAGCAAGTACGATAAAATGAAACGTGGCGAATATGCTTTTAACTTGCCAGAACGGTTAGGTTACGATATTTTTAAAAAGAAACACTGCGATGTTTGCCATGCCGAGCCGCTTTTTACCGATTTACAATACCGCAACAACGGGCTTGAATTGGAACCTGTTTTAAAAGATTTTGGCCGCATGCGCATCACCGGACTATCAAGTGATTCATTAAAGTTCAGGGTTCCAACGCTTCGTAACGTGGCGGTTTCGTTTCCGTACATGCACGATGGCCGGTTGAACAGTTTGCTGGATGTGTTGGAACATTACAACAAAAAAATAATTATTTCGGCCACCACCGATACTTTACTCATAAAAAAAATACCCCTTTCCAATTTTGAAAAGGGGCAATTATTGGCATTTTTATATACACTTACCGATAGTAGTTTTTTACATGATCCAAAGTTTGGCCCGCCAGCTTTTGAGCAGGTTGATTATGGGCATAACCTTCATTAAATTAAAAATTCAAAAGTAAAAAAGCAAAATTAGCAGGCTCATTCAATTACGGATTTCTACTTTTTACTTTTGAATTTTTAATTTTTACTTGCCGCAGGCGCCATCCTTCTGCGTGCAACCATTTGGTCTAAAATGGCTTGTTGCTTTTTTACTTCTTCGCTTTGTGTTGCTTGTTTTTTCGCATTATCGGCAATATCATCTTGTATATTTTTCAGTTTTTTTTGTAGGCTGTTCCCATCATCCACTGAATTGTTATATTTTTTTTGTGCACTTTTTAAGGCATCTTGTTGTTTGGCTATATCTAACTCCAAACTATAATCGGTAGTATTGGTATTTAACGAATTTAAAAAACTAATGCTGCCCTCGGCCAATGAACCGGGCGCATCTGTGGCCGCAGTTCCCGCAGGCCTGCTCACAATCATGTAAGCCGTGCTGCTGTTTTTATCTTTTTTAGTCACTTTAATCAGTGCATCAACCGGAGTGTTGCTGATTTCCGGAATAACAACATTGCGGTATTCCATAAAATCTTTATGGCTGCTACCATTTACGCCCATTTTTTTAAACTTGTCCTTTATGGCGTCTTCTGTTATATCTTTTGAAAAATTTAGGTCGTAAATATAACATGGCACCACTTGTTTGTCGTATTCCACCGTTCCTTGGCGTGATTGCGCAAAGCATTTCACCGAAAATAGTACCAATAGACTAAAAATTACTTTTCTCATATTTGTTATAATTATAATTGAAACTGCAATTTTATCATAAATAAATTGGATGTCAGATAAAAATATTCGCCCCTACCATCGTTTCTTTACTTTTACAACCTTTAATTACTGATATATTTTGGGAAGTGTAAAACAATTGGCGGGACAAACAATGTGGTATGGACTTAGTTCTATTGCCGCAAGGTTTATAAATTACTTACTTACACCTTATTTAACTTATAGCGCTGCAGTGCATGTAAGCGATTATGGTAAGATTGGTATCATTTATTCAGCTATACCTATTCTAAATATTTTGTTTACTTATGGTTTTGAGACAGCCTATTTCCGTTTCTCTGCAAGGCAAGAATATAAAAGTTCAATTTATAGCACATCGGCCATTTCGTTATTTGTTTCTACCATTTTTTTTACGGTATTGCTTTGGCTAGGCCATAATGGATTAGGAAAACTTATCGGCTTATCGGATATTCCTAGCCTAATTCAAATAAGCATTTTAATTGTTGCGGTTGATGCGCTTTGCGCCATTCCATTTGCAAGATTGCGCCAACAAAGCCGGCCACGCAGGTATGCCGTTTTAAAAATCGGTGGCATTTTGGTAAATATATTTTTCACTTGGTTTTTTATAGGCTATTGTCCTGCACAGGTTTCTGCAAATCATTCAAGTTGGGTCACAAGTTTTTATAGCACTGGCACAAGTCCGGTGATTTATGTTTTGATGGCTAATCTTTTGCAGAATATCTTTATCTTTTTATTATTGTTACCGGATTTTAAAGCCATTAAATTTGAATTTAACACCAAGCTTTGGCGGGAAATGATGATTTACTCATTGCCATTGATTTTGGTTGGTATGGGTGGAATGGTGAACGAAACTTTTGATCGCTTAATGTTAAGGTGGTGGCTACCCGGCGACACATTGTTTAGGGATAGCCAAGTTGGGATTTATAACGCTTGTTACAAATTGTCGATATTGATTACCCTTTTTGTACAGGCATTTAAAATGGGTGCAGAGCCTTTCTTTTTTAAACAAGCGGAAGCTCAAAATCCACAACGCACTTATGCAAGGGTAATGAAATTTTTTGTGATTGTTATTTCAGCCATGTTCTTAGTTGTTATGCTATTTATACCAATTTGGCAGTTGATTATTGGCCCAAAATATCGGGTGGGTTTAAAAGTTGTTCCTATTTTATTGCTTGCAAATATGTTTTTAGGTATTTATTATAATTTGAGTATTTGGTTTAAATTGGGCAATAAAACAATTGCGGGGGCATATATAACATTGATTGGGGCAGCTATAACGATTGCCGTTAATTTTACTTTCATCCGCTTTTTTAGTTACACTGCTTGCGCTTGGGCTACCTTTTTCTGCTATGGAAGCATGATGGTTATCAGCTTTGTATGGGGTCAAAAAGAATATCGCATTCCCTACGCATGGAAAAAATTGGTCGCTTTTATGGTGATTGCTGTGTTAGTTTACTGGCTACACAACGGCGTCAATTATTTTCTTCCGAACAAATACATCAATTTTCTTACTGGCGTATTGCTGCTGGCGCTTTATTGTTTTTTCATTTTTAAGGTGGAGAAAAAGGAATTTGCCAAACTTCCCATGGTAGGGAAATGGGTGAAATAGTGAGTAGTGAGTGGTGAATAGTGAGTATGTGGGCATTGCTTAGAATTAAACCAATCACCATTCACTATTTTTGCATTATGATAGACGCTTCGCAAGATTTGCAACAACGCTGGTGGAACCTTGAAGCCGAACTGGCGGAAAGGTTTGGTAAAAAGCCAGATTTGGATGCCATTTTATATTTGATAGGTTTACAGGAAACCCAGTTTTTTAAAGAAAAAATAACCAAAGAACAAAAGCAGGATCTGATGCATGTAGCCGTTTGCACCATACTTTCACCAAGCGGTTATTATGCTTTAGAAGGCAACGACGACGAAGGTTGGCCACATTTTAAACAGTTGAAAGCATTGCCAGCACTTGGTTTAATGGAACAAGAAGCTTTTTTGAAAGACCACGTATTGTTTTATTTTGAACAGGCCGATAATCAGTTGAAATGATGATTACCAAATTTTTATTATTTCATTTTCACGTAACATTTTAACCAAGTCTTCAAGCTTCAAAATTCTTAAACTTGGAAATTCGATTGTTTTTAAAACGTCAAAGTGATGATCATTGGTTACGATATAATCCACATTGGCGGCAATTCACAATCAACAAATGCATTATCGTCATTGTCTGATTTAATAAGTTGCCACTTGTAATAAACTGTTGTTGCAACAGAAGAAGGAAGTTCAATGATTGCTTTTACAACGTTTGATGCTACTGTAGGATGCCAATGTGCACCAATAATTTCTTGATATTCCAGTAATATTGGCGTTGTATATGCAAGCACTATTTTTTGCTGCAGTATGTGTTTAAAACAATATGATATTTTGAACGTTGTGAAATGGAGACAAGCAAACAATTAGTGTCTAGTACAATTAGCATAGCCTTTTAATCTTTGTTCAACCATGTATCCATCAATTCATTTGAAAAGCCCTTTTCATCCCAAATCTGATCAGCTTTTAAGATTGCTTTTTCAGCGTAAAAATTGGCTAACACGGTTCTCAATTCTGCTAATTCCCCATCACTCATATTTGTTGAAAACAGTTTCAACAATTCCAATTGAACGTTCGATAAAGGGGCTGCGGTTGTTGTCATATTAATCTTCGTTAAACTTCCTAACAAATTTAAAGCTTTTCATTTATTTAAATTTGCAACTTCTGGCATAATTTTAAAACCATTCTTTAAAAAATTCCTTTTTTGCCCCCTTTAGCAGAACGGCTTCGGCCACAAATATTGGCCGACCTAATTGGTCAGCAGCACCTTACGGGGCAAGGCAGCGTTTTGCAAACAGCTATTGAAAAGGGAAATCTGCCTTCCATGATTTTGTGGGGTCCACCAGGCGTTGGCAAAACCACGTTGGCGGGCATCATAGCCAATCAACTCAACCGTCCTTTTTATACGCTCAGTGCCATTAGCAGCGGTGTAAAAGAAGTGCGGGAAGTAATTGACATGGCCAAAAAACAAACGGGTGTTATTTTATTCATCGATGAAATTCATCGCTTTAACAAAGGCCAGCAAGATGCTTTGCTAGGTGCGGTCGAAAAAGGAATCATCACCTTGATTGGCGCTACCACCGAAAATCCATCTTTTGAGGTAAATAGCGCTTTGCTTAGCCGCTGCCAAGTTTTTGTATTGAAGGCTTTGGGTAAAGATGAATTAGAAGAATTGCTTCGCGAAGCCATTGAAAAAGATGAATGGCTAAAAAACAAGCACATTGAATTAAAGGAAACCGAAGCGTTATTGCGCATCAGTGGCGGAGATGCCAGAAAATTGCTGAATTTGTTGGAATTGGTGGCCGGCGTGTCAGACGCTTCGAGCAACAAAACTGCAAATGTAACTAAGGCGTCAGACACATTCGTTATTACAGACGATTTAGTGATGAAAACGGCTCAACAAAAAATTGCACTGTACGATAAAAAAGGCGAGCAACACTACGATATTATCAGCGCTTTCATTAAAAGTATGCGTGGCAGCGACCCAAATGGTGCCGTTTATTGGCTGGCAAGGATGATTGAAGGTGGCGAAGACATTAAATTTATTGCCCGTCGCATGGTAATTTTTGCGAGTGAGGACATTGGCAATGCAAACCCTACCGGCATTGTAATGGCTAACGCCTGTTTTGAAGCGGTTAACAAAATCGGTTATCCTGAAGGGAGGATTATTTTAAGCCAATGCGTTACTTATTTGGCTTCGTCGCCCAAAAGCAATGCCAGTTATATGGCCATTGCCGAGGCTCAATCAGCCGTTCAAAAACATGGCGATTTACCTGTACCGTTGCATTTGCGCAACGCCCCTACCAAATTGATGAAAAATCAAGGGTATGGCAAAAACTATCAGTACAGCCACCAAGGGGAAGGCAATTTTATTGAACAAGAATATCTACCTGAAACCATTGCTGGTACTACCTTTTACGAGCCTGGCAAAAATGCCAGGGAAGAAGAATTACGCAAGTTTTTGCGGGAGCGATGGCGGGGGAAATATGGCTATTGATTTTTATCGGCTATACATTTGCTAATCGAAGCATTTAAACGGCCAAGGTGGGTACAGCTTTCACCGTAACCACCTTGCCTCTTATCAAGCGGGCCGCAACCCTCTCAAACGCAAATATAAAATTTTTATTCAAAATCTCCAAATCCCATTCATTTTCTACCGGTAATAGATACGGCAACTTAAAACTTGAGCAACAAGAACATCCATCCACTAATTTTGTTGGCATTGTGTAGCAACTTATCTTGAATGAAAAAATTTCGCTGTATATTTTTTATCTTATTTTCAGTACAAGCCTTTTCTCAAGGCAAGTTGGAAGTTGGAAAAATGTTTCCCATAACTGAGATAAATTTCGTTGCCCCATATGTAAAAAATAGCAGTAATGTAAAACTGATTGTATTTACGCACACCCTTGCGCCAGAATGTACATACGGCAGCATGATGACACAAGCGTTCTATTATTATTTTGTGCGCAAGCTAGCTTTTAAAGATTCTAATGCTGTGAAGCAAATAGATATTATTTTGATAACAATGAATAACAACGAAATTAATTCCGTTGCAACACCAATTCCTTTAAATCAAAATATTACCGAAGGAATGACCGTAACAGAAGCCCCTAACAATAACATTTTCAATGCAATCGGTTATCCTGTTTCTAAAAATAACGATGCTAGTTCTTTTCTTTTTTTATTAGATGCAGACAACCGTATTCAATTAATAGATACCGCATACCGAGCTCAGGGCGAGCACTTGAAACCACTGGAGGCTAAAATAAAATCTCTATTAAACATGCCTGCCGATTTTGTAAAAGTCAATACCCAATTAAATGCCTTAAAAGTTGGAGACACTGCGCCAAATGTTGATTTAGGCAACGGCAAAAAACTGTCCGATTATTTGGGGCAACCTGTTGTACTTTCATTTTATCCAGCGGCATTTAGCGGAACGCTTACAAAACCAGTTTTGTCAAACGACTATGGACTTGTGAAAAATAAGACAGTTAGCAACAAAGCTGATTTAAATGCTAAGGAATATAATGCCAGGGCAATGATATCTTGTTCTATCCAAATCCAACATTTAGACAAAATTTCACCAACAGATTTAACTTCGACTAAAAACATCCCAAAACTCTTAACCGTTTCAAGTTCAACACCACAAATACTTACTTATTGGCAAAGCATCTTGCAAACCCACAACACTGAATTTATTAATGACCCACATTATACTATTGCCCAGCAGTTTTTTAGTTACAACCCTAATGCATATAATAATCGCACCGTTTTTATTATTGATAAAAATGGAAAGATTGCGTTTATAGATTGGGCATTTGATTACAGCCACGAAGCGTTCATCAAATACAAACTTAAAAACTTGGATGTAGCCTATAATTCAAATTTTATTAATCCTATTCAAAAAAAATAATGGAAACAGTACAAACAATCAAAACAAATATATCTTTTCAACAACCAAATATTTTTGGTTATTACGGCCAGTTTGGCGGTGCATACATACCCGAAATGTTGCATAGAAATGTAGAAGAATTAAAAAGTAAATACCTACAAATTATTTATGAACCCCAGTTCCAGCAAGCGTTTCAGCAATTATTGACAGATTATGTAGGCAGGCCAACACCCTTATTTTTTGCCGAAAGGTTAAGCACGTTGCACGGCACTAACATTTATCTAAAACGGGAAGATCTTTGCCATACCGGCGCTCATAAAATAAACAATACTATTGGCCAAATTTTGCTAGCTGAAAGATTAGGCAAAAAAAGGATTATTGCCGAAACAGGTGCCGGTCAACACGGCGTTGCAACTGCTACCGTTTGCGCATTAAAAGGGGTAGAATGCATTGTGTACATGGGCGAAAAAGATATTGAGCGGCAAGCGCCAAATGTAGCAAGGATGAAAATGTTGGGAGCAAAAGTCATCCCGGCTTTAAGCGGCAGTAAAACCTTGAAAGATGCTACCAATGAGGCAATCCGCGATTGGATCAACAACCCGAACGATACGCATTATATTATTGGCAGCGTAGTTGGGCCGCATCCTTACCCAGATATGGTGGCCCGTTTTCAAAGTGTTATCAGCCAAGAAACTAGAAAACAATTGTTGGAAAAAACGGGAAACGAATTGCCAAATTATGCATTTGCTTGCGTAGGCGGTGGCAGCAATGCGGCTGGTATGTTTTATCATTTTTTGGATGAACCTTCAGTTAAATTGGTAGCAGTGGAAGCTGCTGGCCACGGTATTGACACAGGCATGAGCGCAGCGACCACGCAATTAGGCAAACCCGGTGTTTTGCATGGCAGCAAAAGCTTAGTGATGCAAACGGAAGACGGCCAAGTGGTAGAGCCACACAGCATTTCCGCTGGTTTGGATTATCCTGGCATCGGCCCATTGCATGCGCATTTATTTGAAAGCGGTCGCGGCCAATTTTTAAGTGCAACCGACGCTGAAGCGTTAGATGCCGCATTTGAATTGAGTCGTTTAGAAGGTATTATTCCTGCTTTGGAGTCAGCCCACGCACTGGCAGCTTTAAAACAAATGAAATTTAAGCCGAAAGACGTTGTAGTAGTTTGTTTAAGCGGCAGGGGCGATAAAGATTTAGCCACGTACATGAATGCAATGGAAAAAGATTAATTACGAATTACGAAGCATCAAGAAAAAGATTGGCTTCAGTAACTTCATCTAATCTTTCATTCGTAATTGTAAATTCGTAATTATAAAATCATGGACAATTCTATCCCTAAAAGCGAGACGCCTAAAAATCCTACGCCGCCAAAAGCAAAAAAAAGGTGGGTAAAAAAAATGTTATGGGGATTGTTGGTCATCATGATCATCCTCCAATTTTTTCAATCAGATAAAGACAATAATGAAGTTTTTTCTGCCCAAAACATTACAACTGTTGTGTCTGTGCCAGACACCGTAATGCATTTATTAAATAGGGCTTGTTACGATTGCCATAGCAATAACACCACTTATCCGTGGTACACCAATATCCAACCTGTGGGCTGGTGGCTAAAACACCATATTGAGGAAGGAAAACAACATTTAAACTTTGACGCCTTTGCGCAATACGAAAAAGAAAAAATGCTGGATAAATTAAAAGACATCAAAAAAAGCCAAGTGCAAGGTTGGATGCCCATTTCATCCTACACTTGGATCCATAAAAATGCCATTTTAAACGAAGCACAAAAAAAACTGATAATTGATTGGACAGATAGCGCAACCGCAATTATTTCAGCAAAAAAATAAATTAAGCTGATTTTGAGCTATTGGGTAAAAACTTTCTAGCCTGTCGCAATTGTGCTATACTCAGTTATTGTCCAACAATCATAAAGTTTCAAACTATTTTGGTAGCACAATAAAAATTTTAAGGTTTCGTTTTAAGAATGTGTTAAATTTGACACCACCAAAGCTTCGACTACGTCTGAGGAAAAAAATTTTAAACAATTTTTATAACCATTTCCACAAAAGCAGCATTTTACACAATTAAATGTCTACTTTAGTGTGGTTGTTTTTCCCAACTACGAATGACAGAAGATTTCATTATTGCAGGATGTTTACAAAACAATGCGGCCGCACAACGTGAGCTTTATAATCGTTATGCGCCAAAGATGTTATCTGTTTGCTACCGGTTTGCGCAAAACCGGGAGGATGGAGAAGATATGTTGCAAGAAGGATTCATTAAAGTTTTTACACAAATACACACTTTTCAAAACCGAGGCGCATTTGAAGGCTGGATCAGGCGAATTGTGGTACATACGTGCATCAATAGTTTGAAAAAGAATAAAAAATTCAACGAAAACGTTGATTTGGAACACGCAGCCGAAGCGGCCGTACGCGAAACGATACCAGGTGTTATGCAGGCTAAACAAGTGGTGGAATGCATAAGGCTTTTGCCAATTGGTTACAGAACAGTATTAAACCTTTATGCAATTGAAGGCTTTAGCCATAGAGAAATTGCAGAGTTGTTAGATATTGAAGAAAGTACCAGCAGAAGCCAATACACGAGAGCAAAAAATATGTTGGAACAAGTTTTAATAAAGAAAAAGATTGTAGAAAAACCAGAAATTCAGCCTGGTTGGCGGATAAATACCGCAGGTGCCTGAAAACCTCATTAACTGCCCATGAACCAAGAGTTCGACCTAGACGATTTTGAAGAACTGTTGAAAAACCATACAGAAAAACACCGGATATATCCGAGTGATGCTGTATGGCGCAATATTAACAATGGTTTACACGGCAAACGTCGTTGGCCTGCACTTACTTTTAGTGCTATTTTAATTGGTGCGGTTCTTACTGCAGGCTTTATTTTCCTTCATCCCAACAAAAATCTTTTTGATCATCCCGAATTTCTTGTTATCAATAATAACGTAAACAAAAACAAGATTATTGTTGCAAATAGGCAAAACAACAAAACAAACAAAAATTTATTAGCAGTAAGGGCGTTAAAACCAGCTGATGAAAAATCAGTTATTTATTCCATTAATCAAATGGCATCACCTGTTGGAAACCAAGAAACAACGGTTGAAACAGAAGCTCCGTTTGATATACCGGCCAATAACAACACGTTGGTTTCTCTTAATGAACCTGTAAATGAGCCGTCAACTACGCCAGTACAATCGAAAGCTGTTACAGAAATTACACAAAAAGCATCGTCATCTACTTCTAAATTAGAAAACCATACTTTAAAAACAGCTGCTGCAAATGCAATGACTGTGGTACAATCATTTTCGCCACAAGCATCTTTGGTTGTAAATAAAAAAGATGAAGATAAAAGTATCGAAAAGAAAAACTTAGCAGAAAAAATTGAAAATCAAGCAATCCCTGAAAAAACGATAGATAAAACCGTTCTTCCAGCTGCTCCAAAACCTACCACAACAACGGCAAAAGAAAAAATAGAAAACCCTTGGGAAGTTTCTTTTTATGCAACACCAAGTGTAAGCTACAGGGATTTGTCGCTTGATCAATCTTACGATTACCACTATTCTGTAAATACAGCTTTAGGCGGTAGCCCTAGAAACGATGTAAATCAATATGTTAGCCAGCGCCCTGCTTTAGGTATGGGTGCGGGAGTTGGTATTTCTTATGCCATAAGCAATAGATTTAAACTTACCGGGGGCTTGCAATTTAATTATAGGCAATATAACTTTAAAGCTTATGTTTCTGCTCCGCAACAAGCTTCATTATTATTAAACCGTGGCGGTTATGCTGATTCGATGATCACTTACAGCAATATCCGCACAGAGGGTGTAAATGCGGTAAGTATCGGTAATTATTATTTTCAATTAAGTGCGCCAATTGGCTTCCAGTACACTGCCATCCAAGGTAAAAAAGTCGATATTTTGTTTGGTGCCAATTTGCAGCCTACTTACCAGTTTAATAAAGATATGTACATGCTCACCAGCGATTTTAAGGCTTATACAATGGAACCAAGTTTGGTACGCCGCTGGAATATAAATACCGGAATCGAAATTACAGCACGCTTTAAAGCCGCAGGAGTTCAATGGGAAGTTGGCCCGCAATTACGCTACCAAATGCTGCCAACCCAAATCAGTAATTACATAATCCACGAAAACCTGATTGATTACGGTTTAAAAATTGGCATTATAAAACAATTGAGATAACCAATGTAGGCACCCTTCTTGTTTTCTTGGCTCTTGCTTTTCTTGGTTCTTGCTTTCTTGTACGTTCTCGTTAGCCTTTACTTAATATATCTCCCGCATTTTGCTTTACCATTGGCAGCTTCGTACGGAGTAATACCTCTTGCGCAGGACGCCAATAAAAGCATGGTCAAAAACGCCAATAAAATTATCGCCCTAGTTTTTAAAATGTGTAATAGTACTGATTGCATAACAAAGTTTAAGCGATTGATAGGCTTCAATAACGCATAATCATTCAAAAGAATATATCCAACGAAAATTATTTTTGCTTTTTTTCGTTAAAAAATAACCATGAAATTATCTTTCCCAGTATTTGCAATCTTTATTGCCATGACAGCCTGCAAAAATAGCAACACCAAAACTACAAATATTACAATAAAAGATTCGGTTGCCAAAGAAGCTTACTATCCTATTAGCGATTATATCCGTGGCCAAATAGCTTACGTTGATTCAATGCCGTTAGCCATCGACAAATCGGTGTTTGAAAATGGCAAACGGATAGATTCTAACATTATAGATAGAGCAACGTTTAAACAACTGGCGGAAGAATTTGCACAACCAGACCTTAATTTAAATACCATTAAACCATTGTACAGAGAAAACATGTACAACGATCTTTCCATGAATTCCCTCACATTTACTTACGATACAAAAGACCCGAACCAAGAACTGCAACAAGCAACCGTTTTATTAAATCCTGATACCAAAAAGGTTAAAAATATTATATTCAAAAAAACACGCATTCATGGTGATACAACAATTACTATGAACGGCCTTTGGAAAAACGACATGAATTTTCAAATTAATTATACGCTGCAGCCCAAAATGGGTATTGCTATTGAAAGGCAAGTAAAAGTAATTTGGGATAGGCCAATCCGTAACGAATACTAATTATTTTAGTATTTTTTAATAAATCGAACTATTTCAGTACCAATTTTACAACCTAATAATTTTTTTACTATTATTATTGGTATAAATTGTCGTAGCTTTGATGGAATAAAACAACGATATGAAAGCTCCACTAAGCGACACTATCAAAAAAATACTTTCGAACGATAAAGAAGCGAAAGCTTTTACTGCAAAGGTTTTAAGTGCTAACAGAAGCGGAAAACCAATTTTGGTTGAGGTTGGCGGAAAACAATACAAATTCGTTCGGGCCACATCAAAATAATATCGAAAGAATTTTCGACGACACGTTATGAATATCGCATTCGGGGCCTTGGTTTTGCTCATTTTATTGCTTCCTGGTCTCGTATTTAGAGTAGCATACTTAAATGTTCGTTATAGCGGCAAAAGTTTTAGATCTACCATTGTAGATGAAACCCTTTTGGCAGTTGCACCTGCACTTATTTTACAAATCATTGGTTTTGAAGTAGTTGAGAATTTATTACATCAGTCTGTAAGTCTCATTACTATTTATCAGCTTATTATAAGCTCTGGTACTTTTAACCATTTCGATATACTCGAAAAATCCCTTGGTTCATTTTTATTGTATAATTTATTGTTGGGGGCCGCCGCTTATTTCTTGGGCATTGGTGCAAGAAAATTAATCCAGCACTATAAAATCCAATATAAATATCCCCTATTTCGTTTCCAAAACGATTGGTACCATATTCTTAAAGGTACTATTTTAAGCTTTCAAGGAAGTAAGGACGATGTTGAAGAAATCGATTATGTGTGGGTAGATGTAATGTTGGAATCAAAAGAAGGTACTTTTATTTATTCTGGTATTTTAAAAGATTTTTTTCTATCGAAAGATGAAGGTTTGGACAGGATTTATCTCACTAATGTACGCAGGCGAAGGATGATTGATGATGCCGTTACTGAGATTGAAAACATCGATGAAACCGATGCATTGCTTGAACTTGACAAACGCTATTATTATATGCCCGGCGATTTTTTTATCGTACCTTATTCTCAAATTAAAAATCTGAACGTAATTTATTACAAGCGGGAAGCAATTTAGGATCCATGTATTTAATTTCTTAAAAATAATTAAAATATCTACGAAAAGCTTCGCATTATTTCTTTTCTCGCTACATTTGTTTCAAAACAAAGCATATTTATGAAAAAACAATTTTTAAGCTTGCTGGCTTTGCCATTTGCTGTTACTTTTTGCATGGCACAAACAGATAACAAAGCACCACAAGCAAAAGAAGATCAACAAACAATTATTAAAAAAAGAGACGGTAAGAAAAAAGAAATAACCATCGATAAAGATGAGAACGGCAAACACGAAAAAATGACCATTGTAATTGACGGCGATAAT
>CAWJTH010000213.1:0-10737 GCA_963845495.1 uncultured Chitinophagaceae bacterium
GTGCATCGCTGTTAGTCTTTTCCCATCTAGTTGTAGTCCTTCTACAGGTAAAACAGCGCTACAAAAAATGCCGGTCCCGTCGCATGGTGCCACATCTAAAACTTGGATCGGATTACGCTTAGGTTTGTTTGCTTTTACAGTTGCGGCAGTAGGTGCGCTAATGCCCAATAGTTTAAACCGTTGCACCTGTAACCAAGCGGCCGTTCTTTTTTGCACTAAATTTCCTTGTGCTTTTGCATTAATAACGTATAAAACAAAACAGCACAGATAACCAATGCGTTTAATTGTTGATTCCCGTTTCATGGTGGCCGTATTAAAAAGTACCGTAGCTAGGAATATTGTTAATTATATTGGATGTCGAATAGGTCCTGTTTACAAAGTCGCGGTAAGTAATACCGCCACAGACCAATGTAATGTCTTCTGCTATATTGGGACAGCCCGATGGGCAGCCGCTGCCAGACGTAACGTAATGCGTAAAAAAAGCTGTTGCATAGGTAATAGAATATACTTTTTGGTTGCTGGCGTTATAAAATCGCAGTACCACAGAATCAACATGTGCGCCTAAAGCAATTGCATACGTAATGGCATGTGATGGGATGCTATACAATTTTGAAATAACAACAGAATCGTAGTAGACCTTGCTTGTGCCTGAACCGCCTGAACCACTGCCAATGGTAGTGCCATTCCCGATACCCATGCTATAAGAAGCTATAAGGCTTTCGCCAGTATGCCCACTTGGTGATTCAGCCGGAAAAGTTATGTTAGGATTAATGCTAGGGCTTATATACATGTAAATACCAGCTTGGGCACTAACGAAGTGATACACAAAACATCCAAGCAATACGATGGATAGCTTTTTCATAAATGGATTTAATTAAGTAAAAGAAGGGATAATTTAAAAAAAATTCCCTTCAGCGCATCGTATTTTATTAAATATTTTATAGTATTATTTTTATATTTTATAGTATGTACAATACCATATTAATTAACAACAAGTTATAACCGGATATTTAAAATACAGGATAATTATTTTGGTAAACATTTCTTTTATCAGGTGGAGATTTTAACGGCAATTTTTATTTTAGATCGTTCACTTTTAATGGTAAGCAACCGGATTTAAAATCTGAAAAATTAGGATGGTGAGACAAATTAAACGTTGTCCCAACTTTACTCCTGTTTTCGTTCCAGTTTTAACGCAACAGGAATAATAACGGGAATTATAACAATAAAAGATGCATTTTTATAAACTTTTTAGCAGGCTTTTTAAAATGTTTACGGTAAAACGCCTCACATGCGCCTCACACCTTACATTCTGCGCCTATTGCCGAATCTGCGCTAGTACTTGTTTGTTTACAAATCTTTACAAGTTTATTGCTGCCCACAAATGTTGCTAATGGCAAGGCATTGCAAATTAGCATTAGAAAAAATAATATATCAACAAACACTATGATTTGTAAAACAAGAGCGGTATTTTACTAAACCATATCGAAAAACCTTCTTGTATCAATTTGCCTGCTACAAAGCCATAACAGTTAGCCGTAGCCCAAATTGAGCATGCTCAAAACCTATCTAGTTATGTTTTCATGCCTTTCTATCATGAAGGCAAGCTTTACTAATCCATCGTTATTCATTTATTTATAAAATTATAACCATGTTCAAGATGCCGTCAGTTGCCACAAAAGTTTGTTTTTTGTTGGCTACCTTTTTCGGGTTTTCAGTCATTTGTTCTTTCAACTCGCAGGAACATAAAATTATTGCCGATGTTGGTATCTCAAGGGTAACGGTACCAGTCGGTTTAGTGTTTCCCCAAGGGATAAGATTGGTAAGTACCACCGATTATTTATCAAATTGGCAGAATGCAAAAATGTTGGCGGTTGGTTTTAGCACCAATAACGAAAATGACTATAACGACCAAAAACTTGGCGTGCAAGACAATGCTTATTGGACAAATTACGGCCAGGCCACTTTCAATAAAAAAAATTATATTGAAATGGATACCAAGCCCTGGCCGCTACTTAATTTTACGATAGATGCTTATGTTGGCAATAAAAAGGAAGCATTCACTTTTGGTGATTTGGTTGCCATATATGGCGATTATCGCCGCACTGTTTACGCTGATAACCAAGGCGATTGTTATTTAACGAACGATAACAATTCAGTTGTAAATTTTACGGGGAACCGGGGCGGCCAATTTGCCCCTGCACAAATAACTACCAGTGATTATTTACATAGTATTGGCTTTGGTTTATGTCCGCCTTATGGCGCTTACGGCAATATTGGATCGAATACTGCAAGAGACGACCAATATGACGAGGCAGGCTGGTGGGGCGATGAAATGATGCGGATTGCTAACGTAAACGACACGCACTTTTCAAACGTGGCAATGGCGTGGTATATAGGCATGCACAGGATGGCTTTAAAATACGCCGTAAAGGCAATTGCCAATCCGCAATATTGGAAAACAGCCTTTCATTGCGAAGCAGATGCATTACATTCCCTTACCGATTTATTTGCATTGGGCCATGCCGTTACCAATAGGGATGAAAGCTCCTATGGTGGAATAACCAAACACGGCCTGCTGAAAAACCCAACTTTTCTTTGGATGGAAAGTATTATTAAAATGGGCGGCGGCACAAGAGATGGGAATGGCATCGTTTCGTTGGCCCCTTATTCTCCGGCAACTACTGCCGAACTAATGAAGACACGAAAAGATTTTGCACCCACCTACTTGAGCACTTGGGCATGGTGGGGCAAAGCCGAACACGATTATCATGATTACTTCAATAATTCGGGAGCAACCGTCCGCAATTTTAACGGCGACAAATTCCAGGTGTACGGCGATTACAAATTGCATGATCTGGATAGGGATAGCAGAAGGGTAATTGAAAATGCGGTAACGGCTTCCGTTCAATCATTATTAAACTGTTATGACGCAGTAAAAAATGGAAGAAACGGTGAATTGTTGATGGGGCAAGACTCATCGCTTTTCAGTGCCTTAAGATATGTACCGGTGTTTATTGAGAAGGATGAAAACAATTATTTTAATGGCAGGTGGATTTTATACGCCGGCGTGGTCAACTCGCTTTTGGAAAGGGGTAGCATGCCATCCGGCTGGGAGGATTGCCGCATCCCTTTTTTAAGTGGAAAGGATTATGGATGGCCATACAAATATTCATCACCTTGTGCCACCTTTTAAGTAAACCACATATTGGCAATTCTCGCACTAGTTCGTGTCATGAACCGTTGAACCGCATGCTTTCTGTAACAGTGGTTAATTTAATTATCCCGATTCGTCGATACGAACCGGGGCAGGAAAATTTGTTTCTTTTCAAATTCCAAGTTCGAGTAGGCTATCTGCCATTTCTACTTGACTCAGTTTTATCCTTTCCCTTATTTTTCTTAGCTTGCTCATTACTTTGGTTTATCGTTTGACACAATGCGCATTTTGGTTAAGGGCGTAAAGTAATAAGAATATAGGAAAATGGGATGAGAAAGTTTTTTGGGCTTTTATTCTACAAAGTGAACCTTCAATCCTCCCATTCATGGGCAATTGACAAAATTTATTGCATTAGCTTGTTTTTGTAATTAAACGCCAAAGAAAAGTAATACACCCAAATAAAATATAAAATGGATAAAGCAACTTAAACATTATTTTTTTCTTTTTAAAATTCTCTTCAACCTTATTATACTTATAATCATTTAAATAAAAATCAGTAAAAAGATTACAAACAAGTCTTTTTTGAAAGCTGCAATATCTACATAAATATGATATTCCACATAAACAGAAATAACCCACTGCTTCACTTGACAGAACTTTTGTAGAGAAATTCGTGAAACCGTTGCTAACTGTCGCAAAGTCATTAACAAAAATGATCAAATAAATTACGAACGGAAAATAAAATAAATTTTTGTTTACTTGCTCACCTAGAAAAGTTTTTTGAAAGGTATTATCACTAACCTCAAGTGGTGGCAAATTAAAAATTTCATTCATTGAAAGAAAATTGTAATGATATTTCCTTCTTTTTTTATTTATTTCAATAATTACTTGAGTAAGGATATCTTCAAATTTATCTAGATCATCTTTAAATTCTTTTTCTATAGAATCATTAACATATCTTTCAGATACCGATTTTAAAGCTATTCGTAAATTGTTTTTTTCTCTTGCAAGAGTAAATCTTAAAATCATTAATAGTATGATAAAAGAAATACCAGAAATAAGTCCTAAATTATTGATATCGAATGAAACGCCTAAAATTGGTATAGGTACATTCTGATATTTATCTATCTTATTTTCCCGCCCAAGTTGGTGTTCGGGTAAGGATCAAGAACGCCGAATGGCATCACCCAAGCCCCCGTTCGGTGTTTTCACCAACGGGCTGCAAACCCGAACGGGGGCGGCGGCGTAAGGTTTGAAAGTTGTTGGAGAAAACTCACAACAACGGCACGGGTGATGCCATGCGGCCTCCTTACCTTTTTCGGAACACCAACATGGGCGGAGAAGTTAGGCACATGACAGAGTCATGCGTCTAACCGCCTTACATTCTTGCGCTTGTTTAAGGATAATTATAAACTATAAAGAACTGGTGTTATTCAGCGGTATACCCTCTTTCTTTTATTTGCTGCTTTATCACTTCATCCAATTTAGCTTTTTTATTTGCATTGAAAATAATGGTTTTCAAGCTTGTTGGGAATTCTTGATTGATAAATAAGTCGAAGTTTATATCCGTCCAAAAAATATCGAGTCTTTCCAGCGCAACCAGGTTTTGAAGCCCAGTTAACGATTTGAATGTCTTACACCTTGAAATTCTTATTGATTTAAGAAACGGCATTTTTTGGTCGAAATGAATTTTTTCGAGATGTGCAACATCAGTGACAACAAGGGTTTTAAGTTGCTGGAACCTTGAAATATTACTGAGATCGTTAAAGCCTCTTGGTTGAATAATTTCAAGGGATTCAATGTTGTTCCCTTCCACCTCTAGGATGTTTTCCCTGCCGCCCATCATAAAATTGAGGGTTTTCAGTTTTTTCAGTTTATTTATAAATCCAATAGGAATATTCTTTATACAATTTAGGGAAAGAGATTCCAAGCCCGAAAGATTGCCTACCGCTTCAATATTCTTTGTATGTTCAACAATGCAGAGAACTTTTAAATTATTATATCTTGCCAGATATTCAAGGTTCAGTGTGGTTGATTTTGTACTTCCAATAATTAACTCTTCTAGTTTTCTAAAGTTTTCAGAATCAAGTATTTCGGTTTCCTTCAATCCATAAATTCCCAATACAAATTTTTTCAGGCTTGTTAGTTCGGTTAAAGCCATTATGTTATCTGCTGCCATCAAGCTATCGACATACAGGCATTTTACATTTGGGATATTTTTAATTAATTTACAATCAAACAGCTCATAGCTTTGGCTATAAAAACGGATGCCAAAGTTTCTATTGTATTTTTTGCATAGCGCATCAAGTTCTGCTAGTATTTTGGGTGTAAAGGACATATCAGAATATTGTACAATTACATGGCTTCCCTCATTTAGCTCTCTATCAATATAGGCATAATCCAGTTTTGTAGGATTCTGGATCCTTGTGATTTTTTGCATAGTTATTGTTTAAATATAGTTTGAAAAACTCCGTTTTTAAAGGCATCTTCATATAATTGTTTTTGCCTCCAAGCATCCGCTGCTAATCTTTTTACAGTGTTTTTATTCAGGATTCGTTCTTTAATACCTAACGCAATTTCTGCCGCTTTAAACCATTCGCCAGGTATATCACCTATTTTTTTTTCTGGTATAAATTTAAATTCCATTCCTCTATAGGAACCCTTGTCGATTATAGCAAAAACATCATTTACCTGATCTACTAGTTCTTTCACTTCTGCACTGTTCTCTATTTTTTCGAACAACCCTTCCTGGTTTAAAAAACGTTCTTCTGTAATCCTTACCGTTTCAAGAAATTTTTGAAAATCGCCTTTCCTGTCGGCTTGCCACCAAGCATCGCTGCCGACTAATTGTTGCTCGTCATCCAAGTAAAGTTTTCTTTCTTTTTCCGTGAGAAAAACGCCAATCCTTTCAGAAGACTTACGAGGGATATCACCCCACATTGCAGACCAAATTGTTATTTTAGACAAATAAAAATCTGCCGTGAATCTTGAATCATAAAACCTCGATTTAGTAAAACCCAACGTTAAGAAAAATCCTGGGGCAATGGGCTTAATGAAAAGGCCATCTGCTGAAGAAATATTGTCTTTTACTTCTTTATATCCCAATTTTATCAATCCGTCTCGGGTTTCTTGAAGCAATTTTGCTTTTGTAAGTTTCATATTTTAATGTTTTTTAGGGCCAATATATGTTGGTGAGCCTGGTTGATATGCTGGATCTTTTGGATCATAAAGAATTGTCTGGGTTTTGTGTCCATTGTTCTGCATAAGTGTCTCTCTTTTTGTTGCCGATGCAACACCTGTTACCGTATTTGGTTTTATTATAACTGCTGTACCGTCTTCCAAAACTGAATCCTTTCTAACAGTAGAGCCGTCATTTAATTCCACATTCTTTTCAATTTTAGCATTAGGGTCGTTCTTTTTTATTTCAGCCTATGTGCTTCTTGCCCTGTTTTTGCAGCACTACTAGTAGTTGGATTATTTGAACCCTTAGGCGCAGCCGCTTGTGCACTTGCTGCTTGTTGAAAAACATTAGGACCAGACTTTGTTTGTGCCACGGCAGCGGGGGGGCTTGCATCATAATAGTCCGTCCCCATTGCCAACGGGCTACCGGGTATATAATTGGATGCGTACTCGGCAGCACCGGGATGCGTCTTGGCCATTTCGTTCAAAGTGTACATCCCATATCCCAATATTGCGATTGGCACTGCCACTTCGGCCACCGGCGCTAAAACAACCCAACCGGCATTATCCTTCGCCCTCTTTTGCATCTTTCCCGGCTTCGCTTTTATCCGCTTTTTCATCTTTTCCGCCCTCCTTTCCGTTCTCTTTTACCTCCTTCTTTTCCGGTTCCGGCTTCAACCCCGCTCTTGTTTTCTGTGGTGGGTTCACTGTTTGCTGCCTCCGTTGTGGTAGTAGCTTTTTTTGTACCGGCTCCCTTTCCATCAGCGTAATGCCAGCAGTTGGGGCAATCATCAAGTATAACTTCCCGGCCACCTTTACCGTGATAGGAGTTTGTCGCCTTATAATATTGGTTGTTCTTATCCTTTGCATAGGCGGAATTATCATAATCCTGTTGGGAGTTGATTGTAGGATCCCAAACAGGTTGCGAACCTACCAAAACCCAATCCATACCATCAGGGTCGATATACCTCAACGGGTTGTCAAGCCCATATCAAGGTATCCGAATAAAAATGAACAAGAAGGGGCTGTCTCAGAATATTGAGACAGCCTCTTTTTACATTTCTAAGGATTTAATTTGGAAGGAGGAATTTCTGAATTTGGAAGGGGAATAAAAATAACTTTATCAATCTTCGTCCCTTCCGGCAGATCTTTTATTTGGTTATATATTTCGTTTTCCATGTGCCAGTACACTTCCATATCTTGCTTTTCATAGTTTTCTAAGACATCCTTTCCACCTAAAAATAAAGATCTCTTGGAGCCAATGCATTCGTTGTAACATATATTTTGAATGCCACAATATTTAAAAACTTGATTGAACCAATCAAATTCAAGGATATCCTTTGACAACTCTTCTTTATGAAAGATGGATAATGTTTTTTCTATTTCAAAAACTTCCAATGTGGCAGGTATGAATACGAAAATCATATTACCTTCTTTGTTGAGCGTGAATTGCCTACCCATCCAATCAAATCCAAAAGGATAGACCTTGCTTTGATAAGCAGTAAAATACTCTCCTAACAGCAATGACCATTTTACGCTGCTTTTAAAAGAATGGACACGGTACAAACCATTATTGAAGGTATCCCCGCCATATAAATCAAGGGTTTCAAACAATTCTTTCGGAAGGTCTTTGTAAAAATCCTTATCATTTTGTGGAGAACCTTTTTCCGTAATGCTGAAAGTTTCAAAAAAATTATTCATTTATTTTATTTTTTTAATGAGCTGGTGGCAGTTGTGAGTTAGGATGAGGTATAAATATAATCTTATTTACTTTTGTATTATCAGGAAGGTTTTTAAGCTGTAATTGAAGCTGTTTGCCAAAACTTCTATTTACGCTTTTATCTAAAGGTTGCAAATTAGAGATATCATTTGTACCCCCTAGCTGTAAATCCCTTACATGATCAACGTCTTCTGTTGGCGACACTTTTCCACCAGCTTTAGTATATGTTTGACGTAAATTTGATGGACGTGGTGCTGGATTTGTCGTATTTAATGATTGCCCATCGCTGCCTGCATCTGCCTTATTTTGTGCTGCTGCATTTTGGTCCTGGGTCCAATTTGATTTTCCCTTCACAGTCACATCAACACCATCTGTTGCAGGAGATCATCATAATAAAGTTCCCCATTATCGTTTTCAGCAGTTATAATATCCCCATAAGCTACATTATTGGCAAAAAAGGGAATATTGGCAATTTTGTAATAGTCGTTATCTAAAGCTATTGCCCACACGCTTTCAATTTTGATATCCTCTTCATCTTTATAAGTGAGCAGTACTTTGACCGTTTGTCCTTCATTTCTTTCCATTCATTTTCTTTTGTCAAATCATCAATTAATAGTCATGCGCCAAGCAAGATTCTTCATATTGCCAATTACCCAAACTTTCTCCTTTATCAAGATATTCTTTTATAGGTATGTAATTTGCCTCATATGGAATACTCACGGCAATAATTTTCCTATCTATTAATATTTTGGCCTCACAAGCAAGCAGATTCAGTTCCCTCCTTGTCCGTTCAATTAAACTCCCATCTTCAAAAAATAGCCGCACAGTTGTATTCCCAGATATACTTACAAAATCATCAAAATAATAAGATTTGTCAGAAGCGTCATATTCCACTTGGATTGTATCTCCCAATGAAATTCTTTTTGCTACGAAAGGGATGCTTTCTACTACATAATTGTCACCACTTTTTGTACACCAAAGACCTTCCGTTTCAAGATCTGTTTCATTGATTTGTTGGACAAAAAAAACCTTTTGCTTGTCGGGCATGCGTTTATAAAACTGATATTCCCAAAGGTTGTGCGTTATGCCCAAACAAGCTTCTTTATAATCCCATCTGTATTTGGTTTTACCGGTTTCAAGGTATTGTTTTACAGTTTCGTAGGAAATATTTTCTGGTACAACAATGGCTAATAAAGTCTTGATATGGGCACCTTCCCATGTACAACCCAATTCTTCTATTTCCTTTCCAACCTCCGTCAATGCTTTTGCATCACTAAGCTTCATTTGTACGGTGCTGTTGCCTGATCCTTCTATCAATTCCTCAAAATAAAGCACACCATCCGCTAGCCTTACGCTCACAAGGTCTTCTAGCGCAATACCCATTGCAAAAAATGGAATGTTATTAATCCTATAATAATCATTTTCTTTTGTTGCCCAAACGCTTTCTGTCTGATAATTGTCTTTATCGGTATAAGTTAAAAAAACTTTGCTATCGCTCATATGCTTTGTTTATATGTTAAAAATATTTTCAAATGGTTGTTTTACCAATCATATTTGGGAGGTGTTGCCGGCCGAACTGGACCTGGGGGAGGTGTCGAACCCTTTTGTAAATTGCAACCTCTGCATAACACTTGCAAATTATCAGGCGTACCACTTCCCCCATTTGCTTTCGGATCAACGTGATCTACATGTGCTTCATTATTTGGAGGAGTAACACCAGATCTAGATTGTTCGGCTGGGTCTACATCCGTTTTACAACCATCACACTTCATAGTGCCGCCATTTTTTTCCTTATTTAAATCCTTTGTTGCGTCTTTTCCGGCTTTGGTTGCGTCCATTCCAGGTCGTTGCTTCTGACTTAATTTATCTGCCCTTTGTTGAGCTGGAGTTTTTGTATTGTTTTGCGCACCCTGCGCCTTTGTAAAAATATCCGGCCCTTGTTTTGTATTCGCAGTGGTGGTGTTCGTCGTAATGGTATGCGGGTCCTGCACATAAACATAAGTCCCCGAGGAAGTGTACATCCTTACCATCCCTTCGGGTGCGGAAGGGGTATACGAGAGTACGTCATATATTGCCGCCAAGCCAACAACAATCCCACCAGCCATTTCAATTTCCGGGGCGATAGGGCCTGACTGGCTGGCTGTTTGTTGGACTTCCTGCCATACCGCACAGCTCGTACAGTTGCCGTTGGGGTCGTTGTGCCTGATGGGGTTGTTGTCCATCGAGGCATACGGCGATTGGCTTTTCAACCCCTCGGTTATCTCCTCGCTCTCATCGTCCGGATCAACGCCTTCTGCGATTTTGGGGTCTATTTGCCACCACCTGCCCGTTTGTGGGTCAAGATCCCGGAGGAGGGTGGTATATATGTCCAATCCCGACCCGTCGCTGAACTCGTTGTGTTGGAGTTCCGAACCTTTATTGAATTTCCTTAGGTTTTCAGTTTGTCGCTTGCCCTAAAACTAATCCCAGCCTGTACTAAACCATATGCGTAATAGCTCGTTTCCTCCAAAACAGGGCTGTGTACATGCGACAATTGCAAATTATCATAATAAACAAAGAGCTGCTGGGTCTGGTTACCAACAAAAACAAACATGTAACCGTTGGCCGTAGCTTTGGGTATAATAGGATTTAATATCCCGCAACCGCCACTACCCACTTGTGAAAAACCGCTACCCGCCGC
>CAWJTH010000214.1:0-17769 GCA_963845495.1 uncultured Chitinophagaceae bacterium
ACGCCATTCAGAGAAAGTTTATTGCCGTACACTTTGGTTGGCCGTTGCTGAAAATATTGATAGGCACGGGTATCATCCAACCCGCCGATATGGTCTTTATGCGGATGTGTAATCAGCAATGCATCAATACCCATCACTTTTTCATGTAACATTTGCTGACGAAAATCTGGCGTGGCATCTACAATGATGGTAGTGGTTTCGCTGCGTACCATTATACTGCTGCGCAGGCGCTTGTCTTTAGTGTTGGTGGATGTGCATACTTCGCAGGTGCACCCAACCATGGGAACGCCGCTGCTAGTGCCGGTGCCGAGAAATGTGATGTGAAGCGACATTTGTTTTAATGGATAATTGATTAATTGAAAATGTACAATGGTTCAAACAATGGGTTCTGTAAAGTATGCATGTTACAAAAAAAAGTAACCCAATTTTACATTATCCATTGAAAATTTATCCATTACTAAAGCGCTAATTTCAATTGTTTTATTTCTTCCACCATTTTTTGGCTTTCGTGCGTTAGCGCATCAAAATTTATTTGGAGATTGGGAATCAATTCAATTAACGTATTGATACGGCCTTCTTGGTTCAAAAATTTGTTTAAAACTACCACTTTCCTGGCTTCCAAAATGCAATAGCCGCTTTGGAAAGTTCCGCGTTCGTAGCGAACAACATATTCCGCTTCATCCAATATTTTTTCCAATTTTGTTAAGGTAGCTGGCGTATATTTCATTTGAATGGATAATTAATAATGTATAATTGATAATGCCGTGTGATATGTTGCAAAATTATTATGAAAGATGGTTTGTGGATAGATTTTAATACATCGACTTATCAACAATTAAGTGAAGGAGGTGTATTCCATTATCTATTATCAATTAATCGGTTATCAATTAAATCTATTTGCTTTGCATCGTTATCACCGGCACAATCATTTCTTCTAAGCTAATACCACCATGTTGGAAAGTGTTGCGATAATAATTTACGTAATGGTTATAATTGTTGGGGTAGCAAAGAAAAATGTCTTCCTTGGCAAAAACAAACGATGAATTTATGTTGGGTACCGGCAAACCGGCATCCCTTGGGTCACGGAAAGCCAACACATCTTTTGGATCGTAATTTAGGTTTCTACCATGCTTATAACGAAGATTGGTAGTGGTTTGTTTATCGCCAATAATGCGGCCCGGCGTTTTTACCCTTGTGCTGCCATGGTCGGTGGCTAACACAATACGTATATTTTTATCGGCAATCTTTTTCAATGCTTGGTTCAGCGGACTATGCTCGAACCAGCTTTGGGTAATGCTCCGGTAACTCCGCTCATCGCTGGCCAGTTCTTTCAGTACTTCCATTTCGGTGCGGGCATGGCTAAGCATATCCACAAAATTGTAAACAATAATATTTAAGTCGTTATTTAACAAATTGTGGATGTTGTTCATCAGGTTCTGGCCTGCATCGTGGTGCACCACTTTTGTATAGCTGAATTTAATATTGTCCATTTTCAACCGCTTCAGTTGCCCCCGGAAAAACTCTTCTTCATACAAATTTTTGCCACCTTCCTCGTCATCGTTTTTCCATTGTACGGGATAAGTTTTTTCAATGTCGATAGGCAACATGCCGGCAAAAATAGCGTTGCGGCAATATTGTGTGGCTGTTGGTAAAATGCTGTAAAAAGTTTCTTCTTCGGTAATGCGGAAGTTTTCGGCAAACAAAGGTTGGATGGCTTTCCATTGGTCGAGGCGGAGGTTATCGATCAAAATAAAAAATGTACTAACCCCTTTTTGAACTTGAGGCAATACTTTTTGTGACATTAAAGTATGGCTCATTATTGGCCTATCCTGCGTTTTGGGGTGCACCCATCCTTGGTAATGCTTTGAAATATATTTAAAGAATTCCGTATTGGCTTCGTGTTTTTGGGTGTTGAAAACTTCTTGCATTTCTGGGCTATCACTTTTGCCCATTTCCATTTCCCAATATACCAGTTTTTTGTAGATATCCATCCATTCGGTATGGTCGGGGTTGCTGTTCAGCGCCATAAAAAGATTCCTGAATTCTTGCTGGTAACTCATTGTTGTCTTTTCGGCCACCAATCGTTTATTATCCAGTATTTTTTTTAACGAAAGCAATACCTGGTTTGGGTTTACCGGCTTAATAAGGTAATCGGTAATTTGCCTGCCGATGGCTTCTTCCATCAAATTTTCCGTTTCGTTTTTGGTAATCATTACCACCGGAACTTGGCTGTTTATTTCTTTTATTTTAGCTAACGTTTCCAAACCACTGATACCTGGCATGGTTTCATCCAGCAGTACAACATCCACAATATTGTCTTTTACATAATCAATTCCGTCAAAGCCGTTGGCAAGTGCTTCTACTTCGTAGCCTTTATGTTGTAAAAACATAATCTGGCTTTTTAAGCTATCTATTTCGTCGTCTATCCAAAGTATTTTGGTCATGCTGGCAATAATATTTTAAATGCTAGAAAGGGGCTTGAAGATAACATAAATCGCGAATGGTGAAACGTGAATCGTGAGTAGTTCACGATAATTTGGTTAATCTTCACAAAAACGCGAATCGCGAATCGTGAAAAGTGAATTGTGAGACGTGAAACATGAGACATGAATCGTGAGTAGTTCACAATTATTTGACTAATTTTTGCAAAATTTTTGATTAAATTGTAAGAGGTGAATCGTGGGTAGAAAAAGAAGTAAACAGCTTCAAAATAAAAAAAGATTTAGCGATCGAGATTCTTATGGTTGCTTTGGAAAATGATGGTTTAAAGTACCTTATTCACGTCTCATGATTGACGTCTCACGATCTTTGAAAATTATAATTTGATGCACCTCACTCTCTCGACTGACGTCTCACGATTCACGGCACCGGGTCATAACCTTTTCCACCCCAAGGATTACAACTTACAATTCTTTTTGCGGCCAAGTAAAATCCCTTAAAAAGACCGTATTTTTTAAAGGCTTCCATGGCGTAATGGCTGCAAGTTGGCGTGTAACGGCAATTAGCCCCCAACCAAGGGCTGATAGCAACCTGATAAAATTTAATAAGCAGCATGAACGGGCTTGCAAGCACCACCAACCACAATGCGGGGCCGGTTTTTTTTGTGGTGGCAAAACTATCCTTGCAACAATCCTTCATTTTTTTTGGTGGTTTTTATAAGCTTGCGCAAACAGGCTTGCATAGCTGTTTGTACTTGCGCAAAGGTCGGCAACGATTTGTTGGTAAAAACAAAAAATATTTGCAATTGTAGTTGTTGATTTGCTACATGCGAAATTAACGGATGTTTATTTAGCCGATAGGCTTCACGCCCCAGCCTTTTTATGCGGTTACGGTCAACGGCATGTTTAAAGTTTTTCGTGGAAACGGCGAAACCAACTTGGACGGGTGATAGTTTTTGGATAGCGGTTTTTGGATGGCGGATGGCGGATGGCGGTTCGTTATCGGTCATTGACACTGCGTTGTCGACATTTATTGGTAAATTATTACCGGTAGTTTGTTGAACTTCATCTTTTTTCGCTCCACTATCCACCATCCGCCATCTACCATCCGCCATCTGGAAAAAGACTTTATAGGGATGAATAAAAAACGATTTGCCGTTTTTAAACAATCCATCGATAGCCTTGCGGCTTTTTAACTTTTCAGCTTTTGGAAATGTATTGGGTGGTATCGTTTTGTTGGTATTCAATTATTGCTGATGTCTATAAAAATCAAATGAAGCCCAAAATTGGGCTTCATCAAAATAATATTTTATTTGTTAAAACTAATTATTCCGCTTCTTTTTCTTCCGCTTTTGCTTTCTTCGGCGCTTTTTTCTTTTTTGAGGCATCAGCAGACTCATCGCCTAACAAATCGGCTTGTGGTGTGGCTTCTGTTTCAACGGCAGCTTCTGTCACCGGTTCGGCGCTAGCTTCAGCAGCTTCGTTTGCATCGGTTTCTTCATTGGAAGAAAGCTTAAATTCAACGTTGTTAGCTTTCAAAACGCCGTACCATTTTACCATTTTTTTCATGTCGCTTGTGTAAACACGGTCGGCATCTATGGTTGGATACACTTTTAAAAGGTATGCTTTTACTGCCGCAGCGTCTTTGTCCGACGGTTTAGGTTCCTCACTTTCATCCATTGCCTTTAGTACATCAATCAAATTTACATTGTCGCTAGTGGTATAAATCTCAATGCTTTCCAAATGCGAAAATTGATGGATCCTGCTGCTCACAAATTTTGTGGAGCCGTCTTCTAAACTTTTAACGATGGCGCCATCGTTTTTAGAAGTGATCAATTCAAAAAGGCCGGGCATCCCGGTTACTGCTATTAAACGACTGTATTCCATGCTGTATTTAATTTTTAAAAGGGCTGCAATATAAATGATTTTTTATAGTTGGGGTTTTCTTGTAAAAATTAAGCTGTTAAACTTGAATTTTATATTATTGTGCCGCCATCATCATTAACCATCAAATAGGCTTTCTTAAACATAACCACAATAATTACTTATAAACAGATGGCTAACTTTGAGAGATACTAAACCAATTCATACTTTCTAAAACCAATTACGAATAAGTACAAAAACAGATTTTTAAGGCTATCCATAGTTTTTTTTGTAGAAATAGAAAAGGATTTTTTGTAATTTTAGGGTTGTGTCCTAGTTTGAAGTTTGAGCAGTAAAGTTCCAGAGTTTCTGAGCCTCAGTGGCAAATATTGGTTTGCCACTGAGGCTCAGAAACACTAAATTGAGATATTACTCAATCTTTTTGCTTTCCGGTCGAGCATTAGATTTTAAACTGAGACACTACCAATTTTAGTGTTAGTTGGCTAATTTCAAAAAATAATAGTATCTTATGCTAAAGCCTGCCGATATCGATGCCTATATTTCCGCTTTTCCTACAGCAACCCAACAATTGTTGCAGCAAATACGTATGGCAATTAAAGAGGCTGCGCCGCAAGCAACAGAAGTAATAAGTTATGGCATGCCCGCATTTAAACAAAATAACGTGTTGGTTTATTTTGCAGGTTATAAAAACCATATCGGCTTTTACCCAACAGGCTCTGGAATTGAGCATTTTAAAGAAGAAATTTCGGGTTATAAAAACTCGAAAGGTGCCGTACAATTCCCTATTGATTGGCCTTTGCCATTACAATTGATAAAAGAAATAGTGCAATTTAGGGTGCAAGATGATTTGGAAAGAAAGATGGTAAAACAAGATAATCCAATTGCATAAATTGTAGTGCGAATAAATTTTATATGATTAGTTGCATCCGGACGAATTCAGAAAATGCAGATTTTAATAAATTAGTGAAACAGCTTGATGCCGACTTAAAAGGCCGTGATGGCGACGATCATGCATTTTATTCCCAATTTAATAAAATCGATGCAATTAAGTATGCCATTGTTGCTTTTGATAATGGCGCTGCTGTTGGTTGTGGGGCAATTAAAGAAAATGAATTAGGCGCAATGGAAGTAAAGCGGATGTACGTTTTGCCAAATAGGAGAGGAGAAGGAATTGCATCCGTTATTTTAAAAGAATTAGAAAAATGGGTAATTGATTTAAATTATAATAAATGCGTTTTAGAAACCGGAAAAAGACAACCAGAAGCAATTGAATTATATAAAAAGAACGGCTATACAATTATCCCCAACTTTGGGCAGTATAAACATATAGAAAATAGCGTCTGCTTTGAAAAAATATTGTGAATAAATGGAAATAATTTTAAACGATTAATTAATTACATGGATTCAATTTACTACATAAATATTTTTAAAAAAGCTGAAGCCCAACTTAATAAACAATTACTTGATAAAAAGCAAGTTAAATCAGCCGTAGGTATTTACTTTGAATCAATTTTTTTAAAGTTGTATAAAACAACTTGGGCGAATAAAGCCGATGATCCATTATTATCCGAATCAAGGATTTTCTTTTCTGTTTGGATAAATGATGAATCAACAAAACATCATACATTATTTTACAATATCCACGCACTAAAATTGAGGCAATTAAATGGTTATAAAATTGCAAGTAGAGATTTTGCAACCGATTTTAGAAAAAGATTTAAACCATTTGAACATGCATGGCCAAATGTTAGTATCGCATTTGGCCCGCAAACATTAATGGAAGGTTTTGTGACAATAGATTTAGATTCCCTACAGAATAAAATTACAGAATTAGCTAACGCGTTTTTGCAAATTGATTATTTAATAGACGATCTTTTAAATGAACGTAAAATACTAAGCCGTTAATCACTATTAAATGAAAGAAATAAAAATTCCCTTTTCGGAACTAAAAGACATTTCGACAAACATTATTAATATCGTTGGCAAGTCTACCGGCTATAGTAAAACTGAAATAAGTTTACGGACATCCATAAATTACGATTTAGGTATTGATGGGGACGATTGGGATGATATTTTAATGGCACTTCATAAAACACAAAATATATGCTTAGATGGCTTCAATTTTTATGATTATTTCAACGACGAAACACAAATTTCCAACAATTTAATTGTCGATTCTTTCTTTTTGCTTCCTAGGATATTTTTATACATTTTCACTTTTCAATGGAAATACAAACCGTTTAATCAGTTTGCAACATTAAACGGCCCGCTTAAAAGCCCGTTAACAATTGGTGATTTAGTAACCTCAACAATAGAGGGGCGTTTTGTAAAACGCAATGAACGAAGATTTGTGTTGGGTTAAAATCGAGGGAGTTATTGGACATTAGGTATTAATATCGTAATTTATTTTTTAGTGAATTGCTAATATTTTTGGTAATTTGCGTGTAATTTAATTCTATGTTTTATATTGCCGATCTTCATACACATTCGCATTATGCCGCCGCCACCAGCAAATTTCTTTGCCTGGAAAGCATGTATCAATGGGCACTAATTAAAGGCATCGACGTGGTTAGCACGGGAGATTTTACACATCCAGCATGGTTAAACGAATTAGAAGAAAAGCTGCAAGCCGAGGAAAATGGCTTTTATACATTGAAAGAATTGCCCGAACTAACTGTTTTGCAAGGCGCAATTCCACAAACAAGAAAAGTTTATTTCTGTTTGTCAACCGAAGTGAACTGCGAATATCAGATCAACAGTGTATGGTATAAAAACCATCATTTAATTTATGCCAACAATTTTGAAACGGCTCGTAGCATCAACAATGCGCTTTCAAAATATGGTAATCTTGCTTTAGATGGCAGGCCAACATTAAATGTTTCTGCCCATCAGCTTTTAACAACCATCTTACATTTTTCATCCAAAGCCCATTTTGTACCGGCCCATGTTTGGACGCCCTGGTATTCGGCGCTGGGTTCAAAAAATGGGCATGCCAGCATTGAAGATTGTTTTAAAGATGTAACGCAGGAACTGTTTGCCGTGGAAACAAGCCTTTCTGCCGATCCGCTGATGTGCAGGCGTTACAGTGGTTTGGATAAGTTTACGTTGATGTCGAATTCGGATGCGCACTCGCCCCATAAACTTGGCCGGGAAGTTAATTTGCTGGATGCAGAACTTAGTTACAATGACATGTTCAACGCCATAAAAACAAAAAAAGGATTTTTAGGCACGTATGAATATTATCCGCAACGCGGTAAATATTTTAACGATGGCCATAGAAATTGTAACATCAATATTTCGCCAGAAGCAGTGCACAACGGCATTTGCCCGGTTTGTGATAAACCCTTAACAATCGGCGTTGGCCGCAGGGTAGAACAATTGGCCGACCGAACAACAGAAGCTGCAAAAGCGTTGATGCAACCTTTTAATTATGTGTTGCCCTTGCCTGAAATTTTTGCTGAGCTAATGGGTTTTAGCGAAGACAGTTTAAAAGTGAAACAGGCCTACGCCAAAGCTATTTCTTATTTTGGAAATGAGTTTGCCATTTTACAACAATTGCCGCTATCAGATTTACAGCCATACAACCACAAATTATTTATGGCCGTTTCAAGGCTGCGAGACGATAAAAAACAATTTACAGCCGGTTATGATGGCGTGCACGGCCGTATCCATTTTTTTGAAAAGGATGAATTGCAAGCAGCTAAACAAACGCAGATGGCTTTGTTTTAAGCACTTAAAAAAAATCATGATGATAGCGCTTGCTGCTTCCTTTATTTTAAAAACATCCCTTAAAAATATAATCCTTTCAATTTTACCGTTTTTAAACTATCCAATTCCAGTGCAGGAGCAGGAATTTTTATGGTTTTGGAAACAAAACCGAAGGCATTAAATAAATAACTGCCAGAAGAAATTCTAGAAAAATCTACATCAGGCGCAAGAAAAAACTGGCGGTACCGCCTAAATTGTGGAATAGGTTTTCCATCCACTTCAACCGGGTTTGTTGTTGCACCTGTCATGCCCTCGCCACTATAACCAATATTCATATTTAACCAAGCGGGGAAATTGTTTTGCGCCGGCAAAAAGGATTTTATATTGAAAGACAACCAATAAGTTTGCCCATTGTAATCTTTAATCATACTTTCTCGCCAGCTAGAACCCAACTCTTCGGGGTTATATTTTGGATAAATGGTTTTATGGTAAGAGAATTTGAGCGAGATGCGTTGTTCGCCCCAAAACTTTTGTTGACCCGCAAATAAGGCCGAGCCGATTAAGTTGGCGGCCATATCACCTTTAGAAAAACCCCATTGTGGTGAAAATCCGTCCAGCACTTCAATGATAGACATATAACCCAAGGCCGTAATTGCACCAATGGCAATGGAAGGTTGGTTTTGAACACCGCTCCAACGCATCAAATCGTATTGGATAGCCGCGACATTATAAGCTGTAGTGGCATGGCCGATCTTATCCATCTGTAGCCATTCTGCGTTGTCGTTAAAAAAATGAAAATGGTTCATGGGATGCTTTCTGTACCATAAAAAATACAATCCAGCCGTTGCTAAAACGCCTATCCCAACTTCACTTGCCACAACACCGCGGAAACGTGCCGCATTGAATTGTTCAGTTGGTTCTAAAAACGCATTTTGCGCTTGTAGATTCACGGTAAACAAAATAAAGGCGAAAATCCAAGATAATTGTTTCATTTAATTTTTTATAAAAAGTTGATTTTTGGTTTGTAATGAAGGAAATCTGCATACTACTCTTACCTTCCAAAGTAAGTGTCCGAAACGTTTTAAATGAAAAAAAATATCACGCAGGGTGCGCAGAGAAAAAAGAGATCTGATTGGTTTATTATTTCCACACGGTTATTTATAAATTATTGCTTTTCTCTGCGCCCTCTGCGCATCCTGCATGACATTATCTACTTGGCAATAAAATCACCTCATTCACAACCGATTTAACTCAAAAAAACTTTTCACAGATGCTTTCTAAGCGTTAGGAGTTATTTCCCATCTTTTCCTTCGGTCGATTCATAAGGCTGTTTATCTATTTTACGATAAGCCCAACCAAAAATCAATGGAAAAACCCACAACGAAAAAACCATGGCGCAAAGAATACCGCCAATAACAACCCTAGCTAACGGCCTCGAACTTTCGGAGCCGATACCATGTGAAATAGCCGCAGGCAACAAGCCGATAGCCGCCATCATCGCAGTCATCATTACCGGCCTTATTCTAGAAGCAACCCCTAGTTTTATGGCCGTGTAAAGCGAACTGCCTTCGCCTTTTTTTACTGCATCAAGATTGTGTTTGAATACGGTGATGAGCAATACTCCATCTTGGATACAAATACCAAACAGTGCAATAAAACCAATACCTGCGGAAATACTGAAATTGGTTCCGGTAATATGGAGCGCCAACAATCCACCCACAATGGCAAACGGCACATTTAAGAAAACCAATCCGGCATCTTTAAAATTGCCAAACATGGTAAACAACAATAAAAAGATAAGCAGCAAACTGATGGGCACCACTTGTACCAAACGCTTTTCTGCACGTTGCTGGTTTTCGAAATCGCCTTGCCAAGCAATTGAATAACCCCTTTTCAACGTTACTTTGCCGTTTACTTTGGCTTGTGCTTCAGCAATTGTGCTGCCCATGTCCCTATCCCGAACAGAAAACTTAAGCGCCGCATACCGCTCGTTATCATCCCTAAAAATTAAACAAGGACCGGTTTTTTTGGTAATGGTAGCGATTTCTTTAATCGGAACTTTTGAACCGTTTTGCGTGGGTACCAACAAGTTACCGATGTCCTCCGGTGTTTTCCTAAATTCTTCTGGAAGCCGGATGCGGATGTCAAATGTTTTAATGCCTTCGTACAAAGTAGATGCGGTCAATCCGCCAATGGCCATGGCAACCACCGCATTTGCATCGGCAGTTGCCACGCCATACAAAGCCATTTTTTGCTTGGTCAAGGTTCACATCTAGTTCCGGCTGACCAATATTGTGGATTACACCAAGGTCTGAAATGCCTGGTACGTCACTCAAAATATTGTAGACGGCATTTATTTTTTCTTCCATGTAATTCAACGAATCGCCATAGATTTTTACACAAATAGAACCTTTTACACCCGAAACTGCTTCTTCCACATTATCGCTAATGGGCTGCGAAAAGTTAAGATCGGCGCCAGGAATAACCGACAGTTTTTTATTCATTTGTTCTATCAGTTCGTCCTTGGTAATCTTCGGTTTCCAGTCTGCTTTCAGGATAAAGTATCACAGAAAACTCGTTGTTGTAAAAACCTGCCACATCGGTTCCGTCATCGGGCCGGCCTGTTTGAGACACGGCATGATTTTACCTGCGGAAAGGTTATAAGCATACTTCTAACTTGTTTGGAAATCTCCACCGATTTTTCTAGCGAAATACTGTACGGCGTTTGCACGCGCAGCCAAATAGAGCCTTCATCCAGTTCCGGCAAAAATTCCGATCCCAAAAATTTGAAAGAATAAAGCCCAATCACCATCACGATCATGGAAGATATCACAACCACTTCTTTCCATTTAAAAGCCTTCGTAAATCCGAAAAGCATAAAGCCGGTAAGATGATGCACAAATGGATTATGTTTTTCGTGCACATTTTTTTGCAACAAAATACTGATCAACACCGGCACCAAAGTAAGCGTGGTAATTAGTGCGCCGAGCAAAGCAAAACCTAAGGTAAAGGCCAGTGGCGAAAACATTTTGCCTTCCACTTTTTGAAAGGCGAAAATGGGCAGCAACCCTGTAATAATAATGAGTTTGGCAAAGAAAATAGCCTTGCCCAACTGTGCGCCATTGCGTTTAATAAGGCCTAGTTTTGCTCATTTTGTTGAACCGTTCCATGCCCAGCTCTGAAGCTTGATGGTCGAGTATCACAAACATGCCTTCCACCATTACCACGGCTCCGTCGATGATAATACCAAAATCCACCGCACCCAACGAAAGCAAGTTGGCGCTCATGCCCATAAGATGTAAACAAATAAAGGCAAACAGCAACGCCATAGGAATAATAATGGAAACGATAAGCGTCGTCCGCCAGTTAAACATAAAAATAGACACCAAAAAAGTAACCAGCAAAATGCCTTCCACCAAATTATGCAACACGGTATGCGTGGCATATTCAATCAAATCTGAACGGTCGTAATAAGGTACGATTTGGGTATCGGCTGGTAATACGTACTTGTTCAGCTTATCAACTTTTGCTTTTACCGCAGCCACTACGTCGGCCGAATTTTCGCCTTTCCGCATCACGATGATTGCTTCCACAGCATCGGGCTCATCGGTAATATTTCTTTTCCCGGTTGAATCCACTAATCCGTCTGATCTGGCTACCCATCCCAACCTCGGTATGTTCGAAATATCAACCTGCGCAACATCTTTCACTAAAACCGGCACGCCGTTATTGTTTTCAACGATGATGTTTTTTATTTCGTTGATATCGTTCAACAAACCAATTCCACGTACCACAAAAGCTTGGTTGTTTTGGATAATCATATCTCCACCGATATTGATATTGGTTTTTTGAACGGCGGTATAAACATCCAACGGTGTAATATTCAGCGAGGTTAGTTTTTCGGGGTCTACTTTTATTTCGTAAGCTTTTGTTTTGCCGCCAAAAGCGGTGATGTCGCCAACGCCCGGCACCGAACGTAACTGGCGGTCTATCACCCAATCTTGCATGGTTTTTAATTCACGTACATCTCGTACGCTGCTGCGCAGAGTATATCGGAATATTTCGCCCGTTGGGCCGGTAGGCGGTTGAACCGATGGCAGCACATTGGCGGGAAGCGTTGCGTTGCTCAGTAAATTCATTACCTGTTGCCTTGCTTCGGGATCTTTTACGCCGTCGTCAAAAATTAATTTTACATACGAAAGCCCAAAAATGGTGGTAGAGCGAAGGCTTGTTTTCGCTTGTACGGGATTCATGGCCAGTTCTATTGGAATGGTCACAAATTTTTCTACTTCCTCGGCACTGCGGCCGGGCCATTGGGTGATAATGCTTATTTCCGTATTGGTTACATCTGGAAAGGCCTCGATGGGCATACTTTTAAAAGTGATGATGCCCGCAATTATGAGTGCCAACGATGCAAAAAGGATGAAATATTTATTTTTAAGAGAGAATGCGATGATACCTCTGATAATTTTGATCATTTCTTTTAATTTGAGTTCGTGAATGGTAAATAAGTAAATAGGTAATTAAGTAAATAAAGATTGCTTATAAGTTTTGTATAGATATTAAGACCTAATTACTTTATTACCTATTTACCTATTTACTATTTTAGTTGTTTAATGCATCATAAATCAATATCGCCTGACTAGCAACCACTTGCTGCCCTTGCTGCACACCGCCGGAGAGATATGTTTTATCTCCGATAGTATTGATAACGCTTACTGGGGTTATGTCTGCCGATCCTTTTCCATGGTAAGTAAGCACATAGTATTCGCTATGATCGAAAATTAATGCTTGCGTAGGAATGCAAAGTGCTTCGCCATTTCCTTTATTTGTAACCGTTATGCGGGTAAACATTTGTGGTTTAAGCGCATAATCGGGGTTGTTTAAAGCGATCCTTACCTTCATTACTTTACTGGTTGGGTCGAGTACATTCAGTATTTTATCGATTTTGCCTTTAAAGATCCTGTCGGGATAGGCAACGGTGGTCACATCAACATCATTACCCAAATGCACCTTGCTAATGTTTGATTCGTACACATTGGCCTGTACCCATACATTTTTAAGGTCGGAAATACTGAACAACGCACTGTTATTGTCTGTACGGATGGATGTACTGTTGGTAATATTTTTTTGCACGATAAAACCGCTGATAGGCGCTTTGATGATGTAATCGCCCTGCGAATTGTTGCCGTTTATTTTCAACACCCTTTTTACCATTTCCAACTGAGCTACTGCTTGGTCGTAGTTAGATTGCGCAGCAGCCAGATCAAGCGAAGATGAAAGTCCGCTTTTGGCCATATCCTTTTGCGCTTCCAAGTTTTTTTGTGTAACGGTTAAATTTGTTTCGGCACTAACAAGATTGTTGCCATAGTTGGCCATTTCACCGCTTTTAACCACGGCCAATACTTGGCCGGCAGTTACATAATCGCCCAATTGAACTTTTACATCTTGTATATTTCCACTTACCAAAGGATAAATATTTACCTGTTTATCTTGGTCGAAATCAACACTTCCGGTAAGCGTAATGGCATCTACCAGCGGGCATTTTTGTACGGAATCAATTGCCAAAGTGCGCAAAAGGGAATCGGGGATGGTATATTTCTCCCTTTCCACGGTTGTCGGTTCTGCTTTGCTGCCACAGCTTTCCAGCAATAAAAAGGCAATGACAATTAAGGCAATGCTACCAGATACTTTTTTATAAATAAGTTGTTCCATAATTTATTTTTTAAGGTTGTATGATGGGTTAAAACAAGTTGGTTCCTGTATAAAAATTAAGGTCTTCAAATGCCGAAATGCGGTTGTAACGGATGGAATTAAGCTGTAAAATGTTTTGCTTATACGAATCGTAGAAATCAAGAAAATCCAATAATCCGATGTTTCTTTTTTCGTAGTTCAGCAGCACTTCGTGCATCAGCCTATCAAAATCGCCAGCAAATTTTGGGTCGATACTTTGTAACATCTTGTCTTGTGCAAATGCCTTTTCCAAAGCGTGGTAAACGTTTTCTTCAACCGTTGCCGTTGTTGCCTTTTGGGTGGCTGAATTTGCATCAATCAATATTTTGGCCTGTTTTATATTGCCTTGGTTCCGGTTAAAAAAAGGTAAATCCATAGCCACGCCGAGCGACGTGAAGTTGTTGACATAACTGCCCTGTTGGTCGTAAGAAAGTGACAGCGAAAGGTCGGGGACAGCCAACGATTTTTGATAATTGTAATTTAGTTTGCTGATGTTGAGATTGGCTTTTGCAATCATCAAATCCGTTCGGTTTTGATAAGCCGTATCCACCAACATCGCCAACGGATATTTGCTTGGACTGAGCGCCGCAATGGCAACCGTATCAATTTCTGGCTCAATAAAAACGTTCGGCTTTACCTGTAATACCAGTTTTAGCTCACTTTCAGCATCGGTTATCTGGTTCACCAAATCACTGTATTCGCCCAATAAATTATACAATTGTGCCCTTATCCTAACTACTTCTTTTTCAGCAATATATCCTTTGCCGCTCAGTTGTGAAAAAGCAGTAACCACTTGTTGCAGCGAAGTAATTTCCTCGTTATAAACTTTGGCCGATTGCCGCAAGTAATAAATGTGGTTGAAATCGTTCCGCAACGTGTATTTCAAAGTACGGATCAAATCAAAGAATTGGTATTCAGTCAATTTTGTATTTGCTTCGGCCAGTTTTATTTGTTTGTTTCGTTTGCCGGCCAATAAAATCAACTGAGACAATGATCCTGATGTGGAGGCATTCCGAATAAAGTTTGCACTTGGATCATGCGTCGGGATCAGCGGTCCTTGTGCCAAAGCCAAATTTGGATTGGGATAAAGCTTCGCTTGAATTTCTAAAGCTTTAGTTGCATCAATATTGTATTGCTGTGCCAGCAAGTTATAATTGTTGTGCAGAAAAATATTTTCGGCACTATCCCTGTCTAAACGTAACGTGTCGCTCAGTAAAGCTTGCTGTGCAGAAATGCGTGTTGCACATGCCATTAAAGCCATAGCAATGGGTAGCAGTTTTAGGAATTGCATAAAAAATGATAACGCTTAGCCATTTTTTGGCTAAAGCAAGTTGAAAAATAAATACAGAGAAAATATCAGCTACTAATTGGACGATGCCAATTATTAGCTTGGGCTATCTAAACCCACCTAATTATTTAACGAATATTAGAATTTTATAAACGTTTGTTAGGCATTTATAAAATAGGGCAATACAAATTGTTGTGGAACAATATGAATAGCAACTTAACTCCGATAAAAATGGTGAATCAGATAGTAGTGAATAAAGGATAAATAAATGGAGAATAAAGAGCAATCCCGTTTATTCAAATATCCTTTATAAATCACGGAGGCTACGCCTTAGGCGGCGGGGGATTTATTTCGGTAACGAAACGATAAGAATAAGCCTTGTAATTAATAGAAGGTTTGCTAAGCTCAACCAAAGTTATGGTTGGCACCATTGCTTTATATTGGGGTACAACTAGCTTAAAATCAATGCTTTTTGAATGAAAAGAATGGTCTTGCTTTGGATGTTTATCCTCCGGGATGGCATCCTTTTTATGCATCAATATTTCCAGGATATATTCAACTGCATTGTCAATACGGTTATCGTCTTGGTAAGAATTGGCAAGCATCACTTCATTTGCAGGGTGTGCCTGTATGCTCATATTCATTAATTGTATTGCTACAATTAAAATAATAAAACGGATGATATGTATCCTTGATGATTTCAAGTACAATTCTTGGTAGTTGTTATGGCAGCAAATATAGTTTTTAAAACTTAATGCTATGCTAAATGGGTGTTTTTGTACTTCTCAGCGTCAGGCTAACATAGGCCGCCACATGTAATATTTATTCGATGTCGAAAAAGGAAAATGGAAGAGGAAGCCACCTGTAAAGCTTTTATATATTATGTAATAAAGGATTTTAGGATTTTTTCATTCATGATGGCTAGGTTCTTGCCCTCTGTTTTTATGATATTTTCTTTTGTCCACTCCGTAAATAGCTTAAAAATGGTTTCATAAGTGGTACCGGCAAAGGAAGCGATATCCTGCCGTGTTATGGCCATGTCGATAAAGCCTTCGGGTGTCGATCCAAAAAAGCTGCGAAGCTCCAATATTGCCTCGGCAATACGACCTTTCACATCCATGTGCGCAAGCCTAGTCATGCGTGTTTCTGCTTTTTGCAAATCATCCGCATATAACCGCATTAGTTGATGGGTAAGTTGAGTATTGGCGTGTAGGCTAGCCTCGAAAAAATCATTATCAACAAAACAAACCGTGGTATTTTCTAGTGCAGTGGCCGATACGGGATATACTGCCGTGCCACCCAGCCCCCGGTGCCCCAAAGCATCGCCCGCCTTCGCAAACCGCAGAATCAGTTGTTTATCGCTACCCCAATATTTATGAACCTTGACGGTTCCTTTGAAAACAAAAAAAATGCCGGTGACTGTTGCCCCTTCCTCGAAAATAATTTCACCTTTTTTATATAGCACAGATGTTTTGTGTGCCGTTATGACCTTTTTCCAGGCATTCATGCTGTTCCTGCACAAAAAACAACTGGTCAGATCGCATGTATCTTTTTGCATACGCCAATGTTAAGGGGTTTTTAGAAATGTTCCATCCAAAAGTGTCGATTATCTCTGCTAAATTGTTCATCTTTTACTTGAATATAAGACGGAAAATCTATCTTTTTTATTTACAGTAATATTATTTTAGCAATGTTATTTGTAACTTTGCATCAAATAACCGTAATATTATATTGTTTATACAATGTAATTAAAAAAGATAGATTTTGAAAAAGTTAACTGACAACATGATACCTGTCGCTCCGTCTTTACCTGAAATGATAAAGAAAGACAACCCGACCACCAGTAAAAGAGTTGTAACCAAACGCATCGTATACCTAAGCTTACAGGCAATTTTCAACGCCTTGGTCATCGGGTACATCGCCAAGTTATTGGTCGCTTTGATCGACTTGGTTACAAACATTGCTTTCTATGGAAGATTTTCATTTGCACATGCCTCGCCCGAAAACAACCATTTGGGATTGTGGGTAATAGCGGTGCCCGTTATTGGGGGTATTTTGGTCGGTCTTATTGCTAGGTTTGGTTCTAAGGCAATACGTGGTCATGGCATACCAGAGGCAATGGAAAAAATTATATCGGGGGATAGCAAGATACCCTTTATTATTACTTTTTTAAAGCCGTTTTCTGCAGCTATCGCCATCGGTACGGGCGGCCCGTTCGGGGCAGAGGGTCCAATTATTGCTACAGGGGGTGCTTTTGGCTCGCTTACCGGCCAGATTATGCATATTTCTGCTAACGAGCGAAAAATAATACTGGCAGCAGGAGCATGCGCAGGCATGTCTGCCATTTTTGGAAGCCCCTTGGCCGCAGTGTTGTTGGCAATAGAATTGTTGTTGTTTGAATTCTCACCACGCTCTATCATTCCGGTAGCATTGGCATGTGCTACAGGAGCCGCAATGCACATGGCACTTTTCGATAGTAGGCCCGTTTTTGCAATGGCTGCCATCCCACATGTTGGGATTGCTGCTTTGGGCATCTATACTTTGTTCGGGGTAATTATTGGCGTTGTGGCAGCGCTTATTTCGAAGTCGGTATATGCAGTGGAAGACCTGTTCGAAAAATTGCCTATCCACTGGATGTTGTGGCCGGCAATCGGGGGTATTGCTATAGGCGTTATAGGAATATTTGCACCGTACACGATGGGGGTCGGGTACAGCAAT
>CAWJTH010000215.1:0-76028 GCA_963845495.1 uncultured Chitinophagaceae bacterium
ATGACAAAACTTGGCCTTACCACAGGTGTTGAAGGAAAGAAAATTGTGGTGCAAGGTTTAGGCAACGTGGGTTATCATACAGCTTTGTTCTTTCAAAAAGCTGGAGCCAAAATTGTTGGCTTGGCAGAATATGAAGGTGCTATTTGGAACAGTATCAATGGGTTAGATGTTGATGCGGTATTTAACCATCGCAAAGAAACCGGTTCAATCCTCGATTTTCCCGGTGCCAATAATTTTGAAAAAAGTGGTGATGCATTGGAAATGGAATGTGATATTTTGATTCCTGCCGCATTGGAAAATGTAATTAACAAAACCAATGCTGAAAATGTAAAAGCTAAAATAATAGGAGAGGCGGCCAACGGTCCGTTATCTCCGGATGCAGATGAGATTTTTACGAGAAAAGGTGTTTTGGTTATACCAGATATGTATTTAAATGCCGGTGGTGTAACGGTTTCTTATTTTGAATGGTTGAAAAACCTCAGTCATGTTCGTTATGGCCGTATGGAAAAGCGTTTTACAGAAAATATGAATACGCATATTTTGTCACAAATGGAAAATCTATCGGGCAAAAAAGTGAGCGATGCCGAACGTAATTTTATCCAACACGGTGCTGACGAAGTGGATTTGGTAAGAAGCGGTTTGGAAGAAACCATGACAACCGCCACCCGTGAAATTATGGAAACCTGGAAAGCAAATCCTGAAATAAAAGATATGCGTACCGCGGCTTTTGTTGTAGCCATTAACAAAGTAGGTACCAGCTATGCTGAATTAGGTATTTTCCCATAAAACATTGGATAGCAGATGGCGGTTTGATAGATGACAAATTCAAATAACAAGCTGATTGTGTCTTCTTTTATCGCCACCTGCCATTTACCAACCGCCATCATTTTTTAAAAGCTATCATTTTAATATGGTAGCTTTTTTGTAACATATTTACCCGTACCTTTGCCGCCTTAAAAACAGGTTTAGGAATATTTTATTCAAATTAAACTTCTAATTTACAATTTAGAAACATCATGGCTGACCTTAAATTTCAAAGAAACATCGGTATTGCTGCGCACATTGATGCCGGCAAAACTACGACCACAGAACGCATCCTGTATTACACAGGCGTAAACCACAAGATTGGAGAGGTGCACGAAGGTGCGGCCACCATGGACTGGATGGCGCAAGAACAAGAACGTGGTATCACCATTACTTCTGCCGCTACCACCTGCTTTTGGAATTTTCCAACAGTACAAGGTAAGATTGATAGCAATAGTAAAAAGTATAAATTCAACATTATCGACACGCCAGGCCACGTGGATTTTACTGTTGAAGTAGAACGTAGCATGCGTGTATTGGATGGTTTAATCGCATTGTTCAGTGCTGTTGACGGTGTAGAACCACAGTCTGAAACAGTTTGGCGTCAAGCTAATAAATATAAAGTTCCTCGTATTGGTTTTGTAAATAAAATGGACCGTAGTGGTGCTGACTTCTTAATGGTAGTTAAGCAAGTACGTGATATGTTAGGTGCAAATGCGGTTCCATTGCAATTGCCAATTGGTGCTGAAGACGACTTTCTTGGTGTAGTTGATTTAATCACCAACAAAGGGATTCAATGGGATGCTGATACAATGGGTATGACTTTTAAAGAAGTGCCTATTCCGGCTGATATGGTGGAAGAAGTAGCCGAATGGCGTGCTAAATTGATTGAAGCTGTTGCTGAATATGACGATAGTTTGTTGGAAAAATTCTTCGAAGATCCTAATAGCATCAGCGAAAATGAAATTCATGAAGCTATCCGCAAGGCTACTATCGATATGAGCATTGTGCCGATGATGTGCGGATCTGCTTTCAAAAATAAAGGTGTACAAACTGCGTTGGATGCGGTATGCCGTTACCTACCTAGTCCTTTGGATGTGGATGGTATCGAAGGTATCAATCCAGATAATGGTGAAGCAATCACTCGCCAACCGAGTGCAAAAGAACCATTTGCAGCTTTGGCTTTCAAAATTATGACCGATCCGTTTGTAGGCCGTTTGGCGTTCTTCCGGGTTTATTCAGGTCGTTTGGATTCTGGTTCTTACGTGTTGAACGTGCGTACCGGTAAAAACGAACGTATTAGCCGCGTATTGCAAATGCATGCTAACAAACAAAACCCGATCGATTTTATCGAAGCAGGTGATATTGGTGCAGCAGTTGGTTTTAAAGATATCAAAACGGGTGATACATTGTGTGATGAAAAACATCCGATCACGCTTGAATCAATGACTTTCCCAGAACCGGTTATCTCTATCGCAGTTGAGCCAAAAACTCAGGCTGATGTTGATAAAATGGGTATGGCGATTGCCAAATTGGTAGAAGAAGATCCAACCTTGCGTGTGCGTACTGATGAAGAAACTGGCCAAACAATTCTTTCAGGAATGGGCGAATTGCACTTGGAAATCATCGTTGACCGTATGAAACGTGAGTTTAAGGTTGAAATTAACCAAGGTGCGCCACAGGTTGCTTACAAAGAAGCATTTAGCAAAACAATCGAACACCGCGAAGTGTTGAAAAAACAAACCGGTGGTCGCGGTAAATTTGCCGATATCCAATTTGAAATTGGACCTGCCGACGAAGAATGGTTGAAAGAAAATCCTGATAAGAGTTTCCAATTTATCAATGATATTTTTGGTGGTTCTATTCCACGCGAATTTGTTGCGCCTATTCAAAAAGGTTTTGAAACAAGCATGGGGACTGGCGTATTAGCCGCTTATCCTTTGGTAAGCATGAAAGTTCGCGTGTTCGACGGCAGCTTCCACCAAGTGGATAGTGACGGTATGAGCTTTGAACTTTGCGCAAAACAAGGTTTCCGTGAAGCTGGCCGTAAAGCAAAACCAGTTTTGTTGGAACCAATTATGAAAGTGGAAGTTATCACTCCCGACCAATACATGGGTGATGTAACAGGTGACTTGAACCGTCGTCGTGGTATGTTGGAAGGTATGGATACCCGTAACAACGCACAGGTTATTAAAGCCAAAGTGCCATTGAGCGAAATGTTTGGTTATGTAACCCAATTGCGTTCATTAAGCAGCGGCCGTGCTACTAGCACCATGGAATTTAGCCACTATAACCCAGCACCAACCAATATTGCTGAGGAAGTAATAGCTAAACAAAAAGGCAAAATCAAAGCTATAGAAGATTAATTCTTTGTAGTTTTATAATAAACAAAAAACCACCGACTGGAAAGTTGGTGGTTTTTTTATTGGGTTATCCTATTTGAAAATAGAAAATAACTTTTTAAAATGGTATGCGATAATGTAGTCCCAGTGGATGAAACCGTATTCAAATCTTCTACCAGCCTATATTTTTAGAAAAGAAATAGTTAGAACTGTTAGTCTCATAATAACTACCTAATCTTAATCCAAATCTATCCCGATGGTAGTTTATTGGATTGGCACATCAAATGTTCCCGAAGTGATGCTTGTGGTGCTACTGCCACTTCCACCGTTGCTTCTTACCGTTCCGGTAAAAGTGCCTTTTACATTAGTGGCTGTGATGCTGGTAATGTTTATGGTACATGGGTCAACCGATAAAGTTGATGTGTTAAACCCACTACTCCATTTACCACCACTATTGTCACTATAATACAATTCACCGAAATTTTTTGCACCACTGCTATTAAAGGAATATGAACCAGTTCCAACGACAGAACCATCTGTGTACATTGCGGTTAAATCAATTTGCTCAGCCATGCTACTAGTGGTATATCCCATTACATCCAAATTGCTTGATGTTAACAGTTTACCATAAGCGAAATTATTGAAGGTTTTTGTAATTCCCGCAATGGTACAGGTGATTTTTCCGGTTCCCGTATTAACAGCAGCGTCTATAGTTACATTAAAAGTACAACCCGATGTGCCAGCGGTAAAACCATCAGTTCCAGCAGCAGTTGGTGTTCCATTTCCTGTTAAAACTACAGATTGTGTCCCCAAAGTTGTAAATGTTCCAGCGCCAGAAAAGCTATATCCATTTGTAGTAGTTGTTGTAATATTATAACTGCCTAAAACTGTTACACTTACCTGGATGGTCGCTGTATTGCTGCTTGTTAGGGCGGTACCTGCATTATAGGTTCCACTAACTGTGCTTCCTGTACAACTGCTTCCAGCTCCGGCAATTGTATATGTTGCCGGTGGCCCAGGTGCCACAACCGGCACTGAAAAACTGCAACTCGTTGTTCCAACTGTAACCGAAACTGTACTTGTCGCTACTGCTGTTGGTGTTCCACTTCCCGTTAAAGTTATTGCTTGCAATCCTGTAGCTGTAAAAGCTCCAGATGCTGTAAATGTCATTCCATTTACGGCTGTGGTTGAAATAGCATAGGTGCCAACAGTCGTAACTGTAACATTGATGGTCACCGTATTTATAGCACCCAAAGCCACACCACTCGTATAAGTGCCATTCACAATTGCTCCGGTGCAGCTATTTCCAGCACCTCCCAAAGTATAAACTGAAGTGCCGCTGGATGTGCCGCTTGTTGTAGCTGGCGCTTCAAAACTGCTTTCTTTTTGGCATGCCACGAAAAGAAAGGCCAATGGCAAAAGCCATAATAATTTTCTCATTTGTTTTTAGTTTGTGTTTAAATAAAAAATCCCAATACTCGAAATGACCATTTGGCCACTTAGAATATTGGGATTGTGCAAAGAAAGGCAAAAACTACTAATATTAACGCTTACCTTAATACATTTTATGCGCCTACTGGTTCTTCCACATAACTTTCAATCGGTTCGCAGGTACAAACTAAGTTCCTGTCACCATACGTATTATTTACCCTTGCTACCGAAGGCCAAAATTTGTTGGCGCGGACATAAGGCAACGGAAACGCCGCTGTTTCGCGACTGTATGGTTTAGTCCATTCTTCTGCCGTTACAACCGCTAATGTATGGGGCGCATTTTTCAGAGGATTGTTTGTTTTATCAGATTTACCTTCTTCAATTGCTTTTATTTCTTCGTGTATGGCAATCAAAGCATCACAAAAACGGTCAAGCTCTGCTTTGTCTTCGCTTTCGGTTGGTTCGATCATGATAGTACCGGGAACAGGAAAACTCATGGTTGGCGCATGAAACCCATAATCAATCAAACGCTTTGCCACATCTTCTGCCTCAACGCCACAGCTTGCTTTAAACGGACGTAAGTCAACAATAAATTCGTGGGCACAAGTGCCATTTTTGCCAGTGTACAAAATCGGATAATGTTTTTCCAACCTTACTTTCATGTAGTTGGCATTTAAAATAGCCCACTTTGTTGCATCGGTTACACCCGTTCCGCCAAGCATTTTTATATATGCATAACTAATCAATAGGATGGAAGCCGAGCCGAATTTTGCAGCCGAAACAGCATCATAATTTAAAAAAGGAGAATGCCTATTTTGGCGAATGATTGAATTGGCATCACTACTTACATGTCCCGGTAAATAAGGTGCCAACTTTTCGTTTACACAAATAGGACCCATGCCGGGGCCACCGCCGCCATGCGGTATAGCAAATGTTTTATGTAAATTTAAATGGCAAACATCAGCACCAATAAAACCAGGGCTCGTTAAACCAACCTGTGCATTCATGTTGGCTCCGTCCATATAAACCAAGCCGCCGTTTGCATGTATTAATTCACATATCTCTTTGATGCTTTCCTCAAAAACACCATGCGTACTTGGATAAGTGACCATCAATCCCGCCAAATTATCTTTATATTGTTCGGCACGGGCTTTTAAATCAGCTACATCTATATTTCCGGCTTCATCACATTTTGTTACCACCACTTTCATTCCAGCCATAACAGCGCTTGCAGGATTTGTGCCGTGCGCAGAAATTGGGATTAACATAATATTTCGATGGCCATTTCCTTGCGCTTCATGATAACCATGGATGGCTAATAATCCCGCATACTCACCTTGTGCGCCGCTGTTGGGTTGCAAACTTGTTGCGGCAAAACCAGTAATTGTAGCCAGCCAGCTTTCTAATTCATCAATTATATCTGCATAACCTTCCCATTGGCCGGTTGGCGCAAAAGGATGAAGTCCGCCAAATTCTGGCCAGCTAACAGGAATTAACTCTGAAGCAGCGTTTAACTTCATGGTACAACTTCCTAAACTAATCATTGAAGTATTTAATGCCAAATCTTTATTTTCCAATGATTTAAGGTATCGCATCATTAGTGTTTCAGAATGATGTGTATTAAAAACTGGATGTGTTAAAAAATCTGAAGTTCTGGTTAGTCCTGTTGGGATTTTAGTCAAAATTTCTTGGCTAAAAACAATGGAAGCATTTTTTTCGGTTAAGCTTTCAAATGCATGCAATAACGTTTTTACATCAGCTTGTGTTGTCGTTTCATCTAACGAAATACTAATGCTACCATCTTCGTGATAGCCAAGGTTTACATGAAATTCTTCCGTAAAACGTTTTACCTTAACCCTATCTAGCCCAGTAAACGTTAAGGTATCGAAATAATTTTCATTGATTTGTTGCAAACCTAATTTTTGCAAAGCCGCATCAAGTGAATTAGTTAGCAAATGTGTACGCAGTGCAATATTTTTTAAACCCTCCTTGCCATGATAAACGGCATACATGGCTGCCATATTTGCTAGCAAAGCTTGGGCTGTACAAATATTGGAAGTTGCTTTTTCGCGTTTTATGTGCTGCTCCCTTGTTTGCAACGCCATGCGCAAGGCACGGTTTCCTTGTGCGTCGATACTAACGCCAATTAAACGGCCTGGTATATTGCGCTTAAACTCATCTTTAGTGGAAAAAAATGCAGCATGTGGGCCACCAAATCCCATTGGAACGCCAAAACGTTGCGAGTTGCCCAAAGCAACATCCGCACCCAATTCTCCAGGAGGAACCAATAATGTTAGTGCCAATAAATCGGTTGCCATAGCTACGTGACCACCAATTTCGTGAACATGCTCAATAAAACTACGATAATCATTTACAGCGCCTTTACTATTTGGGTATTGTAAAATCGCCCCAAAAAAGGTGTCATCCAATTTAGTTGTGGCATAATCACCAATTACCAGTTCAATGCCAATTGGCTTTGCACGGGTAGCAAGTAAGTCTTTTGTTTGTGCAAAAATGTTTTCATCAACAAAAAATTGATGATGGGTGATATGATTGGCTTTATTTTTTTGGTTGAAAAACATTGTCATTGCTTCAGCTGCGGCCGTTCCTTCATCCAATAACGAGGCGTTGGCAATTGGCAAACCGGTAAGGTCTGCAACCATTGTTTGATAATTAAGCAAACTTTCCAAACGGCCTTGTGCAATTTCTGCCTGATATGGCGTGTATTGCGTGTACCAACCTGGGTTTTCAAAAACGTTACGGAGAATAACGCTTGGCGTTATGGTGCCGTAATAACCTTGACCGATATAACTTTTAAACACTTTGTTTTTTGCAGCAGTTTTTTTCAAGTCGGCCAAATATTGGTATTCGCTTACTGCGCCGGGCAAATCCAAAGGCTGTTGGCGAATACTTGCCGGAACTGTTTTGTCGATCAATTCATCAACATTCGCAACGCCAATAGCTTGCAACATTTCCAAAGTTTCTGTATCGTTTGGTCCAATGTGTCTTCCCCTAAATTCATTTTCCTGCTGTTCAAAAAGGTTCATACTTTATAACTTAATTTATAATTTTAATTCAAAATAGTAATTAGGTAATTAAACAAATAAGTGATTTAAGCAATATGCGGCTTAACTTCGCATGTAATTACCTATTTACTCATTTGCCCAATTACTATTTATAAAAGTTGTGCAAATTTACGATTGAAATTTCTCATAGCCTATTTGTTTGGTAACTTGCAGCCTTATTTTAATATCTATTCAACATGGCGGAAGATTTATTGATAAACTGGGAAAAGAAATCAGCCGAGCACCAAAAATTATATAGGAATTTTCTACAAAGGGTAGACAAAAACAAAACCTTGAAACGTTTGCCAGCCTTACATGAGGAAGCATTTGAACGTATCAATTGCTTGGATTGTGGCCGTTGTTGCAAAAATCATTCACCACGCTTTAAAACGCCCGACATTAAACGGATTTCTAAATACTTAGGCATGAAAGAATCGGTTTTTATTGAGACCTATTTAAGGATCGATTCCGACGGGGATTATGTCAACAAAAAATCACCTTGCCAGTTTTTGAACGAAGATAACACCTGCCAAATTTATGATGAGCGCCCAAGCGATTGTGCCCGTTATCCATATACCGATGAAGATGTTTTAATAAAACGGCCAGCCCTAACCTTAAAAAATACCGAGGTTTGCCCAATTACATACTTTGTAATGGAGCATTTAATAAAGTAATGGGACGGCTGATTAAACATTTTTTAATTTTAACCGTCCGACGCTGCAATTGGTCAGTTTATTCTAATATTATTTAACACCAACCTAATTGAAAATATTAAAACTATCGACAAGTTTTGCCCTTGTTGCAATTGTTAATTGCGGTTTTGCTCAACGAATGGAATTGAACGAAGGTAGTATTGCGGTAAACTATACTTTATTGCCAACGCAAGCTTTTAAGGACACCACTGGAAATTTACAATCACATGCAATTGGTGGTAGCATTAGTATTCCATTATTTGGGAATAGAAGTAACAAATCATCAAAACAGCAAGGTTCAGGTTTTTATCAAACTTCGCTGCATACTAGTTTTGAGTCTTCCGAACAAACCATTGGTTTTATAAAAAACGAAACTCAGCGTACCTTTTATAATGGCGCTGTGGGTATAAACGGCTTTTTCTTCAATGGCAAAAAGGATTTTTTTCTTGTAGATGCCGCTATGGGCATAGCCAGTGACAGAGCATCAACGCAAAGCAACGACTTACGCTATCGTTTTTCCGGTTCTTTTATTGTGAACCATATCCAAAATCCTACGTTAACCTATCAATATGGTATTGTGCTTACTTATGCTTATGGAAGGCCGTTACCATTACCTGTTTTGGGTATCCGGAAAAAGCTTTCTGATACTTGGACGCTTTCTGCTGTGCTTCCAGTATCTGTTCAGGTTAGTGGCAGATTGAATAAAAAAATGAGGTTGTCATTGTCATTAAGGCCAGAAGGCAATCGTTTCCAATTCCAAAACCAAAACGATTTTACTTCAACTGAATCCGTACTTTATATGCAGTTAAGGCAGTTTCAATTAGGCGCATCTTATACTTATCGATTTGCAAAATCATTTAGCGTGGGTGCCGAAGCAGGTTTGCTTTTTGGTGGTAAATTGAAGTTTACCGACCCGCAAAACACAAAAACTATTTTATACCAAACCGGTGTAAACGCAGGAAGCAGGTTGCGGTTTTCGTTACGTTATCATTTACCGAATAAGAAAACCAAAGATCGTAATATGGATATGGACGGAGAAATGTTTAGGATGAATTAAATGCTTACTTTAACGTGAGTTTGGGATAAGCGCACAAGTGTCGGAAACTTTTTAACTAGAAAGATATCTCTGCGTGATAAAATACTCTTGGCAATAAAAAATACTTCACTATCAACAGGCAAATACAAAATAGATCAATTTAATGTCAATTGTTTATGAATATTCTTATCCCAAACTCAAGTTACTTTGCCAATACATGGCTGCTTTCGGCTTTTTCTTTCTCAGCCTTACGCATTTGCTCGCTCGTCATTTTACTACCATCATGGCTCCATCCGGGCGGCATAAAAATATAAGCAAGTTTAGTTTTTAAAGAAACGGGCAACTCGATATCTTTCTTGATATTTTCCCATTCTTGCAAAACCATATTTACGGCATTTGGATTTGGCTGATTAGATGTAAGCCCATAACGTATTGGTTGATAATCATCTATTGTTAATTCATCTTGAAAAGTACCAAATAATTTATCCCAAATTATTAAGAACATGCCCATGTTTTTATCCAAATATTTTGGGTTGCTGGCATGGTGTACGCGGTGGTGCGATGGGGTTACCAAAATATATTCCAACCAACCCATTTTATTAATGAGCTTGGTATGCACAAAAATGCCCCAAATTTGGGTTGCGCTGTACATAAAAACAATATCCTGCGGAGCAAAGCCCGCAAACGCAAGTGGAATAAAAAAGATGAAGCGATAAAGCGGCTGAAAAACGGAAGACCGGAAACCAACACTAAAATTGAATTCTTCCGAAGAATGATGCGTAACGTGAACTGCCCAAAAAAGCCTTACAAAATGCTCCATGCGATGTAGCCAATAAAATACAAAATCTTCTGCCAAAGCCAAAATAATCCAATACCAAACATGGTGTTTTGGCAAGTAAAAAGCGTGAATAAAACATTGGGTTAAAATAAAAAGGTACACTAATCGGAAAGCTAGGTCGATGCCGCTATTTAGCAACATCAAATACACATTGCTAAGCGTTCCTTTTAGTGTATATAGTTTTAAATGCTGCCAATGGCTGATTAATATTTCGCCCAAAATAATAAAAACATAAATTGGGGTAGAAATAAGAATGAGCAGATATTCACGGTAAGAACCCAATGGATGTATATTTTGTAAAACGATTCTAAAATACAAAAATATAGCGTAACGATTATCGCTATGCGAAAATCAATGGTCGCAAATGTTAAGCCTTAGCAATAATTAAAATTATCAGCCTCCAATTCTTTGTAATGCCATTTCTAACGCAATACTAAAGGCTGCTCCTGATAAAAAAACAACCCATTCTCTGCGGTTAATTTTAAACACCATAAATGCTAACCAGCTAAAAATCAATATACTTATAACTACTATCACTTGTCCAGCTTCAAGTCCAATATTAAAACCCAGCAGCGGAATTAGAATGCTGTGATTACGGCCTAACAAACTTTTTAAGCCGTTGGCGAAGCCCATTCCATGTATCAACCCAAAAAATAAAGCCAAAAAATAATTGATACTGATGCTTTTGGGCGTAAACTTTTTTTGGAAAAGATTAAAAATAGCGGTTGCCATGATGGTGCAAGGAATTAAAAATTCGATTTGCCGTGACGCAACGTGAATAAGATTAAAAGCCGATAAAGCCAAAGTAATAGAATGGCCGATGGTGAATGCGGTAACCAGCACTAGTACTTGTTTCCAATCTTTAAGTGTATAAATAGCTGCCAAAGCCACCACAAATAAAATATGGTCAAGCGCATCCCAATCAATAATGTGATGCCAGCCTAATTTAAAATATTGCATGAACATATTTGTCTGAACCTAGATTAATGTTGGATTAACGGATTGATTAGATTACAAGTGTGTGCACTAAATCGCTTTATCGAAATATTGCAAGGTGATGATAATTAAAGGAAGACGGTTTTTGTCTTCATACCAATTACTTTTGTCTAACTACTTTGTTTTGTTTCGAAAATAGCTAACAACTTTGTAGTGCAAAAAATAATAAGTAAATGTTGGGAATTTGGTTAAAGTGTTTGTTGTTGTTTCATCCATTTTTTGTTTCTGTGGCCGATATTAACCACAATGCAAAAACAAGATCGTTGGAGATAAGCGTACGCATTTTTACAGACGACTTTGAAAAAACACTACGCAAAAATAATCCATCGGCCAAGGTCGATTTATTGCATCCAACCGATAAAATTACAATAGATAAAATGGTTAAAACATACATTTACAATCACTTACAAATAAATATTGATGGAAAATTTCAATATCTAAATTATGTTGGTTACGAACAAATTGAAGAAAGTATTTGGTGTTATTTTGAAATACCAAATATCGTTTCCATAAAAAAAATAAGCTTGGATGATACCGTTTTGTATGATTTTCAACCCAAGCAAATCAATATGTGCATTGTGCATTATGCTGGTAATGAAAAAACACGGGAGTTAAGCAACCCTGAAAGTAGAGTAGCTTTTGATTTTTGAACGTACGAAAGCTACCATCTTTACAATCTCCACCCAATTTTGATAATCAGAAAAAAGGCGGACAACCTTCCTAAAACTTATTCTTCCACATCATACTTTCAATTGGTCTATCGGGCTGGCCGCTATATTTTGCATCTTTCTTTTTATCGTAAGAAATTGCGATTTCCCCATCAACTGGAAAATAAATAAGTTGACCAATCGGCATGCCTTTATAAATCTTTACGGGCTGTTTTACAGAAATTTCAAGCGTCCAGTTGCCACAAAAACCTACATCGCCTTTGCCAGCAGTTGCATGAATATCGATGCCCAAACGGCCCGTGCTGCTTTTGCCTTCTAAAAATGGAACATGGGCGTGGGTTTCGGTATACTCAAGCGTTACACCCAAGTAAAACACATGCGGGTATAACACAAAACCGTCGTCTGGAATGTCGAAGCTTTCGATTTTGTTGTGCTTTTTCGCATCCAAAATATGATCAGTGTAAGTAGCTAAGGTGCCACCCAAATGCACGTCGTAACTATTGCTGCCAAGGCATTCGCGGTTGTAAGGAACTAACTTAATGGTACCTTTTTCAATCTCTTCTAAAATTCTTGTATCCGATAAAATCATTGCTGCTTAATTTCAATCCGTCAAATGTCTAATTAAATCTGTTCCGTTGCCTAAAATTTATTCACATATTGTCAATCCAACCACTTCGTTGGCTATTTGGCATATCACCGAAAATGAAGATTTTTTCTTAGAAAAAGTACCATTGAAAACAAATATTACGCATCCGCACAAACGCTTGCAGCATTTGGCGGGGCGTTATTTGTTGCAAGAAATTGTGCCAGATTTTCCAATGGATTTGATACGCATTGCCGACACCAGAAAACCGTATGTAAAAGGCGATTCGCATCATTTCTCTATTAGTCATTGTAGCAACTATGCTGCAGCAATTGTTAGCACAACATATCGGGTTGGTATTGATATTGAGATGTTTACCGAAAAAACCTTAAAAATTTTGCATAAATTTTTAAGTGAAGCCGAACAGGTATTGGCTAACGAACTTTGGGTAAAAAATAAGTCGGAATTTATTCCTGATTATTTTCAGGTTACCACCATGCTTTGGTGTGTAAAAGAAGCCGTTTATAAATGGTTTGGCAACGGCGAAATGGGCTTTATCCAACACATGCAGGTAGTAGAAATGGCGGGTAACAACGAAGGGGAAATTGCCATGGATTTTCTTCGGAACCCAACATCAGAGCGGATTTCAATCGATTATAAAATGATGGATTTGTTTTCGTTGGCGTGGATATTGTCTTAAACGAGGATTTGGGGATTACAAAGATTAAAAGGGATGAACAAAAACGGAAGTTTAGGCAGCGACATTAAAATTAAAGAATGTTCTCACCACTTGCCATTCACCACTCACTAATTTAGTTGCACCGCCGGCATCCTATACGCTTGGCCGTCGTACACGTATAATTCATCAATTTCGTACTGCCAATATTTGAATAGCGGGGATTTGCGCAAGTAAGTTTCGGCTTCTTCCTTTGTTTCGGCATTGATGACAATCCAGCTACGCTGCGTTTCCAGGCTTACGGTATAATAATCAATTATGTTTTTATTGATCAAATAATTGATATACGTTCGGTGTGGCGGCACCAAATTCATAAAATGGTCATCCATCTCAAACGAAATAATAACTTGGTATTTGTTGAGTTGGGCTCCAGTATTGTAAATATCTTTTGGCATATTTTAAATTTTCCAGTCAACAATATTGTTTGCCCAACCTGCTTTAAAAGGCACAGTAATTTTTATGTAATTATCGGTATATCCTTCCATCATACCGTTACGCTCATTTTTCTCAAACAATACTTTTCTTGTTTCCGCTGCATGTTGAGCAGTAAAATATTGCATTTTTTTGTAAGAAAGGTTTCGCAACACCTTATTCCGCTCATTTCTGATGTTAATTGGCACAATTGGTTTAATCTCCAGCGCTTTTGTATTGTCTCTTTCGGAATAAGTAAACACATGCAAATAACTGATATCCAAATGGTGTAAAAAATCGAAAGTATCGCTAAAATCTTCATCAGTTTCGCTTGGGAAACCCACAATTACATCCACGCCAATGGCACAATGTGGCATTAATTGTTTTATAAGCGCAACCTTTTCGGTGTACAATTCCCGTTTGTAGCGGCGGCGCATCAATCCTAAAATTTTATTGCTGCCGCTTTGCAGCGGAATATGAAAATGCGGCATAAACTTTTTGCTGTTCGCCACAAATTCTATGATTTCTTTAGTCAATAAATTGGGTTCAATGGAAGAAATACGATACCGTTCGATACCTTCCACATCATCTAAAGCTTTTATTAGGTCGAAAAATGTTTCTCTGGCACTATTTCCATCCGCACCTTTTCCAAAGTCACCCAAATTTACGCCGGTCAGAACAATTTCTTTTACACCATCCGCTGCAATTTTTTTTACGTTGGCCAACACGTTTTCAACGGTATCGCTACGGCTTTTTCCGCGTGCCATCGGAATGGTGCAAAAACTGCAATTATAATCGCAACCGTCTTGCACTTTCAAAAAAGTTCTGGTGCGGTCGTTCATGCTCCAACTGCTATTAAATCCGCTTATTTCATCAATTTCACAACTCGAAATTTTTGTAGCATCACCTTTTGATAACTCCTTGATATGCTGGGCAATATTGAATTTTTCTGCTGCCCCAAGCACTAAATCAACGCCTGGGATTTCAGCAATTTCTTTTGGTTTCAATTGTGCATAACAGCCGGTAATTACCACCAAACTTTCAGGGCTTTTGCGCTGGATTTGCCTTACCAAATAACGGCATTCCTTATCGGCATTATCAGTAACGCTGCAAGTATTTATTACATACACGTCGGCTTTTTCATCAAATTTTCTTTTCTCGAAACCTTCATTTTCCATCATCCGGGAAATAGTGGAGGTTTCAGAAAAATTAAGTTTACAACCCAATGTATGAAATGCGACCGATTTTTTTTCTTCCAATAACATATTGCAAAGATAAAGAACCATAGAAGATAAGGAGCAAGAAGGCAGGAAGGGCGGAAGGCAAGGAGACAAGAAGACAAGGAGGCAAGAAGACAAGAAGACAAGAAGGCAAGGAGACAAGAAGACAAGGAGGCAAGAAGACAAGAAGACAAGAAGACAAGCAGGCAGGAAGTCAAGAAAGCAAGAAGGAACAAACCCAGTTAGTTTAATAAAATCAATCTTCATTTATTATGCCTAATAACTACTTTCGCTGCCCAATTTAAAACATGCAACCACAAAAACGACCAATAGCTAAATTAGAGAAAACCGCGGATAAAGCCACCAAATGGATCGGCTCTACTTCTTCTTTGATTGTGCATACCCTTGTTTTTATTGTTTCGTTTATACTGCCTTTATTACACATTGTTAGTTTTGAAAGAATGTTGTTGGTGCTTACCACATTGGTTTCGTTGGAAGCAATTTATTTGTCAATTTTTATCCAGATGTCGGTTAATAAAAATAGCCAGGACATAGAAATTATTCAAGAAGATGTGGGTGAAATACAAGAAGATATTGAAGAAATTGAAGAAGACATAGACGAGATTCAAAAAGATGTAGACGAGATTCAAGAAGACATTGAAGGTGATGTTATTGAAGGCAACCTGATAGAAAAAAAGGAAGCCTACGCATTAGCTGCAATCCAAAATATATTGTTGAAACTGCAAGAAGAAATTGAAATAATGAAAAAAAGTAAACTGTAGCGTGTACGTTTTTCCATTGTTGCCAACATTTTAATCTGTCACTAACGGCACCCGTACGTAAAACTGTGTTCCTTCGCCTAATTGTGTATTAAACCAAATTTCTCCGTTCATCCTTTCTACAATATCCTTTGAAATAGCTAACCCTAAGCCAGTGCCAGAACTTTTGGTGGTGAAGCTAGGAGCAAAAATTTTATCTTTTAGTTCATCGGGAATGCCAATGCCATTGTCCGAAATACAAATAGTGATATTGCCTTCATGGATAGTTTCGGTAATGGTTAATTTTACCGTTTCATCTTTTGCCGCTTGTACAGCATTTTGGAATAGATTGGTAAACAAGCGATTAACTTGGGTTTTATCAGCTACTATAATCGTTGGCTTTTCCAGTTTTTGCCAAATAATTTTTACTTGTCTATTGTTTTCATATAGGGTTACTACTTGTTTCAACATTTCGCCCAAATCTAATAACTCTTTTTTCTCGATACCAATATGTGCAAATTGCGAAAAATCGGAGGCTATTTTTGATAAATGATCAATTTGCTCCACCATATTGGTGGCCACTTTTTCCGTTAGATCTCTTACGTTGGGCGAATTATTGTCGATGGCACGTTGTAAATATTGAAGACTCAACTTCATGGGTGTAAGCGGATTTTTTATTTCGTGCGCCACTTGTTTGGCCATTTCCCGCCAAGCATTTTCGCGTTCGCTTTTTGCCAATTTGTTGGCGCTTTCATCCAATTGTTTTAGCATGCGGTTGTATTGTGACACCAACACGCCAATTTCATCGTTCCGTTGCCAATCAATCGGGTCGTTTTGTTTGCCAAAACTTATGTTTTTCATCTTTTCCCCAATTACTGCAAACGATGATGTGATGCGGTTGGCAATAATGAATGTGATGATGCCCGTGAGTAAAAAAATAAGCACAAACAAATTAATAAGCGCTACCAAAAAGTTGGAAATCTCTTGGTTCAGTTCATTTTGCGAGGCAAAATCCGGGATATTTAAATACCCAACCGTTTCGCCGCTGGCCGGGCGGATGGGCAAATAAATACTGTTGTATTCTAATTCGCCAATATGCTCGGCCTGCATAAATTGGACTTCTTTTTTTACCGACAAATGGTAAAATGCAGTGGGATTAATTTTTGAAGAAACAATATCATGATCATATAAAATTGGTTGTGAGCTAGTTATAAGGTTTCCTTGATTGTCAAATAAGTTGATGTCTACATTTTGTGATAAAGCGGTAGCTTGGATGGTAATAGTATTCCGCTCTTTATTTATGGAGTTATTTTTTTTATCGAATATGGCGGCGTATTTCTGTTGGGCTTCCATATCGTTGTTTACACGTTCAATTGTTTTGGTAAGCCGAACATTATTGTTGGTATGAAAACGATAAATAAAAAATACGACCGTTATGGTTCCGATAATGACAAAAGAAACGGTGCTTAGGGTAAGAATTGTTTTTTGGATTTGGTTGCGGATAGAAAGCTTGGAAATAGAAGGCAATCTTTTTAAATTAGAATTACCACCTAACAAGTTGGCAATCAAATTTCTAATGGGGATAAATAAAATAAAAATGCCGAATAAATAAGCGAAAAGTGTAATGCCGTCGGTAAAATTGTCGCTTGTTTTTACTACCACAATTGTTTTATTGTTGCCGGCATTATACCATAATTCATCGGTTCCGTTATTGTGCCTAATTTCTATTTGTTGCTTAAGCCTTTCCTTTTTATCCAACATTGTTTTAAATGGATAATCTTTATTGGAAGATATTAAATTGCTATCGCCGTAAATGGCATAGGTAAGATTGCCGGTAAAATTTGGATCGGAACTTTGCAGGCGGCGGAAAAGCTCAGGCGTAAATGTTTCTTTTTGAAATGGTGCATAAGTAATAAACAGATAACCAATTAATTGCAAACTATCATTAAAAAGCGACCGTTTAATAATGTAACTAAATGTTGCGTACGAGCTTTCGTAATAAGAAATATATGGGTGTTTGGTAGGTAAAGCTTGTTGGGTATAAATGGTATTTAACGCCGAAAAAGAAATAGAATCTTTTTGATAAATGGGAAATCCTGAATTATTAAATAAATAAAAACTGGTTTGCGGTTTGGTAAGAAAGCTTGAAAAATATTTTTGGTGTAATTCATCTATTGCCTTTTCGGCCACTTCTTTATTACTCAGCTGTGGCAGTTCACCTACCAATTCTTGCATAAATTGCGTATTGGTGGCTTGGTAAAGCAAACTTTCTGTAACGGGATCCGATTGTACGGTTTGCCTTTGGGCGAAGCCCAATTTTCCTTTTTCATTTTTTTGGGTGTTTTGGGCCAACAAAAGCACTGAACCCGAAAATGCGTACCAAAGCATCCAAAAAAGGAAGTTGTTGATATTCAATGGTTTGTTAAGGTTTATTTGTGGCAACCATTGTTCTAACAATAAACATAAAAGCGACCAGATCATTACAAAAAGCATTAAATCCGCATGTATGATCTTGATAAAAAAAGTAAGTACAATTAGCCCTAACACAGTGGCAGCCCAAAACTTATAATATTTATGTTTGTTAAATGCACCGTCATAAATTTTATTACAAAAATGAAGGATGAAATAATGGATGGAAAGAATAAAATATAAGCAGGTGATGCTAAAAAATGTTGGCCAGCCCAACCTGAAAATATTAGACACATCAAAGAAAAATTCGCTTTGCGAAGCCAGTTCTTGAATAATGTGCGCTCCCCAAAACGAACTACTCATGTAAAAAACAATACCACTAAGCGCCAGTATTTTGCGGGTTGATCCACTTAAAGCATCAAATAAACTAAGCCATTTTTGTTGGTGTATCTGCAAAAAATAGAATACCCAAATGAAAGCAAATAGGTGTAGGAAAAGATCGCCGAGCGAATGGAACCAAAAACCATTGCCCTCGCTAAAGCGTGTAAATATTTGAATTTGTTCGGTATTGATGGGAAAATTGAAAAAGAAAATAAGCAATCTGATAAAAATGGCAGCCAGCACAATTAACAAAAATCCCCAAGAAAAAGAATAATAGGCAACAACATCGTTTGCCACACGCTGGAAAAATGTAATTAATAAAATAGTAGTAATAATGGTAATTAAAAAAGACGGCCAATTAAAAACATGAATAGCTTTTGCATCAACCGCCCGCATGGAAAAAATTGTAGTACCATTTTGCAGCTTCACGGGGCTGCCAACCGAATCGGTATTAATGTCAATTTGTTCCCCTAATCCATCAATACCTGGAATTCTATCGGTTAAATAATTGTTTTGGATAAAAAAGTGCCATTTAATCGGGATTAATTGTGCTGCAAACAATCTTAAATCTGGCAAGGGATGAACCGATAAAATAAACATTCCGTTTTCGTAAGTCACCAAGTGCACCGTGTCGTGGTACGGGATATCGGTTAGTTTGGGCGCAACTGCCGATGTTGACCAATATTTTAAAACAAATCCATCAGGACTGTCAGCAAACAAATAATAAAACGGCCCGGCGTCTGAAGTGTTATTTTGGACAATTGTTTCATCAGAAAATGAAAGACACTTTTTAATTGTTTGGGTGTCGGAATAAAAATCTTGGAATTTTTTTTGCAAAACAATTACCCGCTTTTGCATGCTAGACGCAATGGCCGGCATGGATGACGACTTTGACCAATAATTGTTGAAAACGAACGTGAGCGTGTATACCCAAGCCGCCAACAAAAACAATCCAATATGTTTGAATATTATTTTTTTCATGATATCGATGCCTTTTGCTCCGTTCTACGTCTTTGCTTTGGCAATAAAGATAAGTGTTGGATACCTTTTTTATGAGGGCATTTCTTCAATAAAATATGTGTACAAAATAAAGTAAAGCAACGGCTTATTGAATCGAAAGCAATTAAATAACCACTTTTCTTTTTGAAGTCTAGATTTTGTGATGTTGTTTATGTAGTGTATTTTTGGTTAAATAAACGAGAAAATGACAACGACTCAAGAACCTGTTTCAACTTTTGCGCTGATGGTTGATAAGCTACGTTTAATGAATGAGGCAGAGTTGAAATTGGCTTATATAAATTTATTTGAAAATGATTTGACTCAGAAATGGGAAAATTTAATTGAAGAACTGGATTTTAAAAACATATCAGATGACGATATTGAAAAGGCAATTAATCAGCAACGTTATCAGCATAAGGCATGAAGTTGATGTAATTGATGCTGGAGTGTGGATAAGATTAGCAAGATCTGGTTTTGCAAAACCTTTAATTATGCGTTGCAAACAGTATAAGATGTTGCCCGTATTAAACAATTATCTGCTCTCAGAAGTACATGATGCCTTACTAAAAAATAAATGGGCTACTATAAACAAGCCGATTTATTTATACAATACATGAAAGAATTGTCACTATTTATGGCTGAGACAACAATTTATAGACTAAGCCCAGACCCCAAACACAATTATTTATTTGATTTAGCTGTACAATATAATTGTCCGTTTATTGTAAGCGATGATATGGCGTTGTTATCTTTTTTAATGCCTCCGGTTAAAGTAAAAAGCTGTAATTGGTTCCTTAAGTTTTTTCCCATTTAACCTTAATATATAATTAATATATAATAAATAGAAAACGAAATGTCATTTTAGTAATTTTCATTTTCTTTCCAACACCTTCGCCTCATTCCACAATTCATCCATAGCTTCTAAAGATAAAGTATTGAATACCAGATTTCTTTCTAAAGCCAAAGCTTCCATTTTTTGAAAACGCGACATGAATTTACGGTTGCAATTTTCCAACGCCGTATCCGGATCAACATTTACAAAACGGGCATAGTTTACTAAACTAAAAAATACATCGCCCATTTCCTCTTCAATATGTTGCTGGTTGGCCGATGCCACGGCTTCTTTTAATTCGGCCAATTCTTCTTGCACTTTATCGAATACCGGGCCTACGTCTGGCCAATCGAAACCGGTTTTAGCGGCTTTTTCTTGTATGCGGGTTGCTTTTACCAAGGCCGGCAAACCTTTTGGAACACCTTGCAAAGCCGATGTTTTGCCTTTTTTTATTTTTAGCGCTTCCCAATTTTTCTTCACATCTTCCTCGTCTTGTACTTGCACATCGCCATAAATATGTGGGTGCCGATAAATCAATTTGTCGCAAACGGCGTTTAGCATGTCGGCCATGTCAAACTTGTTTTGCTCGTGGGCAATTTTTACATAAAAAACTAGGTGCAACATTACGTCGCCCAATTCTTCTTTTATTTCCTCCCAATCTTTATTGATGATGGCATCAGCCAATTCATACAATTCTTCAATACTAAGCGGACGAAGTGTATCGATGGTTTGCTTTTTATCCCAAGGGCATTTTTCCCTTAATTCATCCATTATTTTCATCAACCTTAAAAAAGCGACTGCGTTCTGTTCGTCCATTATTTATACTAAATTTTAGTGAAATGATTTCAATGTTAAGAAAAATATTATTTGTTTTATTGTCTTTAAGTAATATTCCTGTTTGAGATTTAAGAATTAGATATCAGCGTTTCAGTGAATCAGTGGCAATTTTGGATTTCGGTTTGTTAAATTATCAGGCATTTGTTTTGCAACATACTAAATTGCCGCTTTCTTCGTCTCTTCATCACCAAGGTTATTTTTAGGTAAAATTTAAACATTCATGTACAAACTGTTTTTGGTTTTCTTTAGTTCGATTGCTTTTAGCGCTCATGCGCAATATTATTTCAATGATATTGTAAATAGCAAACAAGCCCGTGATAATTTTCAATTATTACATAAAAACGACATCAAAAAAGTGCATGTTAGCAGCGAAGACCCAGACGGAACGCCAACCGAAGGTTTCTCGATTGACCAGCAAATTGAAACCAATAAAATATATACCGCCAGTAAAGCTACTTACAGCAATGTTTCTATTTTAACATCCAATTTTGGTAAATATGGATGGCCATCTTCCATAATTGATAGTAGTGACGCTTCGGTTATTGTTACTAATTTTACGTACAACGATAATTCGCAATTGATACATATTTCGTCGGCTACGCACGAAAATGGCGAAACACCTATTTTATATGCTGAAGAAAGATCGTTTACTTATAATGGTAATACGCCGGTTTCGATGCAACTGATTAAAAACAAGAAAGATACCATGCAGGTAAGTTTTATTACTGAAGAACATGGTTGGGTAGGCGAGGAGCGCTGGTATAAAAAAGGCAGGCTCACCGAAACCTACTATTATTATTACGACGACAAAGGCCGCATTACCGACATTGCCAGATTCGATCGCAAATCGCAAAAAATATTGCCTGATTATACTTATGAATATAATCCACAAGGCAAAGTAATAACCATGGCGGCCATTGAACCGGGCAGCAATTATTACCGCCGCTGGCATTATACTTACGACGAACGTGGACTAAAAACTTCGGAAACCGTGTACAATAAATACAAGCAATTGGAAGGGAAAGTGAATTATGCGTATAAGTAAGAAGTTGAGAAGTTGAGAAGTTGAGAAGTTTAGAAGTTGAGAAGTTGAGAAGTTGAGAAGTTTAGAAGTTTAGAAGTTTAGAAGTTGCGAGTTTCATACATTTAAAGAACATCTTCTAGTCCGGAAGTGGCGAGATCTACTATCGATGGACAACGCCCATCGAATAAAATGATTAGATCTTTGGCACGATTTCTTAAATTGCTTGCTTTTAATTTTATGTAAAATGAAAGCAATAATATTAAAAGGTTTCGGTGGCGTTGAAAACCTTGTTTACACTGAAATTGATAAGCCTACAATAAACGATGGCGAAGTGTTGATTCAAGCAAAAGCAATCAGCATCAATCCCATTGATGTAAAAACAAGAGCCGGTAAAGGCGCAGCCCAAAAGCTAAAAGACTTTGATCCAATTATTTTAGGCTGGGATGTTGCAGGCGTTGTTATCGAATCAAAATCAAATTTATTAAAAGAAGGCGACGAAGTTTTTGCCATGGAAAATTTTCCCGGCCACGGAAAAGCTTATGCCGAGTTTATTGCAGCGCCTGCTGCGCAACTGGCCATTAAACCAAAAAACATTTCATTTGAACATGCGGCAGCGGCCACACTTGCGGCACTTACTGCTTGGCAAAACTTGGTGAATTACACCAAAATTAACAAGGGCGATAAAGTTCTTATCCACGCTGCATCTGGCGGCGTTGGTCATTTTGCGGTACAAATGGCCAAACATTTTGGCGCTTACGTTATTGGCACTTCTTCCGCTGCAAATAAAGATTTTGTGATGAGCCTTGGTATCGATGAACACATTGACTATAAAAATCAACGGTTTGAAGAGGTTTTGAAAGATATTGATTTTGTGTTGGACACTATTGGTGGCGATAATATCGACCGCTCTTTACAAGTAATGAAGCCCGGCGCAACCATTATCAGTCTTCCTTCCGGCGCAAATGAAGACGTTGCCGAAAAAGCAAAAGCCAAGGGCATGAAAGGCTACCGAACAATGGCTTCATCCAATGGCGATGACATGAAAAGTATTGCTGGATTATTAGAAACCGGCGCTATTAAATCGCATGTTTCAAAAGTTTTTTCTTTTGAGCAAATGAAAGAAGCACATTTGCAAATTGAATCTGGCAAAACGGTGGGCAAAATTGTTATAACTATTTGATTGACTTTAAGGATGGGACACGGATGAAATGGATCGGAAGGATTAGCACGGATTTTTAAAGGATATGTTTAGACTTGCCAGATTCTTCTCATTTTAAAATAAATGGAAATCTATCTTTTATGATCCGTGCTAATCCTTCCGATCCATTTCATCCGTGTCCCATCCTTCACGTTAAACTAACAATCGTTTCAAAAACATTATTAAAATCCGGTCGTTGCAACACATTCGTTTGCACACAAGTTTTTTGCAGTTCAAACAACGACGTAATAACAGTTGCATCTTTTTCATCCGGCAAAACATGCATCAATAAATCTTCCAACAAACAGCCAAAAGCGCTTACTTCCAATTTTTCTAAGGCGCTTGCAATTTCTGGCGCAATGCCTTTGTAAATGGTGGCAGCACCAAAATCGCCAAATAAGGCATGTGCATTTTCATCCACCAAAATATTATGCGCATATAAATCGCCGTGCATAATGCTGCGTTCGTGCAAATGCGCAGCAGCCGATGCAATGTCCAAACTTATTTTTAGGATTGTTTCAATAGAAAAAAAAGTATTTTTTTGAAATACATCTCTCGTACAAGTTTCAAAACTTGGTGGGCCGCCTAAGTTTTTATAGCCCTTCGGGATTAATTTAAAAACAAGTCCTTGCTTTTGCAGCGGATGCTGGTGTATTTTACCCAATACTTCCACTAAATTGGGATGAATACCCGCCGTAATGCTGGCATGCATTTCATCTGCCGGTAAACCATCGCTGGTTACTTCGCCCTTAAAAACTTTTACGGCAACATGTTTGGGCTCTTTATGTAGCAACTCATTCCGCCATTTTGCCAATGCAATTACGCCCGAAGCACCTTCGCCCAATTGATGTGCTATTTCCAGTTCTTCCCAAATAATTTCTACCAAATCATCTACCACCAATTTTTGTTTGCTAAAAGGATTGCCCGAAAAAGCCAGCCAACTTAATCGCGGCATGGCAAGCAGCCATGTTGGAAGTTCCGTTAGTTTATTAGCCGAAATGCGTAACAAGCCCAAGTTTTTGCAATTGGCCAATTCTTCGGGCAATTGCTGCAAATGGTTACCAGCCAACATTAATTTTTGCATGCGCCAACATTTGCCGATTGATTTCGGCAAAGCCGTTAATTTATTATTGGTAAGGATAAGCCAGCGAGTATTTTCAGGCAAAGCTGTTTCAGCAATCGATGCAATTTTATTGGCCTTAAAACCAATGATATCAAGCTTTTCGCATTTGCCCAATACTTCGGGAAAAACGGTAAAATGGTTATCAGAAAAGAAAACGATCGACAAATTTTTCAACAAATAAAAATCATCGGGCAGTTCGGTTAAATGATTGCCTGATAAATCCAATATCTCCAAAGTATCAGCCAGCGTAAATATTTTCCGGGGAAATTCTTTTAGCCCGCAAGACAATTTTAAATGCTTCGTGCCTATTAATTCTCCTGATATTAATTGTTGTAATGTTTGCATAGTTTCTGTCTAAATACTAACTACTAAGTACTAATTACCGTTTTCACAGATACCAAATATCATCCTTGGAAATAGAAATGCTTATTTTATCGCCCACGGCAAAACCAAGGCTAAATGTTTTGGCTGTAATTAAATTGTCGGCTACCAAAATATCCAATTCGTAATAGCTGCCGTAAAAATATATGGCCTTTATTTCTCCTTTATTTGCAGAATTGCTGTCAGTTTTTAATTTAAAATTTTCCGGCCGGACAAACATTTTTTTTTCATCTGGATTAATCTTTTTTATGGAGTCTGCCGATTGAAATTGACTAGGCGAAATAATATTATATCTGCCAAAAAGCCCAGCTACATATTCGTTAAGGGGCTGTAAATAAATTTGTTTCGGCGTGCCTTGTTGAATTATCTGGCCATCTCTCATCACCAATATTTCATCGGCCCACGATAAACTATCCAACGGATCGTGCGAAACCAAAATACAAGTAATGCCCAGCTTTTTGCCAAGGTCGTGGATCACCGATTTCAAAATATTTTTGTGGATCATATCCAAGTTGGAAAATGGTTCATCCAACAATAATAACCGCGGCGAGGTAGTAAGTAACCTTGCCAAAGCGGTGCGTTGTTTTTCGCCGCCCGAAAGCTGGTCGGTTTTACGATCAAGCAAATGATCGATCTGACAAACTTTGTACAAGGTTTCGGCTTCTTCTTCCTGCAATTTATTGGCGTATGATAAAATTTGCCGTACGGTTAAAAACTTTTGTAGTTCAAAATATTGCGACAAATAAGCAATACCGGGATGGCCTGGCAAAAGTTTTTCCGACATACTCGGCACCCGTTGTTCTTCAAAATATACATTGCCTGCATCGGGTTCGCCAGCGCCTGCAATTATCTTTAGTAAACTGCTTTTGCCCGATCCAGTTTCTCCGGCAATAGCAATTTTCTTGAATTTATCTTGCGAAAAATTGATATTTTTTAATACAAACCCTTTCTCATTTTTTTTACTTATGTCAAATACATTCAAAAACATCATAAATTATAATTGGGTTTGTTTTGGCTTATTTTTCTCATAAGAATTTTATAGCTATTGGAATGTCCAAAATTAAGGATGTGGCGGGGTGTACAATTAATTGATGGCTTAAATGCCGCAAAATCCAACTTTGTTATAATTATTTGGTAAAAAAGAAAGGGCAATATCAAACTTTTTGATATTGCCCTTAACACAAATGTGCGGAATAATTATTTCAATTGAGCCAAAGCTTCTTTAATTCTTGCCCATGCTTTTTCGATGTTCGGCATGCTGTTAGCAAAAGAAAAACGAACACAAGCTGGATCACCAAAAGCGTCGCCCATAACCGACGAAACATGTGCTTTGTTCAACAAATACATACTAAAATCACCTGAATTGTTAACGGTCATTTGCCCGTCTGACTTGCCGTAATAAGACGACACATCGGGGAAAATATAGAATGCTCCTTCTGGTTCAAAACATTTCAAACCTGGTATTTCGGCCACCAATTCCATTGTTTTTTTCTTGCGGCGGGTAAATTCTTCTGTCATTTCCATAGAAGGTTTTAAATCGCCCAACAATGCAACCACACCGGCTTTTTGAGTAATGCTGCATGTACCACTGGTAAATTGGCCTTGTAATTTTTCGGTTGCTTTTGCCACTTCTGTGTTTGCGGCAATATAACCAAGCCTCCAGCCGGTCATAGCAAAACCTTTACTAAGTCCGTTTATTAAAATTACACGGTCTTTCAGGTCATCAAATTGGGCAATGCTTTCGTGCTTGCCTACATAATTGATATATTCATAAATCTCATCAGATATAATGAAAACATCAGGATATTTCCTGAAAACTTCTGCCAATTCGGTCAATTCTTCTTTGTTATACACCGAACCCGATGGGTTGCAAGGCGAAGAAAACATGAACAATTTGGTTTTTGGCGTAATGGCTGCTTCAATTTGTGCGGCTGTTGCCTTAAAACCGTTTTCCAGTTCTGTTTTTACTTCTACTACTTTACCACGGGCAATTTTTACTAATTCCGAATACGTAACCCAATAAGGTGTTGGGATGATGACTTCATCGTCTTCATCCACAATAGCTAAAATGGTGTTAGCCAAACTTTGTTTAGCCCCTGTGCTGGTTACAATATTTTCTGGTTTATAATCTAAATTGTTATCACGTTTTAATTTAGTGCAGATGGCTTCCTTTAAATCCATGTAGCCCGAAACTGGGGTGTAATGACTAAAGTTGTCGTTTACAGCCTTTATTGCCGCCTGCTTTATGTGTTCTGGTGTATCAAAATCTGGTTCACCAAGGCTAAGATCGATAACATCAAATCCTTTTGCCCTTAATTCACGGCCTAATTTGGCCATTTTAAGTGTTTCTGGCTCGCTAAAACGCTGCAGAAGCGATGAAAGTTGCATTAAAAATTTGTTATTTAAGTTAAAAAAATTGGAGCCGCAAGGTACGTGCTTTCATCAATTATATCTATTGTTTTTTAACAACAAGTCATTAGGTCAATAAATCAATAGGTAATCATATTGAAAAAATATGTTGAATTGGCAAAGGGAATATAGCTTAATGACCGATGATCAATGACACAAAATAGGCTGGTACAACTTTTGTGTAATATATGTATAAACTAAAAATTATGACAGCAACAATCAATCAAACCGAAGTGTTGAACGACCTTATTGCTATCAATAACGATCGTGTTGAAGGATATAACAAAGCGGTTAATGAAGTAGATCCATCGGATGTTGACCTTAAAGTGTTCTTTGGTAAAATGAGTACCCAAAGCCGTGAAAATGTTGCTGAATTGGAAAAAATGATTACCAATTTAGGAGGCGAAGTGGAAGGTGGAACTACTATTTCAGGCAAGGTGTACCGCGTTTGGATGGACGTAAAATCAACCATTATGGGCAACCACAAAAAATCAGCTTTAGATCTTTGCGAGTATGGTGAAGACGCTGCCCAACATGCGTACGATAAAGCGCTTGAAAACAGTGATGACCTTGATCTGGAAATTGTAACCTTGTTAAAAAAACAGCAATACGAACTAAAAGAATCCCACGACACCATCAAAAAGTTTAGGGATATAGAGGCCGCTAAAAAATAATATCGGATTTAATGTTTAAAATAAAACTTGTCAATTATGGAAATGCAACAATATGATCAAACCCAAAAAATGGGGGATATGCAGCAAAGCTTTAATTCGGGTTTAGATCAAATTAATCACAATTTGGATAGTGCTGCACAAAAAACTGAATTGCCAGAACCAGGCGTAGGCGAAAAAGAAAAAGGCGATGATGAGGGAATTGTAAACCCTGAAATTCCCGATGAAGGAAACCCAACGCCAGAAGAGAAACCTATTATTTATTAGATTTTAAAATATAAGGATTAATTAAAAGCAGTTGCATTTTTGCACTGCTTTTTTTATTTATAATATTTTAAACACCATAAATAATATCTGTTAAAATTAATTTAAAAGATATTTTTTTTAGCCTTTTAATTTCTATTTATTAGCGATTTAAAAATTGGCACATTAATTGACTTATTTAAAACGAAATTGTTTTAAATCGATAAATAAACAATTCGTTTTTATTTAATTTAATAAGCACAATTATGAAAATGTTGAAAACAGCCGCTTGCTTTATTGTTGCAGCCATGATGGGTTACTCAACTATGGCGCAAACAACCACATCAAAAAAAGCGAAACATGTAACGCAAGTAAAAGTTGAAAAAGATACTTTGGTAAATGTTGGTGGTGCACCAATGGATCCATCCAAAACAATTGTCGAAAATGCATCCAAAAGCAATGATCATACTACTTTGGTATCTGCTGTAAATGAAGCTGGGCTTACATCTACATTAGAAGGAGCAGGGCCATTTACCGTTTTTGCACCAACCAACGAAGCATTTGAATGGCTTGGCAAGATTGATATAGATAGTTTAATGATGCCCGCCAATAAAGAAAAACTGTCACAGATTTTAACCTATAATGTAGTTTCAGGAAAATATAGTTCTAAAGATATTTTGGATTTAATTGCAAAAAATAATGGCCGTGCAGAGCTTAAAACTGTTGAAGGTGGTACATTAGTTGCTGAGAAAAAAGGCAATAGAATTATGCTAACCGATGAAAATGGAACCAAGGCATTTGTTACTATAAAAGATGTATATCAAAGCAATGGAATTGTGCATGTTGTAGACAGGGTTTTAATGCCAAATACAAATGCAACAACTGGTAAATTATAATAATTTAAAAATAATCGGAAAATCAAACTGTGGGTTAAAAACCGGATAAATATTTATCCGGTTTTTTAATTTATTTAGTGAAAGAATTTAATCCAATATTAAAAAACGAAAGGATTCTGGAACAATAACTTTTTTGATTATTTATTGCAGGAAAAATTAAGAATTATGCTGTTACTCAACCACCACTGGTTTTGTTTTCTTCTTCCTTGTTGGAATTTGAAATAATATTTTCCCAATGGGCGGTTGGTCGTCGCCCAACAAAAAGCCAAATGGTTTTAGCGGGGCTATCCTATCAAAAACAACTTTTACAATGGCGGTAATCGGGATGCTTAAAAACATGCCCGGAACACCCCATAAAGCGCCGCCAACCAATACAACCACAATGGAAACCAAAGCATTTATTTTTACTTTTGAAGCAACAATAGAAGGCACAATATAATGGTTATCAATAAATTGTACCACCATATACACAATAAATACCAGCAAGGCAGAAGTTGGGGTTTTGGTGGCGAATGCAATTAGCATAGGCATGGCAATAGCAATTACACCGCCTATATAAGGTATCATATTTAACAGCGCACCAATTACACCCAATAAAATAGCATATTGAATGCCCAGCACCATTAGCCCTACAGAATTTAGAACCGCAACAATAGCAGCCTCAACCAATAATCCAATCAAATAACTTTGAATCAAGGTTTTTGTTTGTTGCAACACTTCTAACACAACGCCGTGCCTACTTTGGGGAAATACTTTGGCAATAAAGCCAAGCAATAATGGCTTATAAAATAAAATCATGAAAACATAAACCGGGATTAAAAATACTACCACCAATAAATTGGTAATGGTGCCTAATGAGTGGCCCAAATAAGTAGCGCCTGTTTGCAAAGCATCAGATTGCGCTTTTACAACCCATTCATCAATTTTTTGTCTTTCGATGCTGGTATGGGTGGTAACCCAAGTAATAGCTTCTTCTAATAATGCATTAAACTTTAGCTTAAACTGGGGAAATGTTTTGGTGAAAATAGAAGCTTGTGTAGATAGAAAATACATGATTCCAAACACCAAAACAATACCCACAAATAAAGCTACTGCAATGGCCAATACCCGGTTAAACCGATGCTTACAAAGAAAATCGACAAACGGATTTAAAACAATGGCAAATAAAGTAGAAAAAATTAGCGGAATTAATATCGACTGGCCAACAACCATAATATAGAAAAACACACCGATCCCTAATAATATTTGCGACAATTTTAAATAATAGGGCAACAGTACGGTAGCTGCTGGCGAATTGGTGTTATTATCCATATTTTTGGTTGATATAGCAAAATGATTAATAGCTAGATGCGTGCTTTACCAAAAAATTATACCATTCTAAATTTTATCAGCGGCTGAAGGAAACAATTAATTGGCCAAAGCTGGTTTTATCACTGTTTTCTTCTTTTTGGGCATGGTCGATTCGCGTTCAAATATTTCAGTGGCTAGTATTTTTTTATGGAACTCACTCACGGCTCTTTTGCTTTCAATCATGCTAATCAACATTTCGGTAGCCAATCTTCCCATTTCAAAGGCAGGTTGCCGAACAACCGATAAGGATGGAGACAATAATTCGGTCAGGTCAAGGTTGCTAAACCCAATCACGGCAAGGTTTTCGGGAATTTTTACTTTCGCTTTTCTGCAATAACGCATGCAATTAGTAGTAAGTTTATCGGCTGTCGCAAAAATAGCATCAGGCTTTTCTCTTTGTTCTGTTAATTCCGACATTGCCAATTCCACTTCTTCGTAAACCATGCCTCCATGCGGGCAATATTTTACCAAATTCTCAGAAAATTGGATATCATTTTCTTTTAACGCTTTTTTATAGCCTAACAAACGCTCTTTTGTAATTGATAAATGTGGTGCGCTGGTTAAACAAGCAATTTTGGTATATCCGTTTTTAATAAGGTGGGTGGTAGCATCATAAGCCGCCTTAAAATTATCTACGATTACCATGTGGGTTTCAAGACCCTCAATTACGCGGTCAAAACAAACAATCGGAAAACCTCTGTTGTACAAATTAGTAATATGCGAAAAATCTTCCGTTTCTGTTGACACCGAAATCAAACAGCCATCCACTGAGCGTGAGGAAAGAAACTGCATATTCAGCACTTCTTTTTCGTAGCTTTCTTGGCTTTGGGTAATCATCACGTTATAACCTTTTTCGTTTGCCATCGATTGGATGCCGTTAATGGCCTGCGAAAAAAAACTATTCGCAATTTCAGAAACAATAATGCCTATCGATCGACTTCTTTTTTCCTTTAGGCTCAGCGCAATCGGATTGGGGCGGTAATTAATTTCTTTGGCATATTCCAGCACCACCTTTTTTGTTTCCGGGCTTATTTCATAACTATCCCGCAATGCGCGGCTTACCGTAGATGTGGACAAGCCGAGTTTTTTAGCAATATCTTTAATAGTAACCGCTTCAAACTTCATGCAGTAAAAGTAAGGTTTTTGTAAATCAATAAGAGCAGTATAGTACAGGATGCGGAATTTAATTGTGAAAAATTAAGATTCAAAGATGTTAGGTTAATAGGGGTCAGATATTTAATCCTTACTTTAAATCAACCTAATCCTAATGCTTTTTGGCGCCTGATCGGGTTGTCTGGATTAAGACTCAAAGATTTTAGGATTAATAGGATTCAGATATTTAATGCTTTCATTTTTAATCACTCTAATCCTAATTTGGGCGCTTATTGGGCTGTCTAGATTAAGTGAGGGGTTTATCGAAATGTTAATATGTGCGAAATAGTTTCTGAAGTTGTAATTATTTCTCCCTTATTTGCGTTCAAATAGAAATTTTAACTTCCACATGAAGCGTATTATTTTACCAGCATTTTTATTAGCCAGTACCGTTTTTGCGTTTGGTCAAAATACAAAAATTTATACCGACCCTGATCAAAAGTATTTGCAGGCCCGGCAAGATTTTTATGAACAACATTATGGCATTGCTTATCCCATGTTTCAAGAGATAAAAAAAGAGCAAACTGCTGCCAACATCAACAACAATTATTTGCGCACCCAAGAAGTGGATTTTTACAATGTTGCTTGCGCATTGATGTTGCGGGAAGACGGCGCTGACCTGCGTGCCGAAGCGTTTTTAAACGGTGCGGAAAACACCGTGTTAAAACCACAATTAAACTTTTATTTGGGTGATTATTATTTTACCAAAAGCAATTTTACAAAAGCCGCCGAAGCCTTCGGTGAATCGAATATCGCCAACTTAACCAACGACCAAATTGCGACCAAAGACTTTGAGGAAGGTTATGCTTACTTTACTCAAGGCCAGTTTGAAAACGCTAAGCCACTGTTGAATTCTATCCGGCAAATTCCATCTGACAAAAACTACGTAGATGCCAATTATTACTATGGCTTCATCGCTTTTAACGACAAAAATTATAAAGATGCGTTGGCTTCTTTTCAACTAGTGGAAAGCAAGGGCAGATTCCTGAATTTAGTTCCGTTTTACATCACCCAAATCTATTATTTCCAAGGACAAAAAGATAAGGCATTACAAAAAGGCGAAGCCGCTTTGGCACAAGGCAATCAATATTACGACATTGAATTAAGGCAGTTGGTAGGCCATGCTTATTTTGAAAAACAACAATATGCAAAGGCACTGCCTTATCTTGAAAAATACGTTACGTCCAGCGAAAAAGTACGCCGCGAAGATGTGTACGAGTTAAGTTTTTGCTATTATCAAGCCAAACAATTAGATAAAGCCATTGCTGGGTTTAAACAATTAAGTAGCGGACAAGATACATTAAGCCAAAACGCCATGTATTTATTGGGCGATTCTTATTTAAAAACGGGCAATAAAAAAGAAGCCAGAAATGCATTTTTGTTTTGCAGCACCAACAGTAGCAATGCCAAACAAAAAGAAATTTCCACTTTTTTGTATGGAAAATTAAGTTATGAATTAGGTTTTGATAACGAAGCATTAACGGCGCTCACAACTTACAATTCGCAATACCACGATGGTCAATTTGGCGCCGAAAGCCGTGATTTATTGGTAAGCGTTTTGGCCAGCACCAATAATTATAAAGATGCGTTGACGCTTTATGAGTCGTTGCCTTCGGTAAGCGAAACCAATAAACGGATCTATCCAAGAATTTTATACAACCGTGCACAGGAATTGATGAATGACGGCAGATTGGACCTTGCTGACAAGCTTTTGGACAAAGCCGAGAAATCGGATTACAACACCAGCTTGCTTCCTTTGATACAATTTTGGCGTGGCGAACTGGCTTATCGTAACAATGAGCCTCAAATTGCCGGCACCGAATTGAACCAATATGTTAAAAATCCGATGGTGGCTGGTGATGCAAATCCAAACAACGCCAACTATATTTTAGGTTATTTAGCCATGCGGAACGAAGATTATAAAATGGCATTGAATTATTTTCAGCAAGTTCGTTCTGCATCGCCAACGGTACTGCAAGACGCACAATTGCGGATGGCCGATTGTTACTACATGCAAAAAGATTTAGGCCGTGCGTCTGATTTGTACAGCCGTGCCATTACCAATAATAGTCAGGCTTCTGATTATGCTACCTACCAAAAAGCGATGATTGCCGGAGCGCAAAACCGTAATGCCGATAAAATTGCATTGATGCGTTCCATCGAAACTGCTTATCCTTCTTCAAATTTGGTGGGTGATGGACAAATGGAAGTTGCTAATACGTATTTAGCCAGCGAAGATTATAAAGATGCATTGCCCATTTTAAATAAAATTATTGCTGCAAAAAATGCCGAAGCGTTAAAACCGCAGGCATATTTAAAAGCAGGAATTGCGCAAAGTAATTTGGATAAAAACGATGATGCATTGAATTCGTTCAAAACATTGTTGGCCACTTATCCACAATCGAGTGAAAGTCAGGAAGCGGTTGATAATATCCGCGATATTTTTATTGGGCAAGGCAAGCCTGGCGATTATGTGCAATTCTTAAAAAACGCCGGTAAAAATGTGTCCAACACAGAAGCCGATTCGCTTACTTATGCATCAGCAACCATTCAAATTGAAAACGGCAATAAACCTAAAGCTTTGGATGGCTACAAAAGCTATCTAACACAATTTCCTGACGGTCGGTATGCCGTTGAAGCATCTTATTACGCAGCAGAGTTGTTGAATGAAAAACAAGATAAATCAGCCATTAATTATTATAAGTATGTGGCTGATAAAGCACCGAATAAATATGCAGAAAGATCGATCCTGATTTTAGCACGTAGCCAATATTTTGATGATAAAAATTATGCTGCAGCGGCGGCTTCGTACCAAAAATTAAAAGACTACGCCACCAGCCCCGAAAATAAATTGGAGGCCATGCGTGGACTGCTTCGCTGCCAATATCAACTTGGGCAATGGGCGGATGCCGTACCAAATGCACAAGATTTGCTGAACAACAAAGCGGCTGGAACAGATGATAAAGTGTTTGCTTACATGGTTACCGGCAAAAATTTCCAATCGCAAAACAATTGTGACGACGCCATTAAAGCATTTAAAAATGTAGCGCAATTAAGCAAAGCCAATTACGGAGCTGAAGCTCGTTATGAAATTGCCAACTGTTTATATGGTCAAAACAAATTACAAGAAGCAGAAAAAGCTGCGTTTGAAGTGGTAAACAAAGCCGGTAGTTACGAAGATTGGGTTACAAAAGGCTATATTTTATTGGGTGATATCTATTTGAAGGAAAAAGATTATTTCAATGCAAAGGCAACTTACAAAAGTGTTGCTGAAAACGCCCATATCGATGAGTTGAAAAAGCAGGCCGCCGATAAATACAAAATCGCCGAAGACGAGGAAATGCGTAGCGGAAAAGTGGTGGGGAATTAAGGAGCGTAAAGCTGAAAGCTTAAAGTAACAAGCTAAAAGCCTAAAGCAAATTCCATATTTTTTCTGACGCTAAATTTCTAAACTCTAAACTCTAAACTTCTAAACTTCTCAACTTCTGTACTTCTAAATTCTAAACTTCTTTAAATGAAATCAAGCATATTTTTTACAACGTTATTAGTCATCGGCACACAATCTGTTTTTGCACAAGATACCAGCAAACACAAAACCATCCAGATTATTTCTTCGTTTAAGCCAACCTTAAAGTCATCGTCCAAAATTGATTTTACTCCGTCTGCTTTAAACAATTCCGATACAACAAGGCCGCGTTTGTTATACACCGTGCCTGTACAAAATTTGTCCTTTAATATTGGTCCGGCCACATTAAAACCTGCTGCGCTTCAGCCCGACACCTCCAATCACTATTCCAATAACGGCTATGTAAAAGCTGGTTATGGTACTTTTTCAACACCTTATATCGATGCGGCGATTTCGTTTGGTGATGGCAAAAAAAGTTCCGGCGCAGTGCACGGTGGTTATAGTAGTTCCACCGGAAATTTGCCTTTTCAAAAATATAGTTTGCTTGATTTAGATGGTAGTGCGCAATTTGTTTCAGGGCCAAATACGCAGTTAAAAATAGGTGCTGGCATGAAACAATTTGGCACGTATTATTATGGTTTTCAACCAAGTACATTACATTTTAATGAAGGGCAGTTGCACCAACGTTATTCTACTTACAATGTAAACGCAAGTTTGGGCAATAACCAGCCAACTTCGTTTGGTTTGTTATATTCGCCTACCATTAATTTGTGGTTGTTTAACGATATTGGTGATGGCAAGGAAACGCACTTAAATTTAAAAGCTCCATTTGAAATGACCCTGAACGATAAGTTTAAATTTGGGGTTGAATTACAATCGGATGTTGTAAAATATGATGCGGGAAGTATTTCTGTTTCCAACAATCTGTTTTCTATTATTCCAAGCGTAACCTGGCACAACGATTTGTTTTTATTGAAGGCCGGTATTATGCCAAGCTGGAATAATAGCCAATATAATATGTTGCCCGATATTGAATTTGAAACAAGGCCAGGTGCAGTACAAACTAATAACGAAACTATCAACAAATTCATTTTCCTTGCCGGTTGGAAAGGTTATTACGATATCAACAGCTATCGCAATTTGGCAACTTACAATCCTTGGATATCGCAACCAACCAATATTTTCAATACGAAAAATGCTGAATTCTATGCAGGCCTGAAAAGTAGCAGCGGCGATCATTTTAGCTACATGGCAAGACTTGGTTATGTAAGTAGAAGCAATGTGGCTTTGTTCCAAAATGATACCACCGACGGTAAAACTTTTAAAGTATTGAACGAAGCAAAAATTAATACCATAAAATTACAAGCTGAACTAAGCTATCAGCAAGCCGACCAATTTTTTTGGAAAGCAACCTTTATTTATCAAACATTTGGCGGCTTCCAGAATTATGACCATGCTTACGGCTTGGTGCCGTTGGAAATCAATAGCAATCTTCGTTACAAATTATTCAAAAACTTTAATTTGATTGCCGATTTATATTATTTTGATGGCAACCGTTACCGTACTAAAACCAGCAGCGGCCGCACCAATTCGGCATTGGATTTAAATGCAGGTGTCGATTTTGCGGTGGTGAAAAATGTATCTGTTTGGTTGCAGTTCAACAATATTTTAAACAGTACTTACCAACGTTGGAATCAATACGATGTGCTTGGTTTTCAAGCATTGATAGGGGCGAAAGTTAGCTTTTAAAATTTAGAATTAAGAGTTGAGAATTTAGAGTTGGGAATTTAGAGTTAAGAGTTAAGAATTGAAAGTTTGGCTTAAGAATTTATAACTTCGTAGCTTGAGTGCCAAACCATAAAATCTGGGCTTTTAACTCTAAACTTTTAACTCTCAACTCTAAATTCTTAACTCTAACCTCTAAATTTATTCCATGTTTTCGCTACTGCATCAATATTTAATCAATTGTTCCAGCGTTGTTTTGCCAGGTATCGGCACTTTACAATTCGCAAATGCACCAGCACAAATGGCAAATGGCCTGATTTTATCGCCAAAACAAACATTGGTTTTAGTAAGCAATGATATACGCGAAGATGAACCAAAGAAATTGATCGTTTTTTTGTCCAAGCATTTGGATATGCCCGAAACACAAGCCCATACTTTGTTTGAACATTTTCTGCAAACTATTAAAAATACAATTGCTGAAAAAAAAGCAATGGTGTGGGGTAAACTTGGAACTTTTAAGCAAGATGATTCTGGCGTCATTCGTTTTATTCAAAGTAACGAGTTGGATGCCTATCTTCCACCAGTTGAGGCAACATGGATAAATAGCCATAACGCTAGCAAATATGATTTATTGATAGGTGAAAGTGAAACAAATAATGTTGATGTTCAAGAAGAATGGGGTGCCGCAAAACATAAAAAGAATTATTGGTGGGTTTGGGCTATCATAATTGCGGTAGTTGCGCTAACAGTTATTGTTTATAAATTCGCATATTAAAAAAAATTATATTATTACAAATAAAAATGACTGGACGAATCCAGTCATTTTTGTTTGAAAGCAAATATGTTTAATAATTTTAGCCAATCATTTCTTTCATTTTCCCAAACAATCCAGTTGAAATGATTTTTTCCGCCACAAAAATCATGTTCATAAAGGCTTCCGCGCCGCTAATACCATGGCCAATAATTACGGGCTTGTCAACACCCAAAACTGGTGTGCCGCCATAGGCTTCAAAATCAAACCTACGGAAATATTCGTGCTCAATGCCTTGCCTTTCGGTAATTGGATGTAAAGATTCCAGGAGTTTTAATAAGATATTGCCAGTAAAACCGTCGCAAACAGCCACATCGGCTTTATCTTCCAAAATATCTCGGCCTTCAATATTTCCAATAAAATTGATGGCTTTATTTTCTTTCAATAATGGAAAAGTGTTTTGAGCCAAAATATTGCCCTTGCCTTCTTCTTCGCCAATATTTATTAAGCCAACCGTTGGTTTTTCGATGCCTAAAATATATTCGGCATAAGCTGCACCCAGCGTAGCAAATTGGTTCAACATTTCGGGTTTACAATCAGCATTGATGCCAACATCCAACAAAAGACCGGTTTTGCCGTTTGCCTTTGGCACAATAGTAGAAATGGTCGGTCGGATAACGCCTTCCATAGTTTTAATGGTAAACATGGTACCAACTAACATGGCACCTGTGTTGCCCGCACCGATAAACGCATCAATTTTACCTTTTGCCAACATGCCAAAACCAATGGCAATGCTCGAATCTTGTTTTTCGCGAAGCGCCTTGGTCGGATGCTCGTGCATGGCAATAACGGAGTGGGAAGGAACAATGGTGTAACGGGCGGCATCCACATCATACTCTTCAAGCAAAGTAATCAACTGGTCGTTATTGCCCACCAAAACCAAATGTGCATTTGCACTGTTGCTTTTAAAATAAGCTATAATTCCTTTTACCGCTTCTAAAGGTGCGTAATCGCCACCCATCATATCAATGCCAATAGTCATGCTTCGTTATTTATGGTGAAATCGTGAGTAGTGAATAGTCAATTGTGAATAGTCAATAGTCAACAGTTTGTTATTTACCATTCACAATTGACTATTCACCCAACCACTTCGCTCTAAAAAACAAAAATGTGAACCAAAGCAAAAGCTTGGTTCACAAAGATATTGGGTGCAGCGCTAAAACATCACTGCTTCAATAATTAATGTTTGATTGGCGAAACTTCGGCTACAACATGTCCTTTGTAAACCAGTTTACCTTCACTTACATGTGCACGGTGGCGAACATGTGTTTCTCCAGTTGTACTATCTACGCTTAAAGTTGCAGTTGTAGCTTTATAGTGAGTACGACGTTTTGCACTGCGTTGTTGGCTATGGCGCCTTTTAGGATTTGGCATAACTTATTTTTTAATCTTAATTTTTAATTGTTTGATATTGGTTCTTCACCCAGCCCCTTAAATTTTTCCAATCCTTTCCAAAGATTGGTAGCGCTAGATTCTTTTTCTTTTGGTTTCATTTCGTTCAATTTGTCCAACACTGCTTTGTTGCAATAAGGACCACCGATTTCACTTTCGCTACACATGCGCTGCATGGGTATACTTAAGTTGATGAATTCGTATAGCCAATCTGCCACATTAATATGGCTTTCGGTACGGCTAATGTAATGAACGTCAGGATCTTCCTCTTGCTCATTCATTATTTCAGGGTTTTCCACCAATTTCACCACGGTGTTAAATTCATCCCACAATTGTAAGGGTAAATTATTTCCACAACGGTCACAACCAACTTCCAAATTGCCACCCACTTCAAATTTTAGCAACATAAAACTGCTACTTTTATCAAGGGTCAATTTCACGGTAGCATTGCAATTCGTAAAATCCTGTTCATCGTAATCGGCAAAGAACTTGTCCGTAATTTCATAGACGTATTCATGTACGCCCAGCTTTAAACCCACAAATGCAATATCAAATGCTCTTTTACTGGACATAACGCTACCTCTAAAAAATTCGGATTGCAAAAGTAAGGGTTTGTGTGTTAAAATAATTAGTTTTTGTATTATTTATTTTTAGCAAACCTTGTATAAAGGCTTACTTTTTTTGGGAACCAGCTTTTAACAGCAAAGATGAGACTTTTGTGGTAGTTTATCCTGAGTTTAGCCGAAAGACTCCATTCAAGTTTAGTTTTCTATGGCATCATTCACTTATCAAAGCCGTTTATTAGTACTAATTACTTTTCCTTATTATCTTCTTTATTTTCCATTTCTTATTCCTTATTTTTTCTTGTAACCCAACGCTTTAAGCTTTAGGCTTTTAGCTTGCAACTCCTTCGTATCTCTTCTTTCTTCATGCTAAACTAAAACCAACAAACCTTACTTTTGTTTGATAACAGTTTGTGAATGTATCCAAAAGGAAAGTTGATAGCAATTGGTGGTGCTGAAGACAAAGGTGCGCCGGAAAGCAGGAATGAATTTTATCGCAATAATTTGAATTTCATTGAATTAGGTATTTTAAGAAGGGTAGTACAAGAGGCTGGCGGAAACGATGCCAATATCGAAGTAATCACCACGGCTTCTATGATTCCCTATGAAGTAGGCGAAAATTATGTTGATGCCTTTGGTAAAATAGGTTGTACCAACATCGGTTTGTTACACATCCGTAACCGTGCAGATGCACAACAAACTGATTATTTGGAACGTATCAAAAAATGTGACGCGGTAATGTTTAGCGGTGGTAACCAATTGCGGTTATCTACCATTTTTGGTGGTACTACTTTTCTAAAAATTTTATTGGAACGTTATCAAAATGAACCTGATTTTTTAGTTGCCGGTACTAGCGCCGGAGCCATGGGCATGAGCAATACCATGATTTATGAAGGCAATGCCACGAGGGCGCATTTGAAAGGAGAAATTAAAATTACGACCGGATTGGGTTTTATCGATGATGTGATTATTGATAGTCATTTTGAGAAACGCGGCCGTTTTGGCCGGTTGGTACAAGCCGTTGCCAGTAATCCGCAATGTATCGGCATTGGATTGGGCGAGGATACCGGTATGTTAATTACCAAGGGAAATGATATGGAAGCCATTGGTAGTGGATTGGTAATGATTGTGGATGGTCACGATATTGCACACAGCAACATCGCAGATATTCCGGATGGTAATCCGATTAGTGTTGAAAACATTAAGGTTCACCTTTGTGCGCATGGCAATGGTTATTTACTTGCCGAACGCAAATTTGTGGAGCAGATGTATCCCCGACCTGTGGTCGGTGGTTTGTCACACTGAGCTTTGCTCAGTAGAAAATGATTTAAAGCTACAACAATATAATAATCTACTATATTTAGCACTTGAAACATGCTTGCTAAACATAAATGCACACACCATGCTATTTTACCGCCGGAAATTACCACACTTTATTCCAAACAACGCCACGTTCTTTGTCACTTATTGTTTAGCAGGCTCAATGCCGTTTGACGTTATTAGGCGATTGCAAGAGGAACATGCAATTGAAATGGAGCTGATGAAAAAATTGCATGATGGTAAAACGTCTTATCAACAAGTAGTTCGCAACATGCACAAAAGGAATTTTGCCAGGGTGGATGCGTATCTTGATAACAGTTTGAATGAGCCGTACTGGTTGAAACACGAGGCAATAGCATCCTTAGTATCAGAATCGTTGCAATTTATTGCAAAAGATTGGGTTGAATTAGTTTGCTTTACCATTATGCCAAATCATGTTCATGTGCTGCTGCGGCCCAAGTTGCAAAAACCAGGATTGATAAATATCCTTCAACGACATAAAAGTTTTACCGGCAAAATGGCCATAAAATTTTACAAAGAAGCGGGCAATTTTGGGAACATGAAAGTTATGACCATGTGGTACGAAACGCCGAAGAGTTTGATAGGATTGTATCATATATTTTAAATAACCCAGTAAAGGCGAAGCTGGCCAAACAATGGGAAGATTGGAAATGGACTTGGATAAATGAATTATTATTGGAGGATAAAGCTACAGAAAATGAAAAAGAATGACAGTTGGAAAACGGATGACAGATGTGGCTGTGCGGTTGGAAAGGCAGTAGTACCGCCGCAAAGCGCCATTCAAAGTAAAAATTCAAAAGTAAAAAGTAAAAGGATTTTTTGAATAATATTGTTTGCAATTAAGTTGAAGCGGGGCTTCAACTTACAAATCCGACCGCAGGTCGGAGATACAAAGAAGCTACAACTATATGAAAAGACGTTCTTTCATTCAACAATCAACCTTGGCTACGGCCTCGTTTTTTATTGCTAAACATGGGCTTGCGCAAGGTACTGATTTTCAAACTGTTCGCCCATCAGCTAACCAGCGGAAATTTGTAAGTCCAGCGGTAGAAGCTTTGATAAAGCAAATACAATCCAATATAAAAAACAAAGAAATAGGTTGGTTGTTTGGCAATTGTTTCCCTAATACTTTAGATACCACGGTTGATTTTGAAATCATCAACGGCCAGCCCGACACTTATGTAATTACCGGTGATATCGATGCCATGTGGCTGCGTGATTCTTGTGCGCAGGTTTGGCCTTATTTGCCGTTGATGAAAGAAGATAAGCGTTTGCAGGAACTTATTAACGGCGTCATCCGCAGGCAAACAAAAAACATTTTGCTTGACCCGTATGCCAACGCTTTTTACAAAGATGTAAACAAAATAAGCGAGTGGAAAAGTGATTTGACGGCCATGAAAGCTGGCATCCATGAACGAAAATGGGAGATCGATAGTTTATGTTACCCCATAAGGCTGGCTTATGCATATTGGAAAGAAACTGGCGATGCCAAGGTTTTTGATAATGATTGGAAACAAGCCATGCGGTTGGTCATCCAAACATTTAAGGAACAACAGCGGTTTGAAAACCATGGCCCATATACTTTTCAGCGTGAAACGGCAAAAGCAACCGATACAGTGCCGATGAAAGGATACGGTTATCCTGTGAAACCTAATGGATTGATTTGCTCCATGTTTAGGCCAAGTGATGATGCAACTGTGCTTTCTTATTTGATACCTAGCAACTATTTCGCGGTCACTTCATTAAAAAATATGAGTGAAATTGCCAAACAGATTGGAGATACGGAACTGGCTAATAATGCAATGAAGTTGGCTTATGAAGTTAATAATGCGTTGGCCAAACATGCACTAACGAGCGACGGTAAAATGATGGCGTACGAAGTAAATGGATTTGGTAGCACTTTGCTGATGGATGATGCCAATGTTCCTTCGCTGTTGTCGTTGCCATATTTGGGGGCAATGGAAAAAACAAATCCGCTTTACATTAACACCCGAAAATTTGTATTGAGTGAAAATAATCCCTTCTTTTTTAAAGGAAAAGCAGGTGAGGGGATTGGTGGGCCGCATGTTGGCATCGACATGATTTGGCCGATTAGCATTACTATGCGTGGATTGACCAGCAACGAAGATCAAGAAATAAAAAACTGTTTAAATACCTTGCAACATACGCATGCCAACACTGGTTTTATGCACGAAAGCTTCCATAAGGATGACGCCGGTAATTTTAGCCGTAAATGGTTTGCTTGGGCCAATACCTTATTCGGGGAATTTGTTTGGAAAGTGTATCGTGAAAAAAGATATTTGTTGGATTAAAATTATAATTTCCGCATATTTAAATCATTTAAAGCTATATGAAAAACAAAGTCGCATGCCTATTATTTGTGTTTGCAATACTAGGTGTATCACTAAAAATAAATGCACAAACAATGAGTAGCGCCAAGCTCTTGCGGCATGCTGTGTTCTTTAAGTTCAAAAACACGGCAACGCCTGAAAAAGTAAAAAATATCGAAGCTGCTTTCCATGATTTGCCATCAAAAATTAAGACAATTAAAGATTTTGAATGGGGAATGAACAATAGTCCAGAAAAATTAAATGAAGGATTAACACATGCATTTTTTGTAACATTCACCAGTGAAAAAGACAGAGACGATTATTTGGTCGATCCTGCGCATAAAGCTTTTGTTGCATTTGCTGAACCCTATATAGAAAAAGCTGTAGTGATAGATTATTGGGTACAGAAATGATAGATTGAAGCCGGCGAATTTAAAAAACATCCTCAACCACAAAGTATTCAGGTGGTTCGTTTTTGGCTAGAATAATAGAAATAATATTGAATTGCAATATTTTCCATGCAGGATATTGGTATAAATAAGCTTGCGCTGCTTCTTTTAACTTGCTCATTTTTTTATTGCCCACACTTGCTTCGGGAAATCCAAATAATTTACTTTTTCTTGTTTTTACTTCAAAAAAATAAAGCACTTTTTCTTTTGATGCAATAATGTCCACTTCGCAATGGCTATAACGCCAATTGGTTGCTAAAATCAAAAATCCTTTTTCCAGTATAAATGCACAAGCTAGTTCTTCACCCGTTTTACCCGTACTAATGTGTTGATTGTTTTTTTGCATGCAACACAAAGTTGGGCGACTTGTACATTATGTACATCATTTAGAAATTTTCATCCCTATTTTTGTAAAAATAATTTTAGATGAAAGAGAAGACAAGGCTTATGTTGTTTACCGTTTTTTTAGTGATTATCGCAACGGCTTGTAAATTAATATTTGCACCAAAACTAGATTGGTCGGGCTTTTCGCCCATATTGGCCATTTCGCTTTTCTCTGGCATGATGATAAAAGATAAAAATTCATCTTTTATTTTGCCATTGGCTGCTTTGTTTATGAGTGATGTATTAATACAAGTTTTTTACAAGGTTGGCTTATTTCCATTTGCAGGTTTTTATAGCCGTCAATTAATAAATTATGGCTTGCTGTTATTGGCTACATTAATTGGTTGGGCTTTAAAAGGCAGGAATTTTGGAAGCCTTTTTACTGGTATCGTGGCAGCGCCAACTGTGTTTTTCCTACTTTCAAATTTTAGTGTTTGGACATCTACCGGCGCTTATCAAATCTACCCCAAAACATTTGCTGGATTAATGGCTAGTTATGTAGCGGGTTTGCCTTTTTACGAGCGTTCATTGGTTGCAACCTTGGTTTTTTTACCTGTTGTGATGATTGCTTATAATTTAATTGTAAAACGCAGAACAGCATTGGTTTTGGCGTGATTTGCGTTCTCTTTTTTAAGTTTATTTTCCAGTAAGTAAACAAGTAATTGGGTAATTAAGTAACTAGAAAAACGCTAATTACTTAATTACCCAATTACTTTATTAGCTATTTCCTTCTTCAAATCCCACATCAATTAAATGCGGTCCACGGTCAGCCGCTTCGGTAGCCAAAATATCGCATCGGTTATTGAAAGGATTATTGGCATGGCCTTTTACCCAAATAAATTTAATAGTAAACTGCTGCGATAGCCGATGGTATTCACGCCATAAATCAGCGTTTTTTTTGCCACCGGCAAAATTTGTTTTTATCCAATTACGCAACCAACCTTGTTCCACTGCTTTTACAACGTATTGACTATCACTGTAAATAGTCACTTCAATACCCGGTTTTTTTAAAGCTTTCAATCCTTCAATTACGGCCATCAATTCCATCCTGTTGTTGGTGGTGCGCCTGTATCCGCCTGATAATTCTTTGCGGTGTTGACCCGCCATTAAAATAGTTCCAAAACCGCCGGGGCCAGGATTACCACGACTGCTGCCATCTGTATAAATCATTACTTGTGAGATGCTCATTGCCGGCGAAAATATTATATTTGTAGTAGTATGATTTATGTAACATGATTATTTCAATAAAATTTTAAAAATGAATTTATTTTGATACATAAAGATTGGACAAATTATTTTTAATATAGATTGTTGTAAAATTCTAAAATAGAAAATATTGTTATGTATATAGAAACAAGAAAAATACATTTGATTGAGGAGGTATTAAAAATTGGCAGCGAGGAGTTACTTAATGAATTAGAGACAGTATTGGAAAAATCCAAAACAACAAAAAAAAAGCACTCTGAATCAGCACATAATTTTTTGGGCCTTTGGAATAAAAAAGATGCTATTTTAATTGAAAAGGCAAAGAAATAAAAGATATCAAATTAAAAAAATGGTGACGCTGCAACGGAAGCAATTAGTTAATGCAAAATTTTTAGAGTCACACTTGAAAAACCCCTGTTTGCAAAGGTTTTAAAATGGGATTTTGATCAGCCGCTTTAATTCCTTCCGAAATCAACAACCTTGTTTGCAACGGGTCAATAACATCATCAACCCAAAGCCGGGCGGCCGCATAATAAGGGCTAGACTGCATTTCGTAACGTTGCTGTATCTCATCCAGTAACCTTTTTTCATCTTCCGGCTCAACGGTTTTTCCTTTTGCTTTCATTCCCGCTACCTGAATTTGCAATAATGTTTTAGCTGCCTGCCCGCCGCCCATCACCGCAATTTTTGCTGTTGGCCAAGCATAAATAAACCTTGGATCGTAGGCTTTGCCGCACATGGCATAATTGCCGGCACCATAACTATTGCCCGTAATAATGGTAAATTTTGGTACAATGCTGTTGGCAACGGCGTTTACCAGTTTGGCTCCATCTTTTATAATGCCGCTGTGTTCGCTGCGGCTGCCTACCATAAAACCGGTTACATCTTGCAAAAACACCAATGGTATTTTCTTTTGATTACAATTTAGAATAAAACGTGCGGCTTTATCGGCGCTGTCGTTGTAAATAACGCCGCCCAATTGCATTTCGCCCTTTTTGCTTTTTACTACCAAGCGCTGATTGGCCACAATTCCAACAGCCCAACCATCAATGCGTGCATAACCGCAAACAATCGTTTTGCCATAATCCATTTTATATTCATCAAAGCTTGAAATATTTGAATCGGTTGGCGAAGCATCCACTATCCGCTCAATTATTTCACGCACATTATAAGGTTTATTGTTGCCGTCGGATAATATCGACAACAATCCATCTTCATTTTTTGATGGTGCCAATGGCTGGATATGATCGAAACCTACAGAAGCTGGCCGGCCGAGTTTGTCCATTATTTTTTTGATATGGTCAAGGCAATCTTGCTCGGTATCAAATTTATAATCTGCAATACCGCTTACTTCGGTATGCGTAACAGCGCCGCCAAGTGTTTCGTTGTCCACATCTTCGCCGATAGCTGCTTTTACTAAATAAGGACCGGCCAAATAAATGCTACCATTACCTTCTACCATCAACGTTTCATCGCTCATAATGGGCAAGTAAGCACCGCCGGCAACACATGGCCCAAGCACAGCCGAAATTTGTGTGATGCCCATGCCGCTCATTACGGCATTGTTGCGAAAAATGCGTCCAAAATGTTCTTTGTCCGGGAAAATCTCATCTTGCAATGGCAGATAAACGCCAGCGCTATCTACTAAATAAATAACCGGCAAATGGTTTTCCATGGCAATTTCTTGCAAGCGCAAATTCTTTTTTCCGGTAATGGGAAACCAAGCACCAGCCTTCACGGTTTGGTCGTTTGCCAACACAATACATTGCCTACCGCTAACATAACCTAACCCGGCAACTGTTCCGCCAGCCGGACAGCCGCCTTCGTTTTGGTACATGCCGTAACCAGCAAATGCGCCGATTTCTATAAAAGGTTTGCTTTTATCTAGTAAATAATCAAGTCGTTCGCGGGGCGAAAGTTTGTTTTTTTCATGCTGCTTGTCAATAGCTTTTTGGCCGCCGCCTTTGTATATTTTTTCTAACAGTTGTTGCCTTTCGCTCAACAATTTTTGCATATTTACTTCGTTCTCAGTTTGTGCCATGGCTTATATTTAGCAATCTTTTTTTAATTGGTGTAAAGATAATAGGGCTTATTTTTTGGTATGAAAATAAAAAACAATCGTTGAATAGTATCTTTCAAAAGTTAATGTTTATCTATCGCGATTTTCATTTTATCCATTAAAAGTTGCTTGCCTTATTTTTGAAAAATTCTACGACAGTTTTTTATAATATTTTGCAGAAAATTGTCTGTTACAAATTTTGATATGAAAAGAATATTGGCCGTTTTAATATTGTTATGTTTCGTATTGTGGGCCTGTAAAAAAGGTAACGACAGTTTTAAAAGTACCACTACTTTGTTAAATGCAAGTATTGGCATGCCAGCTATTACTATGAATTTAAATGGTGACACCATTATTTCTAACGTTGCTTTTGGCGCTATAAGGTATAATGTTAGCAATCCTTCTGGCACTTATGCACTAACTTTTACCGTTAATGGAAGCACTACCCCACTATATTCGGTAAACACAGGTTTTTCGTCTGGTGGTAGCTATACTTCTATTGTTTACGATTCGGCCAATCCCATTGTGCCAGCAAATTCAGCGCATCTTTATTTCCAGAATGATGTTTTTCCTTCTAGCATTACGGATGGAAAATGTAGCATCCGTTTTTTTGATTTAATGACCGATGCAGGAACAACCGACACAACGGGGCATGTTTTTGTAAAAATTGATACAGGCACCGCTGTTGTTTATGGTAAATATTATTTTGGTACCAGAAGTTTTGGTGATTTCGGCGGTTCAAATGCATTTGCTGAAGCCGATACTACAACTGCTTGGTTAAAAGTCGTAAGAGACACGACCGCATTACTTACTAAAACGTTGGATAGCACCAAAATCGGACTACAAAACGGGAAAATATATTCAATTTTTTTAATTGGCGCTTATGGCGAAACAGGTACCAAAAAGCCAAGATTAATTGTGCAGCAACATAATTAAACCCATCTGTTTTAAGTAAAATAAAAATATAATTGGCGAGGCAGTTTAAACTTTTGAATGAAACAAGAAAAGTCTTTTATTGGCACGAAACGTTCCAATGGAACGATGCAAAAGTAGAAAAATCATCAATTTTAATAATACAACCCGTTTCGTAGGAACGTTTCATGCTATTAAAAAAATCTAAACAGCTTCGTGTTTTTAATTAATAAGTAACAATAAAATATTGATTAATAAATGTTTTACAACTGTATTTTTAATATTGATGTTAGGTACTTACATTAGTGCACTTAAAATGCGGCACGCTACTTTTTTTCTACTTATGGTTTTTTATCAACCTACTAAGGCGCAGGATAAAAAAACACCTACTTTAAAGGATTATATTTCCTTACAGGCGGGTATTACATTGCCTGTGGGTCAATTTTCAAACGATTACCAACTCGGGTTTTCTACTACAGGTTTATACCATATTCTTGGTGTAAGTAAAGGTGCTGAAGTGCAACTGCAGGCCGGCTACCAGAAATTTTCTCCTTCTGGTAATAGCAATTTTGGCAATATCACCGCATTGCCATTTAAAATTGGATGGCAACAAAATGTAGATAAAGACTTTTATTTATATAGCCGCATTGGCACATTGATAGTGAAAGATGAAGTCTCCACTTATTCAGCCCGTTTTTCACTTGATTTTGGTGTGGTTTTCGACCTAAAAAAAATAGGGCTAGACATTGGTTTTACCGGTTGGAAAAAGGAAAACAACACCGGTTGGAGTAATTATTTAACTTTTGGGTTGATATTCCCCTTTCATAAAAATGAATGAGATCGTGAATTGTGAGGCGTGAATCGTGAGTTGCTTAAGCACAAAGTTTCAAGATAGTATTTGGACTTATTACATTTATTTCGTTCGTGTAAAATAAAAAGATGAATGTCAAAATAGTTTGTAACCAATTGACATCTAACGATTCACATCTCACGTCGTTAAATTCCCAAAACATCTTTCATCGTAAAAATACCTTTTTTACCTTTCAAAAATTCGGCAGCCAAAACGGCACCCAAAGCAAAACCGCTACGGTTATGGGCGGTATGTTTAATTTCGATATCATCTATTGCAGACCTGTAGTGAACAGAATGTGTACCTGGTGCGGGATCAATCCTTAAACTCTCGATGAACAATTCATGCGGGTTGGCGGTTGGCTGGTTCACCCAATTTTCTTTGGCTTTATTTTCGGCCAATACTTGTTCCGCTAAGGTAATGGCGGTACCGCTTGGAGCATCTTTTTTTGCTGTGTGGTGTATTTCGGTAATGTGTACTTCGTACTCTTTTTGATTGCCCAATAATTTGGCAAGCAATTTATTCAGCTCAAAAAAAATGTTTACGCCCAAGCTAAAATTACTGGCATATAAAAAAGTTCCATCGTGGGTTTTAACCTCAGCTTCAATTGTTGGCAAATCTTGCAGCCAACCTGTTGAACCACAAATTGCAGGAACACCAAATTCGATGATCCGTTTTAAATTTTCCACCGCACTGTGTGGCCCCGTAAACTCGATGGCAACATCAGCTTTTTGTAGATTTTCTTTGGTAAAATCCTCTTGGTTGTCGTGGTCGATGGTTAAAACAATTTTATGTCCGCGGGCTTGGGCAATTGTTCCTATTGCCTGCCCCATTTTGCCGTAGCCTATTAATGCGATGTTCATATAAAGAAGTTGAGAAGATGGAAGTTTAGAAGTTTAGAAGATAGAAGTTGAGAAGATAGAAGTTGAGAAAATAGAAGTTGAGAAGTTTGGAGTTAGAAGTTTAGAGTTTAGAAGACAAACGTTTTGAGTTAAGAAGTTAGAAGTTTAGCTTTTAGAAATATAAATTTAGAAATTAGAAGTTTAAATAATCACCAAGATATTAAAATTTTGAAATTTCCATGGCTATCCGCTATTTGGAATAAAGTACCAGCGGTACGAAATGTTGGTAAAAAATCCGTTACAATGACGCACCCAAACCCCAGCGGGGCGGCATGTAAACCGCAAACATTTCGTGCCGCTGGCACTCTGTTCCGCTATTGTTCCTGCTTTTTTACCAACATACCAGCCCGCTGGGCTTTAAAAAGCACACATGCTGATATTCTAACAGTTATCTGATTCCAATAGCGGATAGTCATTGGAATTTCCTTGTATCTTCTCATCTTCTATCTTCTCAACTTCTATCTTCTCAGCTTCTATCTCGAAACAAGTGTTGGCGATTTGTTTTTGTCTTTAAATGCCAACGTAAAAGTTAACCCGGGCTGCTTCAAAAAGTTCATGTTTGGATTTATCTTCAACGTGAGATTATCACTTACATCAAACTGCTTTAAATGCGCCGTAACTGTCGCATCTATTACGTTTACACCCCATGCCAGAAAAAAAGCAATGATACTTAAGTCGGAATATTTTCTGAAATTATCCCGGTTAAACTTTAAAGAATTGACAGAATATGCTTGTAACTCGGCGGGTATTCTAGGATCTGTTGAAGGAAGGCTGTCTACTACTTCTAAAATATAAGCATTTCTAAATTCTCGATAAGTAGCCCGGTTGCTGATATAGAATCCTGCTGTTATGCCAATTGCAGCATATACAAACGGTAATTTCCAATATTGTTTGTTATAAATCTGTCCCCAACCTGGTAATAAAGCTGAGCGGATAGTTGCTTTTCGAGGCGAGAAGCTGCTATCCGTAAAATAGACGTGTTTGGCAAAAATAATACTGTCCCTTCTCGCCCTTCTTGCCGATTTGTGGATGGTGTCTAAAACTGGGGGAACGGAAGTGGCTGGTAGCGACGATGGTGGCGGGAGCGGGGGAGGCGGTTGTTGTGCAAAATCTATTGTACAAAAAAGAAAAATGGCCGTTACACAGGCAATTCCTTTCAGCCATACGCTATACCTATTATTGCTCCGCCATTTTTTTATAAATAAATATTGTTTCATGGTGTAAAACCGCTTTTTCGTTAGCTCATAGTTAGCGGGAAGCAACATTAATATTTGTTCAATTAATAGGATGTTAATTATGATTGGTGAATGGTGGGTAGTGAATGGGGAATAACAAATCATTGATTTATCCATTATTCCATTAAAATCTAAAACCATATATCGCCTTAATTCACTTTTACACCCATCAAATCCAGTAATTTATTCAATTCTTGTATGGAATAATATTCAAGTGTAATACTGCCTTTGCCAGCTTTGCCTTGTTTTACCAATGCTTTTGTGCCAAAATGAGAGGCCAAATTATCTTGCAGCTTTTGATAAGAAGCCGCTAACGACGAAGCCGTAGATTTTTTAACCGATCCTTGGGTAGTAGCGTAAAGTTTACGAACCAGTTCCTCCGTTTGCCTAACACTTAATTGACGCTCGCTGATTTCTTTAAAAATAAACAGTTGTTTTTCAATCTCGTTTACCGTTACCAACGCCCTTGCATGGCCCATGCTCACCGTTCCGTTTCGAACAGCTACCTGGATATCAGGCGGTAGTTTTAACAAACGGATATAATTGGCCACCGTGCTTCTTTCTTTTCCCATACGTTCAGCCACTTCTTCTTGCGTATAATTTAAATCGTCCATCAATCGTTTGTAACTAAGTCCGATTTCAATGGCATTTAAGTTTTCGCGTTGCAAATTTTCCAGCAATGCCAATTCCAGCAATTGCCTGTCGTTTGCTTCGCGTATATACACGGGAATATCTTTTAAACCCGCCAGTTTGGACGCCCTAAAACGGCGTTCACCCGCAATTAACCTAAACTTTCCGTTCGGCAATGGTGCCACCGTCAATGGTTGGATAATATCGTGCAGCTTTATGGAATGCGTTAATTCATCCAACGATTTTTGGTCAAAATCCCTACGCGGTTGCTTCGGGTTTACCTCAATGGCATCTATTGAAATACGGTTCGGAACCGTTTTCTTTTCCACAATTTCGTCTTTTAAATGCCCCTCCGTTGTTTTTAGGTCGGCATCAATATTCGACAATAAGGAGCGAAGGCCTTTGCCGATTAAGTCTTTTTTATCTGTTGTTTTAGCCATGGAATTTATGCGGGAGTTAATTGTTTTTAACACATAGGAACATAGGGTTAATCAATTGGGAGATATCTAAAATACTCGTTTATAAATGTTTTTTGTCCTTCTTTAAAAATGTTTTCGCAATTGAAGTTTATTAATATTCCTTTTGGCGCTTTCAAAAGCTTCATATAGGAAAGAAGCTGCGCTTCAAACATAGGAATCATTTGATTTACCGATTTTAATTCAACTACCAAGCAATTTTCTATAAATAAATCGCATCTAAATCCCATTTCCAACGCTTTGCCTTTATAGAAAACCGGTATGCTCATCTCGGTTAAAAAATTTATTTTTCTATGTGTCAATTCCTCTTTTAAACACTGATGATAGATACTTTCTAGCAACCCTTGTCCCATTATTTTATGTACTTCAATAACAGCGCCAATTACGCTATAAGTAAGTTCATCTAAATACTTCTTTGAAATTTTGTGTAACATGTGTTTGTGGAAAAAATAATTGGTTAATTTCTATGTTCCTATGTGGTTAAATTCACGTCTCACGATATATATCTATCCTCTTCTTTTATTCTTGTTTTGTTATTTTTTTGAACCACTTCCTTTGCTAGATTTAAATAATTGGCGGCTCCTTTGCTTTCGGCATCATATAAAATTACCGGTTTTCCTACGCTTGGTGCTTCGCTAAGGCGGGTATTGCGGTGAATGATAGTGTCAAAAACAATATCCTCAAAATGCCGGCGTACTTCGGCCACTACTTGGTTACAAAGGCGAAGCCTTGAATCGTACATCGTCATTAAAATACCTTCAATTTGTAAAGCGGTATTTAATCTGCTTTGCACTATCTTAATGGTATTCAATAACTTACCGAGTCCTTCTAAAGCAAAGAATTCGCACTGTACGGGAACAATTACTGAATCTGATGCTACCAATGCATTCACGGTAATAAGGCCAAGTGAAGGAGAACAATCAATTACAATAAAGTCATATTCGTCTTTTACAGGTGCCAAAATATTCAATAGCATCTGTTCCCTGTTGGGATAATTGATCATTTCTATTTCGGCACCCACCAAGTCGATATGCGAAGGTATTACATCCAAATTTGGTATTTCTGAACGCAACACTACTTCTTTGGCTGGTGTTTGGTTCACCATACAATCGTACAAACTTTTGGTTATGTTGTGTAAATCGAACCCGGTACCGGTGGTGCTATTGGCCTGCGGATCGGCATCTACCAACAGTGTTTTAAATTCTAGCACTGCAAGACTTGCGGCCAGGTTGATGGCTGTTGTTGTTTTTCCTACTCCGCCTTTTTGGTTGGCTACCCCTATTGTTTTACCCATCTTTTTAGCTTTAAGCTATCAGCCGTTAGCATTAAGCTAATTGGCTTGTTTGTATTTCAATGTGTTTTTTTATCAGATTGTTGCTAACCGCTCAAAGCTAACCGTTAACTGCTATTGTTGCTCCAATTTTTGGCAAAACTAATTCCACGCCTTTATCAATAAAAGCTTTTTTTGCCGCTTCGTGGTCAATTTTTATCCAACCAAAGGTATCGAAGTGGATACCGATCACTTTTTTTGTTTGTACAAAATTAGCCGCCGTCGCTGCATCTTCGTAGCCCATAGTGTAATTATCGCCAATCGGCAAAATGGCAAAATCAACTTTTGCCCAAGTTGGTATCAATTGCATATCGAGTGTAAGTGCAGTGTCGCCACTGTAATAAAATGTTCCGTCGGTTGTGGTAATTAAAAAACCAACCGGATTGGCGGCATAACCACCATCGGGCAAGCTGCTGCTGTGGTGTGCCACCGTTAATTTAACCGAGCCAAAATCAAAACTGCGTTTGCCGCCTGTATTCATGGGATGCGCATTTTCAATTCCTTGTTTGTTGATCCAACCTATCATTTCAGCCGTACTAATAACTTTTGCGCCGGTACGTTTAGCAATGCTTACAGCATCGGCCACATGATCGCCATGGCCATGGCTGAGCAAAATAAAATCTGCCTCAATAGTGTTAATATCAATATCCTTAGCTTGTTCGTTAGGGGTAATAAATGGATCGAACAGCAATTTATAACCTGCTGTTTCTACTAAAAATGCCGAGTGCCCGTAAAAGGTAAATTTCATTCTTTTAGAATTTAGAAGTTAGAGTTTGGAAGTTAGAAGTTAGAAAGTTAGAAGTCACTAATTCACAGTTCAAAAAATCAATAAAGCAAGTTTTGTATTTAGGTGTGTTTATTCATTATCATTATTCATTGTTCATTATTCATTTTCCATTATCCATTATCCCATTATCCATTAAAACATTATCCATTTCTTTTACCGCCAAATCAATATCCTTCTTTTCCGTTCGCCAATTTACAAATGCGGCTCGTACTCCTTTTTTGTTGTTGTAAACGGTTGGTGTCATAAAAACTTGTCCGGTTTTGTTTAATAGGCTGAGAAAGGCATAAACTTTTTCTTGATTTGTTTCTCCCGCCAAAGTAAAGCAAACCGTATTTAGGCGAATGGGAGCCAATAGTTCAAATTTACCGCTTGCCAAAATTGATTCGCCAAAATAGTTGGCGGCATCAACGCAATTTTCAACAATACTTTCATAACCCCTTTTGCCGTAAGCCGTTAATGAAAACCAAGCCGGCAAAGCTCGCAGCCGCCGTGAGTTTTCTGGCAGAAAGTTTAAATAGCTAAAGTTTTCAAGAGGATCACCCAAATACGGTGCATTGGAATTTTGAAATGTTTCCACTTGCAAAACTTTATGCTTTTCTTTTACAAAAAATACAGCGCTTTCGTAAGGCACATTTAGCCATTTATGACAATCTATTGTAATGCTATCAGCCGATTCCCAACCCGCTAACAGGTGTTTATATTTGGGTGAACAGGCTGCAAACCCACCAAAAGCGGCGTCGATATGCCACCAAAAATGATATTTTTCTTTTAATGAAGCAATGGTGTTAAAGTCGTCAAAATCAACCGTATTTACCGTTCCGCCACTTGAAATAAGTATAAACGGTTCGTTATCCAATGCTTTAATCTTGCCTTCTAAATCGTTGATATTGATTGATTCATGATTTTCTTCCAATACATTTACTTTAACTAGGTTTCCACTTCCTATGCCAAGCATCGCAAGCGATTTAATGGCTGAAGAATGCGGTGTTGCCGTTAAAATTTTTATTGGGAAGCTGATCCCTTCTTTAGCAATATCTTTATTTAATTGTTTACCTACCCATTGCCTTGCAACGGCCAAACAAGTAAAGTTAGATAGGGTAGCGCCTGTTACAAATCCGCCTAAAAAACTGTTTGGCAAGCCAAAAAGATCCAGCAATAATTGTATGGTTTCTTGCTCAATGGCTGCTGAAATATCGCCTTGGCCGCTGGCTGATTGCGGATTTTGATCGTAAACACTGGCTAGCCAATCGCCCATAATTGCCGCGGGTGTTGCGCCGCCGGTTACAAATCCCCAATATCTCGGGCCGGTCGACGCCACAATAATCGGTTCAAATTGTTGGTTGAATAATGCCAAACTACCTTCAGCACCGAGTCCTTGCTCGGCTAATTGCGTATTTATTTCAATCTTTTGTTGGGTAGATGTTGGACGTTCTGCAATACTGTTTAAAAAACTGATGGATTGTGCTTTTATCTTTTCTAGCAGAATGTCGGTTTTTTCAAGGTCAGTTTGTAATGTTTCGTCTATCATCGGTTGTTTACCAGCAAGGCTGATGGTTTTCGGCAAAAATAGCCTTTCAGTATAAAACCTGTGTTGTAAGCAAGCCAGTGTTTATAACTATTTAATTTCTTATGTTTTTGAAGCCATCGCTTAAAGGGGAATCAATATAATATTTTTAATATAGGGCTACAAGTCAGGAAATTTTGCAATGCCTCAACCATCCGCTACAATTAAACGTTGTGTTATAATTATTCCACCAATTTTGCCGCTTCTTTAAAAATTTTCTATGAAGAGTTCTGTCGGGTCGTTAGTTTTTGTTGTCATTATGTTGTTGATCGATTGGTATGTGTACGTGTCTATAAAAGCGGTTGCACAAAATGCTTCACCAAAAACCAAAACACTTATCTATGTGGTGTTTTGCACCGTTTCGGTTTTATCAGCCATATTTATTGCTTTAATACCTTATGTAAATTACAACCAATGGCAGCGGCCGGCACGTACTTACATTTTTGCCATTATAATCGGTCTTTTTTTAAGTCAATTAATTGCCTCGGTTTTCTTTTTGGTAGATGATTTGCGCCGCCTTTTTATTTGGATATGGACCAGCCTTGGTACCCGAAATGCGCCGCAAGAAGCGATTGACGGCGACAGTATTAGTAGAAGTGTGTTTTTAAGTTGGTTGGGGCTTGGCATTGGCGGTGCACTTTTTAGCACTTTTATTTATGGTTTTAGAAATAAATATAATTACAAGATTAAAAATATAAAACTAGCTTTCGACAACTTGCCTTCAACTTTTAAGGGGCTTAAAGTGTTGCACATCAGCGATATACACAGCGGCAGTTTTATGGATAAGCAAGCGGTGCAACGTGGCGTTGACCTTATCAACCAACAAAAAGCTGATATTATTTTGTTTACAGGCGATTTGGTAAACGACCGGGCTTTGGAAATGGACAATTACATGGATGTGTTCAATCAATTGAAAGCGCCGATGGGTGTGTACAGTTCACTGGGCAACCACGATTATGGCGATTATTATTTTGGGCACGATGCAACCGGAGAAACCCTATTGTTGAAACAAGCAAACTTAGCAGATTTAAAAATTAGGCATGCTAAACTGGGTTGGCGCTTATTGCTGGATGAATTTGTGGAACTAGAAAAAGGAGGCGAAAAAATAGCTTTGATCGGCGTACAAAACATTAGTGCAAAAGCACGTTTTCATAGTTATGGCGACATGAAAAAAGCGTATGCCGGTAGCGAACATCTTCCTTTTAAAATATTAATGAGCCACGACCCCAGCCATTGGGACAAAGAAGTAAACACCGAATATAAGGATGTGGACTTAACCCTTAGTGGCCATACGCATGGTATGCAATTTGGTGTAGAAATTCCAGGTTTGAAGTTTAGTCCGGTGCAATGGGTGTACAAAGAATGGGACGGATTGTATGAAAACGGAAAACAAAAACTATATGTCAATCCAGGTTTTGGCTTTATCGGTTATCCGGGTAGGGTTGGGATTTTGCCAGAGATTACGGTGATTGAATTAGCGTAGAACCACGATTTATTGAATTGTTTTAGATTAAATGGAAGAAAATATTCAATGATTGATACTCAATGTGCAACGCTCGATGAAAAAAAACAAGTGTATTTTATTGAATATTGAGTATTGTTTATTGAATATTTCTTTTCGAGTGTTTACATCTTAACTAAATGGCATCTCACCCTTCAATTGTTAATTTTAATTAATCTTTCACATTTTCTTTGTGACTTCGTTTACCTTTTGCCCGTCTTAGCTTGCAACGCACAACTTTCACCTTATAAAAATCAAATTGTATGAAAAAATTGGCCGGATTAATGTCAATTATTTGTTTTGCTTTTACCGCTCCTGCATTGGCACAGCACGATATTTGGCCTAAAACCATCAATACCGACGATGGCTCAGTCATTAAAATTTATGAGCCGGAACCTGAATCTTTTTCAGGCAACATATTAAAAACACGGTCCGCTGTTTCGTTGCTTGCCCCAAATGCGACCGATCCTGTTTTTGGCACTTTTTGGGCGGTTGAAACCGTTGAAACCGACCGTGATAGCCGCAATGTGACGATAGTTTCAGCAAAAATCCCAAATATAAAATTTGCCAGCGACCAAGATGCCGCAACGACGGCAACATTAAAATCTGCCTTGGAAACACAAATCCCGCAAATGAACATTGTGCTTCCCATGGATGAATTGCTTACTCAGGTGGATCAAAACACGGAAGAGAAGAAATTGTCGAAAGGGCTGAGCACTGCGCCACCTAAAATTATTTACACTGATCAACCTTCTATTTTGGTATTGATTGACGGCAATCCACAATTCCAACGCAATAACGATTGGGGTTTAGATGCTGTGGTAAATACGCCGTTTACCATCGTTAAAAATACCGACGGTGCTTTTTATTTGTATGGCGGAAAAAAATGGTATGCCTCACCGGCGGTAACCGGCCCTTACAGTTTTGTAGGCAACCCGCCTTCAAATTTAAATAAAGTACAAAGCGATGTAGATAACGCTGATAATAGCGATCCGGCTTATACTGCTTCTACCCAAAATACAACTGCCACAAGCGATGTGGCACCCAATATTATTGTGGTAACATCTCCTACAGAATTGGTTCAATCTGAAGGGGTACCAGTGTTGACGAATATCGACGGAACAAGTTTGTCTTATGTTTCCAATTCAGAAAACGACATCTTTTTTAACCAAGGCGACGGCCAGTATTATGTATTGCTTTCCGGCAGGTGGTATAAATCTGCTAGCTTACAAAATGGTTGGCAATACATCGCAGCTAATACTTTGCCCGCTGATTTTGCTAAAATACCCGAAGGTTCGCCAAAAGATAACGTATTGGCCAGCGTAGCTGGAACAGATGCGGCCCGTGAAGCGATCATTGATGCGCAAATTCCGCAAACAGCTAAAGTAGACAGGCAAAGTGCTACAACCAATGTAAGTTATGATGGTGACCCGCAGTTTGAAAACATTGCTGGCACACAAATGCAATATGCTACCAACACGCAGAATTCTGTTATTTATTCTGGTGGGAAATACTATGATGTAGACAACGGTGTTTGGTTTGAATCTACCGCTTCCACAGGACCTTGGAGCGTTTGTGTAAACAGGCCTGATGAAGTGGACATGATCCCGGCCAGCTATCCGGTTTATAATATGAAGTACGTGTATATTTATGATGTGCAGCCCGATTGGGTGTACATGGGTTATACGCCCGGCTACTTAAATACCTTTATTTATGGGCCAACTGTTGTGTACGGAACCGGATTTTATTATAAACCATGGCGTGGCCGATATTATTTCCCACGGCCTTACACTTGGGGTTTTTCTATGCACTACAATCCATGGGCTGGTTGGAGCATCGGTTTTAATTACCGTACCAATTGGTTCCATACAGGTTTCGCTAATACGGGCGTTGTAAATCATGGGTGGAACGGTTGGAGAGGAGGTTGGTGGGGACCTGCAGTATATCATCCACCATTCCGCGGAACAGCCATCCGTACAACAGGTTATTATGGCGCAAGGCCACAGAATACTAATAGGGGTTTCAACAATGTAAATACTAGAAATAATGTAAGTATCAGTAATAATATTTATAATTATCGCAGGGATGTGACCACTGTAAACAATAACAGGGGATTTAATAACAACCGGTCTAACAATAATCAACAACCCAACAATCGCGGTAATAGTGGTAATGGTTTTACTACTGGTAGAATGCCAACCCAACAACAATCAAATAGGCAAATACCAGCCAACACCGAAATTACAACCGATAGGGCAGGGAATGTTTATCAAAGAAATGTAAATAATACCCCTGGAAATAATAATACTCCTGGAAATAATAATACCGGCACCCGCCCTGCATCAAACCCTGCCCAACCTCCACGCACGAATACACCTCCACAAACAACTGCAACGCCGCAAGCAAATACAAACAATAACAATCAAAACCAATGGCAACAACGCCAACAAGGCCAGTGGAAACCTGTTACCAATGCACAGCCTAATGTTATCCAAAACTTAAACCGTCAAGAGCAACAACACGACAGGGGTCAAGCAAGGGTACAAAATTTTCAATCATCCAACGCTACCACTGCGCCGGTAAGACAGGCACCACCACAAAATCAAAATAACAACAGGCCAGCAAATAACCCTCAACCACAAACACAACATGGTGGCGATAGAAGGCACCCGTAGGAAGCTGAATACGCAAAGGCACAAGGTTCAAGTTTCAAGGCACAAGATTCAAGACGTAAGTAGAGCTTTATAATAGTGTAAAAGCTGAAAGTATACAAAAAAACAATTATTGTTTAGTGTATGCTTTCAGCTTTTTATTTTTTGAAAAGTATTGTGTTAACCTCTGTGGCTTGAATCTTTGTGCCTTGAAACTTGAGCTTGTGCCTTGCGCCTTCTTACTCCCATTTTAACAATCCAACAATTTGCTCCAAATAAGTTTGATCGGTTTCATCAAATTGTGCTAAGTCTTCACTATCAACATCTAATACTGCCATCACGTTTTCATTATGCAAAATGGGTACAACAATTTCTGAACTGGATAAACTGCTGCAAGCTATATGACCGGGAAATTTTGTTACGTCATCTACAATTAATGTTTTCGCCTGCGCCCAGCTAGTGCCGCAAACACCCCGCCCTTTTTTAATGCGGGTGCAAGCAACCGGCCCTTGAAACGGCCCCAGCACCAATTCATCTTTTTTTACCAAATAAAAACCAACCCACAACCAACCAAATTGTTCTTTTAATGCCGCAGCAATGTTTGCAAGGTTAGCTACCAAATCAGGCTCGCCTTCTAATAATCCCTTTATTTGTGGTATTAACGTTTCGTATTGTTCCGTTTTACTGCCTTTATGTATGTTTAAATCTTCTGCCATGTTTGCAAAATTAAGCAGCTATGAGCTTTGAGCAGTTAGCTTTGAGCTTTGAAGAAAAATTATGTTGAAAATTGATACGATCAAACCTAAAATATATTTTATTAGCGGACTTGGTGCTGATGAGCGGGCCTTTCATTTTTTAGATTTATCGTTTTGCCATCCAGTTTTTATGGACTGGCTACCGCCCAACAAAAACGAAAGTTTACATGCTTATGCTATGCGATTGATGGCGTTGATGCCAGAAGAAAACCCAAATGTTGTTGGGCTTTCATTTGGCGGTATGTTAGCATCAGAAATTGCATTGGCAAAGCCGAAAGCTAAAGTGGTGCTGATTTCTAGCAATAAAACAAGCACCGAGTTACCACCTTATTTTAGGGCTGGAAAATATTTTCCACTATACAAACTGGTTCCAAACAATATCATGAAATCGCCCAAAGGATTGTTTATGTGGATGATGAGCACAGAAGGAAAAGAACAAAAAGAAATGTTGCTACAGATGGCCAGCGAAACAGATATGAAGTTTGCCAAATGGGCTGTTGGCAGTATTTTAACTTGGGAAAACAAATCAATTCCCAAAAATGTAATCCACATACATGGTAATAACGACGTGTTATTGCCACTTAAATATGTAAAAGCCAATTACACCATTAACGGGGGCAAACATGCAATGGTAATGGACAAAGCCGACGAGATTTCCAAAATATTGAAACAACACTTTGTAAATTAAAAATTAAAAAGTAAAAACTTGAATGAAAGGCGATAGCATCAAGATTTGATTTTATACTTTATACTTTTTAATTTTTAATTTGCAAACATGTGGGATTCATATAAAAAAGGCTTTAAAGCTTGGCTGCAATTGGAAAAATCGTTGAGTGGAAATTCAGTGGAAGCGTATTTGCACGATGTGGATTTATTGACGCAGTATTTGCTAGCCACTAATCAAACCAAATCCCCAGATGAGATTGTGCTAAAAGATTTGCAGCAATTTTTACAATGGATCGGCGAACTGGGCATGACGGCAGGCAGCCAAGCTAGGATTATTAGCGGCATCCGGAGTTTTTACAAATATTGTTTGTTGGAACAGATAACAACAAATCATCCGATTGAATTATTGGAAGCGCCAAAAACTTCTCGCAAGTTACCGCCCGTTTTAGCTTTGGAAGAAATTGCTGGAATGATTGCCAAAATTGATTTGAGCAAACCAGAAGGTGGTAGAAATAAAGCTATTTTGGAAACGCTGTACAGTTGCGGCTTGCGTGTAAGCGAGGTAATTAATTTAAGGTTAAGCTGCTTGTATTTGGATTTAGGTTTCATCCGTGTAATTGGCAAGGGTGATAAAGAACGGTTGGTGCCTATTGGCCGCGATGCTATTAAATTTATCAATATTTACCGCAATAATATCCGGATACATGTACCTATTAAAAAAGGCGAAGAAGACATTTTGTTTTTAAATAGAAATGGCAAACGACTGTCGCGGATCATGGTTTTTCTTATTATTAAAGAATTAGCAAAGCAAGCCGGCATTACAAAAAACATTTCACCGCATACATTTAGGCATTCTTTTGCTACGCATTTGGTGGAAGGTGGTGCAGACCTTCGTGCCGTGCAAGAAATGTTGGGCCACGAAAGCATTACCACCACTGAAATTTATACGCATTTAGACAGGGAATTCCTCCGCGAAACATTGAATAGGTTTCATCCAGCGTTTGCAAAATGAGTGGCGGTGAGTGGTCAGTGATAAGAAATGAATGGTCAATGATGAATGGTGAGTGGTCAGTGGTGAGTAGTGAATGGTGAATGGTCAATATTCACCATTCACTACTCACTATTCACCACTCAAGCAAAATCATCTTTGTTGGGGTGCAAACATTTTTCCCAATAAACCAAAATAGACAATAATTGGTCTTTGAGGGCGGTATAACTGCTTTGTTTTTTAAAAAAACCTTGCACGCCAATGTCATATACCTCGTTTATAATTTCACGGGTGGCTATTTCCGTTAAAAATATAAAAGGGATTGATTTTTTTCGCAAATATTCTGTATTCTCAATATGTTTAAACATAGCTAAGCCATCCAATTCTGGCATCCGTATATCGCTTAAAATTACCAACGGTTTATCTGTTGTAACCATCAGGTAATCAATGGCATCTTGCGCTTTATCAAATCGTTTTAATTCATTTTTTACCCCTAGCTCTTTAATAGCTGTCATAATTACATCCGCATCATTTGAATCGTCTTCAATCAGTAAAATTGGTCCGTTTAGTGCCATGTTGTTTAATATTAATTTGCTGTCCAGTTAAAATTTTCAGGTAAAGTAGAATGGGTGTTGTGTTGCTTGTCGGGAACAATGATATGAAATGTTGTTCCTTGATTTGGCTTTGATTCTACAAAAAGATGACCATGGTGATTGCTAACAATCCTGCGGCAAAGTGCTAAGCCAATGCCCGAACCTGGATAGATGTCGCGACCGTGCAAACGTTTAAAAACTTCGAAAATTTGCTCTGAATATTGCGCTTCAAACCCAATACCATTGTCGGTGAAAGTGATGTGGTGGTAGTTACTAAAAGAGAAAATGTCGGGAATATATATGGCGGCTTGTTCGTGGCTAATTAAATGTGATTGAACGGAAATATGTGGGTATTTGCCCGGTGCCGTAAATTTTAATGCATTGCTTAGCAAATTATAAAAAAGTTGGTTCATTTGTAGGTTTACCGCTTCAATTACAGGTAAGTTCCCAACTTCCATGATGGCCTTTTTTTCTTTAATCGTCAATTCAAAATCATCTATTACAGCCTCCATTATTGCATTAATATTTACAGGTCGCATCAAAGTTTCAGCTTTTAGCAATCTTGAAAATTCCAGTAAATCTTGGATCAACATCGACATTCTTTCTGATGAAGACCTGATTTTATCAATCAATGCTTTTTCATTGGCTGGAAGGCCATCTTTATTGCCCAACATGCTTGAAAACATGCGGATTTTTCGGAGCGGCTCTTGCAAATCATGACTTGCAACATAGGCATATTGCGCCAGTTCCTCATTGGAATGTAACAATCTGGTATTTGTTTTTTCCAATTCCTCAATTGCCATTTGTAGTTTTTGGTTGCTGGCGGCTAATTCTTCCGTGCGTAATTGAACTTCTTGTTCCAAAGCCAACTGTATTTTGCGTTGCTCGGTTACATCTTGCGCAGTACCTACAACTTTGTAGCCATCACCTTTTTCGGTAAAAAAGGCCTTGCCTTGCGCATGTATTATCCTTTCCTTACCGGTAATTTTATTAATGGCAGTATATTCTACATCATACATATGTTTCGACCATGGTTCTATGGCTGATAACATCGATTTTTTAATAATCTCCCTGTCGCTTTCTTTTATAGCACTATAAGCTTTTTCTATGGTGATGATTTCATCCTCGGCAAAACCAAACCAATCTCGTAGCCTTGCTGAATAATCAAGGATACCGGTTGTTAAATTAATACTCCAAGTTCCCAATTCGGCCAATTCCACTGCCCCGCGAAGCGAGGCTTCGGTTTGTTCAACTAATTGTTTGGCAGATACCAAATCGGTAACATCGGCCGCGGTATTCATTACACCATAAATATTGCCACTTGTATCAAAAAGCGGCATAAAACTATAATTGAAAAAAAAGCTTTTAATTTTACCTTCAATTAATATATCAACTTGTTGGTTTCTTTTATGGATGGGGATCCCTGTGGTAAAAACGCTGTCCAATTGCTCAAAAATTGCTTGGTTCTCCAGTTCAGGCAATATTTCAGAATATTTTTTTCCTATTACATCGTTCCCTTTTCCAAAAACATCTAAAATTGATTGATTGGCAATCGTTATCGTCATTTCCTTTCCTACATAAACGCCAATCGGGAAAGGCGCACTTTCCACCAAACTTCTTAACCTGTTTTCGCTCACTTCTAGCGCATTGCGAACATTTACTTGGTCGGTTACTTCTATGGCAGTAATAATTACACCGTAATATTTGCCAGACACATCGGGCAATGCTTTGTAAATCACATTATAATAGCCAGTGTAAGACTTCCCATATCTTGTCAGCTCATGCTTTTCTTCTGGCTGGTAATAAGTTTGTCCGGTTGCAAGTACATGTTTTAACCTGGCAAACATGGGTGAATCAGCCAGTTCGGGCAAAGCTTCAGCAAACGGCAAGCCTATAATGGTAGCATTGTTGCTAACCATTTCCAACATGTGTTCGTTCACCGTTTTTATAACCATCTCTTTACCTAAAACTACCATTTTGGCTACTGGAGAATTATGGATGATGCTTTTTGCAAAAAGTTCGCTTTCTTCCAAATTTTTACGGACTATTACCTGTGCCGTTACATCAACAGCCATATCTATAATACCGTACACTTTGCCAGCGGCATTAAAAAGTGGTTTGTAGGTAAAATCAAAATAAAAAGTTTTCAGTTTCCCATCTACAACCAAATCGGCAGGCGTATCTTTTGCTGAATATGCTTTTCCGGTGGTGAAAATATCATCTAAAATTTGTGAAAATTGCTGGCCTTTTAATTCGGGTAAAGCTTCGGCAAGCGGTTTTCCAATAACTGAATATCCTTTACCCCAAATATCAATCATCCTTTCGTTGGCTACTTCAATTATCATTTCACGCCCAACAAAAAGGCAGGTGGCAACAGGCGCTTCCTCAACAATGTTTCTAAAGCGGCGTTCACTTTCTTCTACAGCCGTATGTGCCAACACCTGTGCTGTCACTTCCATTGCCAGCACCATCACGCCTGTAATTTTGTCATTCACATCACGCATGGGTGTGTAAACAAAATCAAAATATCCATCTTCTAACGTGCCGTTGCGTACTAGTTTGGCCAATGTGCCGTAACCCAAAAAAGGTTGACCGGTATCAAACACGTCTTCCAACAATGTTATAAAACCTTGTTCTTTTATTTCGGGCAAGGCGTCGTCCAAATCCAATCCTATAATAGATTTGTCTTTACCCCACAATTTTAAAATGCTGTCGTTTGCAGCTTCTACTTTCAGGTTTCTACCTGCAAGCATAGCAATAGCAATAGGCGCTTGTTCAACAATAGTGCGGAAACGTGCCTCGCTTGCGGCTACTTCTTTGTGTGCAAGTGTTTGTGCGGCAATTTGTATCTGCCGGTCGGCTATTTCGTCTCTTAATTTTTTTTGTGGCGATGCATCCATTACAATACCCGAGACACGGTAGGGTTTAGCTACATCGTTACAATAAGATTTACCGATAAGCCTGACCCAATTAAATTTTTCGGGATGACCGTCAAATATGCGGAAGCTAACATCAATATTTGTATCGGAAGGTAAGCTTAATAGGTTGTTAATGGCTGTTATTATGTCTAGCTTATCATCAGGATGCACTGATTGAAAGGCGTCAAATAAAGATATTGGTTGATGAAGGGGGATTTGTAACAGTTCTCTGCAACGTTCATCCCAAAGGTTATTTTCTTGTTCAGCGGGATAAATATTCCAAGAGCCAACACCTGCGGCCTGCATCGAAAGTTGCAAATTTTGTGGATCGGTGGCATTGGATTTATTTTGACCGATATTTATCCCAACATTATGCGTCATATACCTAAAACATTTTTGAACAGGTCGAAATAACCAAACAACTCCGCAATATACGCCGCCTCAATTGGTGTCAACAATCTTTCGGATGATGGCTTTCTATATATTTTTCGATAATATAATAAATACGCCCGGCCGTTTATATAAGAATATTGGTTGAAAGAAAATGTAGCTTACAATGGCCAACATCATTTGGCAGAATAAGCTGTAATCTTTTGGCTTTCTTGTTTCAAATATGATGATAATTCTTCGTTTTTTCGCAAAAAAATGTTTGTACTTATTTAAAATCCTCGATTAATAAATATAAAAGAAAGATGGAACAAGTTTTGCAATGAAAAGCATACTATAAAATAAACATGGGAACTACCAATTTATTAATTGACGGCGATAACGCCCAATACAAAATCCAAGATTTGATTGCCGATATTTTTGATGTGGAGATTAACGACGAAGCGGCAGAAAAAATTTTAGCCAAGTATCCAAATTGGAAAGGAAAAACAGGATTAAACGCGGTAATGGGTTTGGCCGATGACATTTGCTATAATTTTGTGGGGCGAGGCATTCCGTGGCACAAAGAGGCAATTAGCGAAGAACAAAATTTTTGGTATCAGCTAAAAAGCCAACGCGATAATTTTTTGTCTAATTTTTGTGCTTTATAGCGAAAGATTTTATTGAGTTTTATAGTTGTAAAAGCAACGCCACGTTGTTTGTGCAGGGATTTGTCCTTTATCATAGTCGTTTTCTGGAACACGGTTGTATGTACAATTGTGACTAATTTTCATTTGTATAAACTTAATATATCAGGTTCACAAAAAACATATTAATGCATTTTTGATGCATCCTTTTTAATTCAATTCTTGTTTGCAGCCTATTATTACCTTCAACTTTCTGGGTTGCTATTACTTATACCATTAACTTTATCTATTCAAGAATAATCATTCAAAAAAGATGCATTGTTTGCCTCGCATCTTTCTTAAAAAACGATCGATGAATAGAAAAGTTTTTATGCAACAGGCCGCTTTAATTGCTGCCGGAACGATGCTTCCAGTAAACAATTTGTTTAGTATGTATAAATTGGATAAGCGTAAAGTAGGGTTACAATTATATACGCTTCGCGATGATTTGGACAAAAACGCGAAAGGCACAATCGAAAAAGTAGCTAAAATCGGGTTTGCGCATGTGGAAACGTTTCACCCGTACGCCGGGCCGGGCAAAAAGGAACTTTTTTGGGGTATGGGTGCGAAGGAATTTAAGTTGTTACTAAAACAAAACAACCTTGTTTCGCATAGCGGCCATTATCAAATAAATGATTTTTTAACTGTTGGCAACGGGGCTGATGAAGCACTGAAGTTACAAATGGCCGCCGCTGCCGAAATTGGTCAGCAGTATTTTGTGGTGCCTGTTCCGCCGATTGCCCTTTGGGATAAAATGACCGTGGATGAATATAAATTTATGGCAGCGCAATTAAACAAAGCAGCCGAATACGGAAAACAATTCAACATACACATGGCTTACCACAATCATTTTTTTGAATTTAGGAAATTATCAAACGGCAGTACAGGTTATGATATTTTGTTAGCCGAAACCAATAAGGCAAATGTATTTTTTGAGCTGGATTTGTTTTGGGCGGTAAAATCGGGCATCGATCCCATAAGTATGTTTAAAAAACATCCAGGCCGTTTTCCCATGTGGCATATTAAAGACATCGATAAATCATCAACCGAAAAAATTACAGGCAGCAAAATGGATGAAAAGCCAACCATGGATATATTAAAATCAGTAAAATTTGCTGAAATTGGTACCGGCGCTATTGATTTTACCAAAATATTTACTGCGGCAGAAACCGCTGGCTTACAATACTTCTTTGTGGAACAGGACGGTATTTATATGCCTGATCATTTTAAAAGCATTAAACAAAGCTTTGATTACATAGAAGCAAATTTATCAAAAAGCTAATGGGCTTAACCTATAACCGAATACTTCATACAAACAAGCCGTTTCATTAAAACGGCTTGTTTGTATGAAGTATTCAAATTCGCGATAAAAAGTAATTACGGCCTATAAACATGGATCGATTCACCCACTAATTTCCATTGGCCGTCTATTTTTTCCAATAACCTCATTTCGATTGTATAGGTTTTTGTTCCATCTTTTGCGGTAGAAACTTCATTGTGGCTTACCCAAGCATCGTTATCGTGAATACTCATTTTATAATTGGTATTCACCGAAAAACCACCTTTGCCCATACTGCCGGACATCGGGTTTATCATCATAGTGGGCGGCACATCAATCATTTTACCTTCGGGGGTTGAGATTAATATTTTGCTGTATGGTTGTATTTGCCAACAATCGGCGTGACCCTTTACATCACCCGAGCGCCAAGTGGCAGATTCTTTTTCCAATAATTGTTTAATGGCGGCGGCATCGTCTGTTTTGGGGCGGCAACTAAAACACAAACAAGCCAATAATAAATAGCAAGCAATATTACATTTCATATAACTATTTTAAAAATAAATAAGATAATGCAGCAAGTGAAGCACCTACTACTGGGCCTAAAACAGGTATCCAAGCATATTTCCAATCGCTGCCAAATTTAGAAGGAATACGTAATAAATAATGGATAAACCTGGGGCCAAGATCTCGTGCGGGATTGATGGCATAACCCGTGGTGCCGCCTAAAGAAAGGCCGATAGCCCAAACCAAAAATGCCACGGGCAAAGCACCGATTGAACCTAAACCAATTGCTTGATGACCGAGTGTAATTTCTGCATTGGTAAAATAAAGAATGGTAAAAATGAGTACGAATGTGCCCACCATTTCGCATAAGAAATTAATGGGGCTATTTCTAATGGCAGGGCCGGTACAAAATACAGCCAATTTTGCGCCGCTATCGTCGGTGCGGTCAAAGTGATCTTTGTGCATTAACCAAACCAATAATGCACCCAACATGGCTCCAATAAATTGTGCGCCGATATAAGCTGGAACACTGGCCCATGCAAACTTTCCCGCTATGGCCAATGCTAATGTAACGGCGGGATTTAAGTGTGCGCCGCTATAAGGCCCAGCCACTGAAACGCCAACAAAAACTGCCAAAGCCCAAGCTGTTGTAATTACAATCCAGCCACCACCATTGCCTTTGGTACCTTCCAAAACAACGTTGGCCACTACGCCATTACCTAATAAAATCATTAACATGGTGCCGATTAATTCGGCTATAAATGGAGACATACTTTTGTTTTAATTAATGATCGTCAGTGGAGTGGTGAATAGTGAATGGCGGGTAGTGAATGTTGAGTGGTGAATGGTGAAAAGTGAGTGGTGAATGTTGAGTGGTTGTTGTTGAGATAAAATTCTTGGTGGTTTAATATAGATCGATGGTTAATGTGTAATAGTTTAGACCAAAACTTACGCTTGCAAAATAAATAGTACGATAATTTCTTACTACCTAAGAAAACTCAACGGCCTTGGCTGCAGATACATCATTTGTAAGTCCGGTCGTACCTCACTAGCTTGAAAATGAAAGACAAAACCAAACTTTTACAGTTAATGACTTCTGACTTTTCACCATTCACCGCTCACATTTCACTTTTCACAATTCACAATTCACTACTCACTGCTCACCATTATTCTTCCGCCCATTCTCTAGATTTTTCCACCGCCTTTTTCCAATGGCGGAGCAGTTTTTCTGCATCGGCTTTTTCCATTGTAGGAACAAATTTTTGCTCAATTGCCCATTGGCTTTTTATGTCATCAATGTTTTTCCAGTAGCCAACGGCAAGACCGGCAAGGTAAGCGGCACCTAAAGCGGTAGTTTCAAAAACCAACGGCCTAACTACGTTGCTACCAAAAATATCAGCTTGAAATTGCATCAACATATCGTTCATGGCAGCACCGCCATCCACCCTTAATTCAATTGATTTTTTGCCGGAGTCAGATTCCATACTATTCAACAAATCATATACTTGAAACGCAATCCCTTCTAACGCAGCACGTGCAAAATGTGCAGCCGTAGTGCCACGGGTTATGCCAACAATAGTTCCCCTTGCGTATTGATCCCAATAAGGTGCACCAAGCCCGGTAAGCGCCGGCACAAAATAAACGCCGCCGTTATCCTCAACAGATGCGGCTAACGCTTCACTTTCGGCTGCGTTTTTTATAATGCCCAAGCCGTCTCGCAACCACTGCACAGCCGCGCCACCTACAAATACGCTGCCTTCCAAGGCATAAGTAGTTTCACCGTTTATTTGCCACGCAATGGTGGTCAATAAATTGTTGTTAGAGAAAACAGGTGTATTGCCCGTATTCATCAACATAAAACAACCTGTTCCGTAGGTATTTTTTGTCATACCAGCTGTAACGCACATTTGACCGAACAAGGCTGCTTGTTGATCTCCGGCAATTCCCGCAATGGGAATTTTGGTTGCAAATAGCGTAGTGGCCGTAACGCCATACACTTCGCTGCTTTGTTTTACCTCGGGCAGCATACTTTCAGGGATATTAAAAAGTGTCAACAATTCTTTATCCCATTGCATGGTGTTGATGTTGAAAAGCATAGTGCGACTGGCATTTGACACATCGGTAATATGCATTTTACCGCGGGTAAATTTCCAAATCAGCCAACTATCTATGGTGCCAAAACAGAGTTCGCCCTTTTCCGCTTTTTCCCTGGCGCCTTCCACATTGTCCAATATCCATTTTACTTTGGTACCGCTGAAATAGGCATCAATCACCAAACCAGTTTTGTTTTTTATTGTATTGGCCCAACCTTCGGCTTTCAGTTGATCACAGTATTTTGCCGTGCGCCTATCTTGCCAAACAATTGCGTTGCAAAGCGGCATGCCGCTTTCCCTGTCCCAAACCACAGTTGTTTCGCGTTGGTTAGTAATACCGATAGCAGCAATATTGGTTCCGTTTAAATCGGCTTTGGCAATAACTTCTGCTGCAACCGATGATTGGGAAGACCAAATTTCGTTGGCATCATGTTCTACCCAACCCGGTTGCGGAAAAATTTGTTCGAAAGGTTTTTGAGAAACGGCAACAATATTGCCTTGATGGTTAAAAATAATGGCACGGGAACTGGTCGTACCCTGATCGAGGGCTAGAATGAACTTTTCATTCGTGTTCATACGGCAAACGTTTAGGCTTTAAAAATAGGGAAGTTTAATCGTTCAGAAGTTTACAAGTTCACGAGTTCCGGGTTCACGAGCGTAAGCATGTGGTTAACTTAAAAAAATTAATAACGTGAGTTTGGGTCTTTTGCCGTTGTATACCTATGTAAAAAATATTTTTTGCCGTTAAGCTTGACCAGACCAACAACTTGATCATATCTTGGATTTAACGGCAGAAAACGTTCCTACGGAACGAGGGCAAAGCACCTAAATGTATTTTAGCTTAGGTGGGAGGCGTTATAATAAATGCTCGTTCCATAGGAACGTCTCGTGCTGCTGAACAATGCTTTGGCCATTATCAACAAAAAAACTGGACAGCGTCAAAAATTTTTGTCAATTTTAAACGACAAGTATTTGAGTATGAGTAAATACTACCCAAAACTCGCGTTAATAATCAAACATTCAATGCTCAATATCTAACAGAAAAGTCACGGTGTTTTATTGAGTTTAAATATTGAACATTGATTATTAAATATTTCTGTGGTTACACGACTTAACTTGCCAATGTTTCCAAACTCGTGAAAATGTAAACTCCTAGGCTTCTAAACCTTTAAACTTCTAAACTTTAAGCATATATCCTTTTGAAAGTAAGGCAAAATCATTCAATTCTTGTCGTATCCATTCTTTATCTTTTCCAAGTTCTTTGGCCATTAATTCAGCAACTATTTGGGCAACCTTTACAGCAGCGTGTACATCTAAAAACAATAAGCGGAAACGTCGGCCTAGTATGTCTTCTATTTTTCTGGCGAACTCGTTTCTAATGGCCCAAACTACCATTGCTTTTGTGTAAGGATGACTTTCATGCAAATGTTCGCTTAAACTTGAATCAGTATCCGTTAACGCTTTAATGCCTTCTAAATCAACACCATAAAAACACAAGGGATCTGTACGGTTTGGATCGGCAACATAACCATGAATGTGCAGAGTTTCGGTAACGCATGGCTTGTTTGGCAATGCGCCTAATGCTATTGCTTTTTGCAAAGTATCTTGCGCCATTCGGCGGAAGGTTGTCCATTTACCGCCGGTGATGGTGATTAAACCAGAATTGGAAACAATGATTTTATGGCTGCGAGATATTTCTTTGGTTTTGGCACCGTCTTTTGCAGGTGCGGCCAACGGACGCAGACCCGCAAAAACGGCCAATACATCGCTACGCAGCGGTTTTTTAGTTAAATATTTGCCGGCGGTGGCAAGAATAAATTCAATTTCGGCATCCAATGCATGTGGCTCTAGCTCGCAGTTGTCAACAAGTGTATCGGTGGTGCCAACAATTAATTTGTTATGCCAAGGAACCGCAAAAAGCACTCGTCCGTCGTCGGTTTCAGGAATCATTAAAGCGTATTCACCCGGTAAAAATGATCGATCAAGCGTAAGGTGTACGCCTTGGCTTGGCCTTACAATGTGCTTGGCTTCCGGTTCATCCATCTGCAAAATATCGTCAACAAAAACACCGGTTGCGTTTATAACCACTTTTCCGGTCGCTTCATGTAAAACACCTGTTTCCACGTCTTTTACAATAATGCCTTTAACTTTTTTGTTGGCATCTTTCAACAGTTTTTCAACTTTGAAATAATTTAATACACAAGCACCGTTTTCAATGGCGGTTTGGGCAATATTCAACGCAAGCCGCGAATCATCGAATTGACCGTCATGATAAACTACACCGCCTTTTAGGCCATTTTGTTCAATCGTTGGTAAAGCTGCAATTGTTTTTTGCTTGTTAATATATTTTGATGCCCCTAAACTTAGTTTGCCGGCCAACAGATCGTAAAATTTTAAGCCAAGAGCATATTTTATATTGTTGAACCAAGAATAATTGGGGATAACAAATGTTTCGTTTTTGGTTAGATGCGGTGCATTTTTGAGCAGCAAACCTCTTTCGCGACAAGCTTCCCTTACCAAACCCAAATCGCCCTGCGCCAAGTAACGCACACCACCGTGCACCAGCTTGGTAGCTTTGCTAGAAGTGCCTTTTGCAAAATCGGCCTGTTCAACCAACAAAGTTTTGTATTGTCTGGTAGTTGCATCCATTGCAATACCCAAACCGGTAGCGCCACCGCCAATAACAATAACATCCCAATTTGTAGTAGTGGATAATTGTTGAATTAATTCGGAACGCTTCATGTAGCAGCACAATTTAAAACAGAGCGAAGCTATTGAAATGAGCGTTTAGTTCTAATAACTGCTGTCTTCTTTTTTAAAAGGATAGGTTATTATTAAATTCATGTAAACGTATTCAATTTTAAATAGATGTACGAGAACTAAGTTAACGTGAGTTTTGGGTCTTGCGGTTGTATACTTAAATATTTTGCCGTTAAGCTTGACCAGACCACCAACTTGATCATATCTTGGGTTTAATGGCACAAAACGTTCCTACGGAACGAGGGCAAAGCATCTAAATATATTTTTACTACCAACGAAATGTTCCTACGGAACAAAAGCAGTGTTCCCATTGTTCCGTAGGAACATTTCGTTGGTAACGGCTTAGGTCGGTGGTCGTCATAGTAAATGCTCGTTCCGTAGGAACGTCTCGTGCTGCTAACAAATTTTAAACGACAAGTGTCTGATTATCAGTAAATACTATCCAAAACTCACGTTAAGTTAGGTATTGGTAACCAAAATTTAGGCATTGGATAATTGCATGTAATCTTTGAGGAGATGATTTTGTTCTTTGAGAGGATGATTTTGTTCTTTGAGAGAGTGATTTTGCTCTTTGCGGAGATGATTTTGTTCTTTGAGAGAGTGATTTTGTTCTTTGAGAGGATGATTTTGTTTTTTGAGAGAATGATTTTGTTCTTTGAGAGAGTGATTTCGTTCTTTGGGAGAGTGATTTTGTTCTTTGAGAGGATGATTTTGTTCTTTGCGGAGATGATTTTGTTCTTTGATGAGATGATTTTCGTCTTTGATAACGTGCGTTTAGCCTTTAAGATGCCTTCCTGTTCTTTTTAAAAATGCGATTTTGTTATTTGAATTCTCATTAATTTAATCATTGCCTTCTTTTTCCAACGTTACAATATCATCTGCCAATCTTTCCATTTCTAAAGGTAAAGTACCATTATAAACACCACGGATACGGCGGTGTTTATCGATCAATAAAAAGTTTTCGGTATGTAAAAATTGATTGCCTGTTTGGTAATACCCAATGGTATCGCTGGCATAATATTGTTTTTTGGCAAGGCTATAAATCTGTTCTTGACTGCCGGTAAGCAAATGCCATTTGCCAGAAATTATTCCTTTTTTTTCAGCATATTTTTTTAAAACCGAAACGCTATCAATATCTGGCGTAACCGAATGGGAGAGTAGTAAAACATTATTATCATTTTTGAACTTCTGTTGTAAAATACCCATGTTTGTAGTCATGGTAGGGCAAATGCTGCCGCAACGGGTAAATATAAAATCGGCCACATAAATCTTTCCATCTACCGTTTTTTCGGTGATGGTTTTACCATCTTGATCGGTAAACGAAAATGCCGGGATGGTATGGATATTTTTGTAGCCGCTGTCGGTTTTGTCGATCCATTCTGGGGTAAAATCGGGCTTGTTAATAAATGGCAACGGTAATTCTTTTGGCTGATGATTGCAAGCTGCAAGCACAATCAAGAGTGAACAATGAATAATGGATAATGCGGATTTCGATTGATAGAATTTCATTGTTTTTTGGTTGTTGTTGGGCAATTGAACACAATACAGATATAAGTATTTAGTACTAAGTACTAAGTATTAAGTATTAAGTATTAAGTACTAAGTATTAAGTACTAAGTATTAAGTACTAAGTATTAAGTACTAAGTATTAAGTACTAAGTATTAAGTACTAAGTACTAAGTATTAAGTGCAAAATACTAAGTACTTAATACCAACTACCAACTACTAACTACTAAGTACTAAATACTAACTACTTATTCCTCTTGATTGAATCATAAGCATTTACACAAATTTTAATGCCTAACAACCCATACCTTTTACCGTTCCTTATTACATAATTAGCACGGACGCTGCCATTATCCCACCACATTTTTTCGCTTCCTTCTTCCTGCCCATTTACATAGTGGAAATCTTTAAACAACAAGCCTGCTTGGTTCCATTCTTTTAATTCACCAACAAACGCGTCTTGCATCGTCGTAAATAAAAATCTTTGTTTTCCATCCGGCCACCAAGCTTCTTGCAAACCTTCCTTTTTGCCATCTACATATCGTCTTTTTTCTGCTAATTGTTTATTGTCGTACCATTTAATTTGGAGGCCTTCTTCCAATCCGTTCAAATAAGATTTCACAAATGAGGTATCGCCTGATGGGAATAACAAATAGCAATGGCCTGAAAATGTTGATTGCTTATAATAAAGCGTGTCCTGATGATTTGAAAAATTAATATGATTTGCATTTATATAAGATAAAGGCACATTTTTTACAGGCTTGAAAGTAAACGGTTCATCTTTTTTGGTATTACAAGCAAATAATAAAACCAATAGACTTAGTAAAAGCTTTGATTCCATCGATAAATATAAGACGGGTTTATTTAGATAGAAATAATGTTGCATGTTGGTTAAGCAATACATTATTATGTACTGTACTTGGTT